>JACQRC010000025.1 GCA_016206665.1 Candidatus Omnitrophota bacterium | reverse complement strand
TCCCGTTGGCGATATGGTCCGGCACCGGTGGGGCGGCGCAGTGGTAGACGAACAGCCCCGGATGGCGCAGGAGAAAATAGCCCACCGCCTCCTCGCCGGGACTCACCGTCAGCACCGATGCCCCGCCGCCCTGGCCGGTCACCGCGTGGAAGTCCACGTTGTGCGGCATCTCTTTCGCCGCGTTCGTCACATGCACGGCCAGATAGTCGCCGACGCGCGCGCGGATGACCGGGCCCGGCACGTGGCCGTTGAAGCCCCACAAAATGTACGTGACCCCGGCGCCTAACTCGCCCACCTCCTCGGTCGCCTCGAGATGGACGCGCACGATGGCGGGCGTCTTGCGCGCGATGGGCGGCGGCACATTCGGGACAAACGTCAGTTCGGCCTCCACCACCGGCAACTTGCTCGCCGGCGACGGCGCTGCGGTCTTGGCCCACGCCGGCAACGAATGGCCGGCCACCAACCATGCGGCCACCGCTGCCCCTCCGAACCCCCACCGCCTTGCCTGTCGGCCCTTGAACATCATTTCCTCCTCTCCTGCGCCTGAGATGTGACGCTTCACTATACCAAAGGAGAGGCGTTGTTGGCTACCCGCATCAAACCTGCCGGCGCACGAAAATTTCCCCGCCGGATTCCTCGTCGAGTCCGCAGCATAACTGCTATCCCTGGGGCCATGTTCCGCTGGATGGCACAGGCCTGGTCGTAGTCCGCCGGCGTATTGATGTTGAAGAAGCTTAAACCTCCGGGATCGAATGGCCGGAGCTGCTCATGGTCGATGATCCTCGATCGTACCTTGGGGACCAGCGCCTGAAGATCCCGTTGGCGGCTGGACAACTGCTCCTCCACCACGCTGATTAGCGAGCGAGCATACACCGCGTGGAGCGGCTGCAGTCCGGCAGGCGTCCGTGGCATGACCAGATCCCATCCGTCGGCCTGCTCCACGAGCACACGGATCACCCTCGGGTTCAGAAACGGCGCGTCGCAGCCGCAGACGAAGCACCGGGCATGCGAGGCAGCCAACAAGCCTGTATAGAGACCGCCCAGCGCGTGCTGCCCTGGCACGAGATCGGCCACGACCCTGACGTTGAGATGGCGGAAGGCTTCGGGGTCTTTGACGGCCACCACGAGCTCATCCACGACCGGCCGCAACGTCGCGATGACCTGCTCGAGCAGGGTCACGGCACCCCACGCGAGATGCGCTTTGTCGCGGCCCATCCGTCGGCTCCGGCCACCCGCCAAGATGATCCCGGTGAGCCCCTTAGTCATGACGCCGCCTCGACCCGGCGAGCGCCGCGACCCAGATGGACACTTCATACAGCGCTAACATCGGCATCGTCAGCATCAGCAGCGTCGCGGCGTCGGTCGTCGGCGTGACGATGGCCGCGATGAAGGTCATCGCCACGACCGCCGTGCGCCATTGACGCCGCAGCGCCCGAGCACTGACGAGGCCCAACTTGGCGAACAGGAAGATCGCGAGCGGCAACTGAAACACCGCCCCGCACGCTAAGATCACTGTCGTCGTAAAGGACAGATACTGGCTGATCGAAATGACCGGCTCCAACTGGGCGCCGCCGAAGCCTAACAGAAATGGCAGCGTGATGGGCAGGAGCCCCCAGTACGCAAAGGCCCCGCCCGCGAAAAACAGCCCCGTCCCACACCAGACGAAGACCAGCCCATAGCGCCGCTCCCGGGCCGTCAGTCCTGGACGGAGGAAGGCCCAGAGTTCGTGCAAGACGACCGGCAGCGCGAGGATCAGGCCCGCCGTGATGGCGACCTTGACGTACGCCACCATCGCTTCGGGCGGACTGAAGAAGGCCAGGCGGGGCAGCCTCGCGCCGGCCGGGCGCTTCAACCAGTCGATGAGCGTGCCGGCCCAGGCGAAACTCACGGCAGAGGCGAGCCCCACCGCGCCGAGGCCGATCCACAGTCGTCGTCGGAGCTCTTCCAAATGTTCGGTGAGGCTCACGCGCCGCTCATCTCCGGTGGATAGCTGGGCCTCTGGCGCCGCGGGCCTCGCCGTGGGTGCCGGTTCAACCAGTTCGGTGCTCATGGGTTTTCCACATCGGCGCGTCCTGCTTGATGGCGTCAATCACGAACCGGCAGGCGGCGAAGGCCTCGTCGCGGTGCGTGGCCTGGACGCCGACCAGCACCGCCACCTCCCCCACGGCCACCCGCCCGAGGCGATGCTGCACAGCCACCCGATGGATGGGCCAGCGCCGTTGGGCCTCGGCGATGAGACGGGCAATCATCCGCTCCGCCATCGGCTCGTAGGCCTCATAGTCGAGATGGGTGATGGCCTGCCCGTCTTCCTCGCCGCGCACGATGCCGAGAAACTCAACCGAAGCGCCGTCACGCGCATCGATCGTCTGTCGGTGCCATGCATCGACGTCAACGGGTTCGTACGTGAGGTACTTGAGTTCCCCTATCACCTTTTCGCCTCACACCTCACACCTGTTGTTATCCCCCGCTCACCGGCGGAATGACCGCGACATCATCGTGATCTCGGAGGACGTAGTCCAAGGCGACATATTCAGCGTTGGCTGCGAGCCGTGAGACCCGCAGGAGTCCCTCAATCTTCGGATGGCGCTGCGCCACCCAGGCGAAGAGCTCCTGGCCCGTCGAGCCGGAGGGCAGGGTGACCACCAACTCGCTTGCCCCGAGCCGATCCTTGAGCTGCGCAAACAAGAGGACGCGCACCGTCACGGAGGCGGTGACATCGGTCAGGCTCATCTATCGTTTCCTGGATCTGCGCCGGGTGAGCAGGTTGACGACCGCCGCTTCGAGGGCAGCGAGGTTCTGAGTGGGCCGGACATCCACCACCGCCTGCACCACGGGCTTCTCTGCCTGACGGCTCCTGGCAAAGCCCTCGACGAAAATGCAGTCCAACGTCTTCGGCAGTAGGGCCAGGGCCGCCCGCAGCGATGCTGCAGGATGCCGCTGCCGCAGGAACAGTTCCTGCGGTGCCGCCGCGACGACCACCTGGGCCCCGGCCTCCCACATCCGCCAGCTGTCCTTGCCCCGGCGATCCAGCTGGAATCCGTCGTGGGCGTGCTTGACGACGCCGACGGAGAACCCCCGCTGTTTGAGCCGGCGAATCAATCGCTCGATGAGCGTCGTCTTGCCGCTGCCCGATGGCCCGCGGACGCCGATGATTACGGCCACAGGTCGCCTCCTAACGGGACGACGTCAACCACGTCGCCTGCTGCACAGCGCATGCGCTCTTCAGGCACCACGATGAAGGCATTCGCCTGGGCGAGACTGGTCAGCATCCCGGAGCCTTGCTGCGGCGTCGGAGTGACCACGAGCGCCCCCTGCTCTTCGCTCAACCGTGCCGTGAACCACTGCGTCTTCGGTTCCTGCTTGCGCAACGGCTGGGTGAGCCGCGCCTGGAGCAGCCTGTCCTCGGACGCAACTCCCATGACCTTCCACAGAAACGGTTCGATGAACGCTAAGAATCCAACCACACAGGAAATGGGGTTGCCGGGCAATCCAAAGACCGCCTGGCCACGCCAGCGCCCAAACAAGAGGGGCTTGCCGGGCTTCATATTGACACGCCAGAAGATAGTGTCCAGGCCTGCCTCGCACAAGACCCGCTTGACCAGATCGTGCTCGCCGACCGAGACGCCTCCGGAAATGAGCAGCAGATCGTGGCCCGCCGCGGCCTCGAGCCGTTGACCTAACAGATCACGCTGGTCCACGACGGTACCCAGGTCGTCCGGTTCGATCCCCACTCGGCGCAGCAATGCGTCGAGCACCAGGCCATTCGAGTTGCGGATCTTTCCTGCGGCGAGCGGCTCAGCCACGTCGACCAACTCGCTACCGGTCGCCAGCACCGCCACGGTCGGCCGGCGCGTGACCGGCACTCGGGCATACCCCAATCCGGCCAACAGCCCCAAGCGCTCCAGGCGAATCCGCGTGCCGGCTTCGAGCGCCACGGTCCCTCGCCTGATGTCCTCGCCGGCCGGGCGGACGTGGCTGCCGATGGGGACGGAACCCAAGATCTCGACGACGTCACCGCGCAGGCGGGCCTCTTCTAACATCACGACGCTGTCCGCCCCCGGAGGCATGGGGGCTCCGGTCATGATCTTCACGGTGTCGCCATGGCTTAAGCGCCGGTCCCAGACGCTGCCCGCCGCCACCTCGCCGACCAACCGCAGCTGCACGGGATGGTCGTTGGCAGCCCCGGCCGTATCCGACGACCAGAGCGCGTAGCCGTCCATCGCGGAATTGTCGAAGGGTGGCAGGTCCGCCTCGGCGATGAGATCGCGCGCCATGACCCGGCCCACGCTGGAGGCGAGCAGCACTTCCTCGTCGCCTAACGG
>JACQRC010000001.1 GCA_016206665.1 Candidatus Omnitrophota bacterium | reverse complement strand
GATCATGCCTGACGTGGACGGCGGCCGAGTGGCGGAGGAACTGAAGGCCGACGCCGAGCTCAGGAAGATTCCGGTGATTTTCCTGACGGCGATCGTGTCGCGGGACGAGGTGCAGACGCACGCCGGGTCTATCGGCGGCCAGCTGTTCATCGCCAAGCCGGTCAGCATGGAGGAGATGCTGGCCAGTATTGAACGGCAGATACGTCAGCCCTCGGACAGCGGCGCAGCGGTCAACGGCGCTGCACGAGCGTCGTAGCATGCGGTCGTCAACGGACAAGGAGGGACATGCGATGGATACCACGCATCGGAAGCAGATCTTAATCGTGGAGGATGAGGTGCCGCTCGCGAATCTGGTGAAGAGCCGGCTGGAATCGTCCGGCTATGAGGTCCACACGGAGACGCACGGGCAGGCCGGGTTGGCCTACGCCGCCGACCACCGGCCCGACCTGGTCATCCTGGACATCAACCTGCCGGACATGAACGGCAATCGCGTGGCACAGGAGCTGCGCAAGCTCTACCACCCGTGGACGCTGCCCATCCTGATGCTGACGATCAATAACAAACCCATCGATCAGCTGCGCGGGTTCGCCCACGGGGCGGATGCCTATCTGACCAAGCCGTTCGACGCCAGTGAGCTGTTGAAGACGGTGAATCTGCTGTCGGGCGAGACGGCGGCGACCTTCGGCCAATAGGCCCGTACGGGTTCAGCGTGGAGCGGAGACCTGCCGTTTGCGGAGGGCGGCCAGCCGCGCCTTGATGACCTGTTCATACCCCAGGTCGGTGGGCTGGTAGTAGACGGTGCCGGAGGGCTTGTACTCCTGCTCCACGTAGTGGTCGGGAAAATCATGCGCGTACTGGTAACCCTCCCCATGGCCCAGCTGTTTGGCGCCGCGGTAACTGGCGTCCTTCAGGTGGGTCGGCACCTCCAGGGTGCGCCCCTGTTCGACATCCTTCATCGCCTGATCAATGCCGAGATACGCGGCATTCGATTTGGGCGCGCAGGCAATGTAGACGGCGGCCTGGGCCAGGGGGATCCGGCATTCCGGCAATCCCACGAACTCTGAGACTTGCATCGCCGCGGTCGCCACGACCAGCGCCTGCGGGTCGGCGTTGCCCACATCCTCGGATGCGCAAATGACGATGCGCCGCGCGATGAAGCGCGGGTCCTCCCCGGCGTAAAGCATCTTGGCCATCCAATACAGCGCCGCATCCGGGTCCGAGCCGCGCATGGACTTGATGAAGGCCGAGATGGTGTCGTAGTGGGCGTCGTCTTGCTTGTCGTAGACGACGGCCTTCTTCTGGATCGACTCCTCCGCGACCGCCAGCGTGATGTGAATCTGCCCATCCTTGGCCTTCGGCGTGGTCAGCGCCGCGACCTCTAAAGCCCCCAGGGCCCGTCGCGCGTCCCCGTCGGCGATCTTCGCCAGATGGGCCACGGCGTCGTCGTCGACGCGCAACGGCATCGCGCCCAACCCGCGCTCGGCGTCGGCGAGGGCCCGGCGCAGGAGCGTCGCCAGATGCGCCTCGGCGAGGGGCTTGAATTCCACGACGAGGGAACGGGAGAGCAGGGGTGCCACGAGCGAGAAAAACGGATTGAAGGTCGTCGCCCCGATGAGGATGGGATTGCCGGCCTCGACATCCGGCATCAGCACATCCTGCTGGGCCTTGTTGAACCGGTGGATCTCGTCGATGAAGAGGATGGTGCGCCGGCCGTCGAGCTTGGCCTGTTCCTTGGCGCGCGCGATCGCCTGGCGCATCTGCTCCACGCCGGCGGCGACGGCGTTGATCCGCTCGACGTGGGCCTGGCTCTGGGTGGCGATAATGCCAGCGAGGGCGGTCTTGCCGCAGCCTGGCGGGCCATAGAGGATGAGGGAAGCAATCCGATTCGCCTCGATGGCGCGGCGCAGCAGCTTGCCGGGCCCGACGAGATGCTCCTGGCCGACGAATTCGTCGAGGGTCCGCGGGCGCATGCGGACAGCAAGAGGCTCAGGCGTGGAAGGGATGATTGGAGAGGCTGTCGTTTCGAAGAGGTCCATAAAAACCCCCACCCTGCCGTCTGATTGGGTAGTTTTGAACCGTCGCTATAGGTGGGTGCCCGCGGTGCGGACGCTGTTGTGTCCCGCTTCAGCCGCAATGGCCTCAGCAGGCCATCCCGCGTCCGCCCCATAAGGGCTCCCTGGTGTTGCAATGTTGGCTCAAACTGACCCAATCAATGGCGCGCAGGGCAGGGAGTGTAGGATGTCTGTTTAATTCTACTGCTGGGGGAAACGACTGGCAAGTAGAAAATGCGGTGAGTATGCCTCGAACAGACCACGGAAGCACGGAACTCCACGGAAACACGGAATGCGTCTTCCGTGGTTCCGTGCGCTTCCGTGTTTCCGTGGTGTGCCTGAGGCGTCGCTTACCTAATGGTCGCGTGAAACCGCGCTGTGAGGGCCTGGAGCACCGCTTGGTGGGCGGCCGTCACCTCGGCGTCGGTGAGCGTCTTGGTGGGATGGCGGTAGATGAGGGCGAAGGAGAGACTCTGCATGCCGGCAGGCACCTGGGAGCCGGTGTACCGGTCGAAGAGGAGGATCTCGACGAGCAGGGCGCCTCCCGCTGTGCGAATCGCGCTCAGCAGCTCGTCGTAGATGGCGGTCTGCTCGACGAGGAGCGAGAGATCGCGGCGGACGAACGGCGTGCGCGGCAGGGGCTGGAACTTCTTGACGAAGGTCGCCTTGGCGACGAGTCGGTCGAAGCTGAGCTCGGCGGCGTAGACTGGGACTTTAAGATCAAAGGCCTCGGCGATCGCCGGAGCCACTTGTCCCAGCCAGCCGCAGGCGCCGCCCTCGACGAACCAGGCCCCCGCCGTTCCGGAGGCCAGCCACGGAAAGGCCTGCGGCACGAGCGACGGCGGGGCGAGCCCGCACCGCTGTGCCACCGTCGTGACGACACCCTTCAAGAACCACAGATCATACGGAAGCGAAGGCTGCTGCCAGGAACCGGGCCGTAGCCCGGCCGCGACCCACCCCAGGGCCTGTTGCTCCAGGACCTGCCCCTCGGTGCCACGCACAAAGATGTGGCCTAATTCGAAGAGGGCGATGCCGGCGCGTTGGCGATGGAGGTTGGCGGCCGCCGATTGCAGCAGGCCAGGCAGCAGCGTCGGGCGCAGGAACTCTTGCTCCTGCGACACCGGATTGCGCACCCGGATCGCCTCGGCAGCCCGATGCCCCATTCCTTCAATCAGCCGGCGCGACACGAGCCCGTAGGTCATTGCCTCATCACAGCCGGCGGCGGTGCAGGCCTCGCGCGCCAGTTCGGCCGCGCGGCGCGACGTGGAGGCGGTCGTCGGCGGTGTCGCAGCCAGGGCCGGCAGCGTTGCGGGAATCCGCTCGTAGCCGTGGAGACGCGCGACCTCCTCGATCAAGTCCTCCTCGAGCCGCAGATCGCGCCGGTAACTGGGGATGGCGATCCGCCACCGGCTGCCCTGCCTGACGACGCTGAGGCGCAGGCGCTTCAGATATTGTCCGATGGCTGCGGCAGACAGCGGCACGCCCAAGACGGCGGCCACGCGGGCGGGATGCAGGACCACCGTCGTCGACGTCTTCGGCTGCAGGCCCTCGTCGACGCGCTCCACCACCTGGCCGCCGGCCCACCGCAGGATCAACCCGACGGCACGCGCTGCGCCAACTTCCACGCCGACCGGATCGATGCCGCGCTCAAACCGGTACGACGAGGCGGACGCCAATCCCAGCGCCCGTGAGCCGCGCCGGACGACCGCCGGGTCGAAACACGCGGACTCCAACAGCAGGCGCGTTGTCGACGCGCCAACCTCGGTCGCCCGCCCGCCCATGATGCCGGCCACGGCCACCGGATGCTTCCGGTCCGCGATCACGAGCGCATGCGACAGCAGGCTCCGCGATGCGCCGTCGAGCGTGGTGATCGTCTCGCCGCTTTTGGCGCGCCGGACGATGATCGTCGCGTCGGCCAACTTCGACGCGTCGAAGGCGTGCAGCGGCTGGCCCCACTCGAGCAGGACGTAGTTGGTGATATCGACGACGTTATTGATGGGGCGGATGCCGGCCGCCTCCAGCCGCCTCGCCATCCAGGATGGTGAGGGGGCGATCCGCACGCCTTCAATGAGCGTCCCAATGTACCGAGGACAGCCTGCCTTGTCCTCGAGGCGAATGGCGAGCGCGTGAGGACGGTGGGTGCGCCGCACCGCGACGGACGGCACGCGCGGCAGGCGCAGTTTGCGGCCGGTGATGGCGGCGACCTCCCGTGCCACACCGACGAGGCTCAGCAAATCTGCACGGTTGGGCGTGACTTCGGTCTCAAGGATCGTCTCGCCGCCCACGCGCAGGACGGCGGTGACTTCGAGGCCGGCGAGGGTCAGTTTCTTCGCGAGCGTCTCGGGCGGTTCGGTAATTTTAATGTAGTCGTTGAGCCAACCGAGCGGAATGCGCATCAAAATTGCGCCAGCAAGCGCGCGTCGTTCTCGAAGAAGAGCCGGATATCGTTGATCCCGGAGCGCAGCATCGCGAGGCGCTCGATGCCGAGGCCGAAGGCGAGGCCGGTGACCTCCCGCGGATCGTACCCGACGTGGCGAAAGACATTGGGGTGGACCATGCCGCAACCGAGGACCTCGACCCAACCTTTCTGTCCACAGACGCTGCACCCGGAGCCGCGGCACAGCAGGCAGGCGATGTCGACTTCGGCGGAAGGCTCGGTGAACGGAAAATAGTGCGGGCGAAACCGCGTCGCGGTCGCCGGACCGAAGAGGCGCTTCAAGAGGACGGTGAGCAGGCCTTTCAAATGGGCCATCGTGATCCCGCGGTCCACGACGAGCCCCTCCACCTGATGGAACATGAAGCTGTGGCTGGCGTCCGCCGCGTCCGGCCGGAAGACGCGCCCCGGCACGACGACGCGCACGGGCGGCTGGCGGTGCTCCATCACCCGGATTTGCACCGGCGAGGTGTGGCTGCGCAGCAGCAGCCCCCCCTTCTTCGGCTGCGGGCTGGGCTCATCGAGATAAAAGGTGTCGAAGGCGTCGCGGGAGGGATGCTGGGCGGGGATGTTCAGGGCCTCGAAGTTGTAGTACTCGAACTCGACCTCGGGTCCCTCGACGATCTCGAAGCCAAGCGACTCGAAGGCCTGGCAGACTTCGCCCAGGAGCCGGGTGATGGGATGATGACGGCCGAGCGCGGGCGCGGTGCCGGGGAGGGTGATGTCCGCTCGACCCACCGCGGCCTGAGCGCCCTGCCGGCTGAGCAGGGAGCGTTTCTCGTCGAGGAGGGCGGTGAGCTTGGCCTTGACCGCGTTGAGGCGTTGGCCAACGACGGGACGCGCCGTGTCCGGCAGCGCGCCCAGGCTCTTCGTGAACTCCGCCAGCTGGCCTTTCCGACCCAAGATGGCGATGCGCAGCGACTCGAGCTCGTCGAGGCTCTCCGCGTCGGAGAGCTGTGCCGTCAATTCGGCCTCAAGGGCCGCGAGGCGCGCCAACGGATCCGCATCGCTCATCTGGACCGTTACCTCATGCGGCGGTGGCGGCCGGCTTCGCCGCGCGCGCCAATTCGACGAGGGCGCGGAAGGCCTCCGCATCCTGCATCGCCAGCACCGCCAGAATCTTCCGGTCCAGCTGGACCTGCGAGACTTTGAGGCCCCGCATGAATTGGCTGTAGGTCAGCCCTTCGGCGCGGCAGGCGGCGTTGATGCGCGCCACCCAGAGATTGCGAAACTCGCGCTTCCGGTTCTTCCGGTCCCGCGTCGCAAAGGCCCAGCTGCGCAGGACCGTCTCTTTCGCCATCTTGTAGAGCGTGCGGCGGCCCAGGTACGCGCCCTCCGCCTGCTCGATGATCTTGCGCCGCCGTTTGCGCGCGGCGGGACTCCACTTCGCTTTCGACATGACCTCCTCGCTTTCTGGTGAACTCCGGCGAGCTTACGGCACGCCGTAGGGCAAGAGCCGCCGCAGCCGCTGCGCCTCAACACCCGCGATGATGCCGGGACGGCGCATATGGCGCGTGCGCTTCGATGACTTGCTCCCCATCAAGTGCCGCTTGCCGGCCTTGCGGTACATCAACTTGCCGGTGCCGGTGATCTTGATCCGCTTCGCGACACCCTTGTTCGTTTTCATTTTCGGCATAGGACCCTCATCAGGCTTTCGGCATGACGACCATGGTCATGAACCGCCCCTCCAGGAAGGGCATGCGCTCGACGATGCCGACGTCGGACGTGTCCTGGGCGACCCGGTCCAACACCTTGCGGCCCAAATCCAGGTGGGCCATCTCCCGTCCGCGGAACATGAGCGTGATCTTCGTCTTGTCCTTCTTCGTCAGGAACTTGCGGATCTGCGAAAGCTTCACTCGGTAATCATGCTCATCGATGTTCGGGCGGAACTTGATCTCTTTCAGCCGCGCGGCGTGCTGTTTCTTCTTGGCCAGCCGCTCCTTCTTGCTCTGCTCGTACTTGTAGCGGCTGTAATCCATGATGCGGCAGACCGGCGGGCTCACCGTCGGCGACACCTCGACCAGGTCGAGCCCCTGCTCCCGCGCCAGCCGCACCCCTTCCGATGACGTCATCACCCCCAACTGCGCGCCGTCGTCGCCGATGACCCTGACCTCCGGCACGCGAATCCGCTCGTTAATCCTGGCTTCTTTGGAAATAGCGCACCCTCCTTGGTTGGTTGAATCCTATCGTTTGTCCCGTACTTCCTGGACCGCCCGCTCCACAAACTGCTCCAGCGGCACCGCCCCCTGGTCACCGACGACGCGCTTCCGAACCGCGACCGACTGGGCCTCAACCTCGCGCCGTCCGGCGACCACAATGTACGGCACCTTGCGCAACTCGGCGGCGCGAATCCGTTTGTTCAAGGTGTTGTCGCTCTCGTCGATCTCGACGCGCAACCCTGCCGCGGCGAGGCGCTGCAGCACCTCGCGGGCGTAGCCCGCCTGCTCGCTGGTGATCGGGACGACGACCGCCTGCACCGGCGAGAGCCACAACGGCAGGGCGCCTGCGTAGTGCTCGATGAGCGTGCCGACGAACCGCTCAAGGGAGCCGAGGATCGCGCGGTGGAGCATGATAGGCCGGTGCTCTTTGCCGTCTTCGCCGGCATAGGTCAGCGCGAAGCGCTCCGGCAGCGCAAAATCGCATTGAATGGTCGAGCACTGCCACTCACGGCCGAGGGCATCCTTGATCTTGATGTCGATTTTCGGTCCGTAGAACGCCCCCTCCCCCGCGTGAATCTGATACGTCATCCGCTGACGCTCGAGGGCGGTCTTCAACGCGGATTCCGCCCGGTCCCAGTCGGCGGGCGTGCCGATGAACTTCGCCGGCCGCGTCGAGATCTCGACGGCGAATTCCGCGAAGCCGAAGGCTCCCAGCATCTCCCGGGTGAAGGTGACGACCCGGTCGATCTCGTCGACCAGTTGCTCCTCGCGCAGGAAGATGTGCGCATCGTCCTGGGTAAAACCGCGCACGCGCAGGAGGCCGTGCAGGACGCCGCCCTTCTCGTTGCGGCAGACGTTACCCAACTCAAAGAACCGCAGCGGCAGCTCCCGGTAACTGCGCGTCTGCAATCCGTAGATGAGAATGTGGCCGGGGCAATTCATCGGCTTGACCGCGTACTGCTGCCCCTCCGACTCGATGAGGTACATGTACTCCTTGTAATAGTCGAGATGGCCGGAGCGCTTCCAGATGTCGGCGCGCAAAATCGGCGGGCCCATGACGAGTTGGTAGCCGCGCTTGAGGTGTTCTTCGCGCACAAACTGCTCAATCTGGTGGCGCAGCATCGCCCCGGCCGGCGGGTAGAAGACCATCCCGGGCCCGGCTTCTTCGATGAAGGCGTACAGACCGAGCTCCTTCCCGAGTTTCCGGTGATCGCGCGCCTTCGCCTCCTCGATCTTCTTGAGGAAGGCGTCCAGCTCCTCCTGCGAGAAAAAGGCCGTCCCGTAGATCCGCTGCAACTGGGGATTATGTTCGTCGCCGCGCCAGTAGGCGCCGGCGATGGAGAGTAGCTTCATCGCCGGGATCGCCCCCGTCGATTTGACATGCGGTCCCTCGCAGAGGTCAATAAAATCCCCGTCGGTGTAGATCGAGACGTGGTCGTCGGCGATCCCCCCGATGAGCTCCAACTTAAATTTCTCCCCGCGCTCCTGGAAGAATTTCGTGGCCTCCGCCTTCGTCATCGTCGAATGCTCGAAGGTGTAGTTCTCCTTGATGATCTTGCGCATCTCGGCTTCGATGCCGCCTAAATCCGCATCGGTGAGTGGTTGCGGCAAATCAATGTCGTAGTAAAACCCATCCTCCACCGGCGGGCCGATGGCCAGCTTCGCCTGCGGAAACTTGCGCTTCACCGCCTGCGCCATCACATGCGCCGCGCTGTGGCGCAGGGCGTAGAGGTCGGAGGTTTTGTCTTTGACTATCACTCGTCTGATCCTAAGAGTCTATGGATTCGCCCGGGCCGGATCCTGCAGTCTCGGCTTCGGTTTCTACTACTGCTTGGGCAAGTTTTGCCTCAATGGCTTTCTGTTCCTCGAGTATCTTTTCTTTCTCACCCTGCTTAAACGGAATTTTCCTCCCCGTTGCTGTATCAAATCGTGCGTCGGGTTCCGGCAAGCCCCTCTTCCAAATGTGGGATAGTACTGGCACTAGTGCCTCGAGGAAACCCGCCCGCAACAAACTGCCCTCGGTAATACCTTCAAAAGTGATAGTTCGGTGCGTCAGGTTTACCCGGGCATCTCCGTGCTTAGGCCGCAAGATGGTTGCAACGAAAAGCCCCAGAAGGACCGCGAAGGCGGACGGCGCCAATATGCCCAGCAACTGCCAGTTCCAGAGAACCGTCCAAGCGAACACTAGTATTCCAATGAGAGAAACGGAGTAGTGGCCTCTAATTAAGGAGGCGAGGCGTGGCCCGACGCCTGTGTCGAGATTTACCCCGACGGAGGCCTCCCTTGCGTGGACGGACGGTTTCCCCGCCCCCTCACCCGATGGTAATTCTGACATTCTCGTCTATCTTTGGGAGGAAATTTGGAAAGGTGGATCGTCCATTCACGTGTGCGTTCATTAGCTCGTACAGCTGAGCAGCTTTGTAGGCACCACCACGGAACGAAAAAACTGTCCGCGAACCAGATATCCTACAGTCTCTGAGCGTAAAGTTACCGGTTGTGGTCACCAATGTGCAATCTTCGAAGGCGCACTCGACAAATGTTAGCCCATCCAGGTCTATGGTCTTACGGTAGTAATACAGGCCCTTCCTCGTGACTTCCAATGTCAAAGCCAGAATCCGTTCCAGGACAGCGGTATCAAGTGGCTTCTCCGTCTGCTGTGGAGCTGGGCTCCCTCCTGGGACAGGAAATGACGGCGGATTACTCATGTTAGCTATCTCGAAGACAACGAAGCCGTTGGCCCGTAACATCGTGGGCAGCAGAGGGCATCGAACCGTCGGTCATCATGGTGTCACCGTTCGGTCGCAGCAGGCTCCGGTCAGCAGGCTCTAGCTCTTCGTCCCTCACGAAGAACCGTTCCCGCGGCCCTCTGATTGGATAGGCGATGCTCCGTTGGACTGCTTTGCCAAGCAGTTTTCCGATGTATTCCTCGATGGCATTATCCAGCCACCGCTTCAGTTTGGTATTGTGGAACTCCAACGTTGCAATGCCATAACGTGACCACTGTTTGCTCGCCTTGCTTCTTTGGTCGGTATGTGGAGCGACGAAGACTCTCGATTTCGGCAATTGGAGTGCCTTTGACCAATACGTACGGGCGGCGCTGACCGGGAATTGCTTGTACACCCGAACGTAGACGCCCACACGCCGCTCATCGACATGGCAGACGTTCCGCAAGAATTTTAGGAAGAGCTGTAACATGCGCGCATCGAGATTGACCAGCTGTAGCGCCTCCCTCTTTTTACTCCCCTCCGCCCAGTAGAGCAGTATCCCAGCGACCAGGAGTTCGCGCTGCCTGGCCGAGAGATGTCGTGGGATGGTGAAGGGATCCCCGTCAGGGTTCAGCTTGACATACATGCTCTCGCTCCATGTCCGTCTCGGAATCTTGTGCTTCTTCATCCAGTACAAAATGGTCGCGTGCGTAGCCTGGAGCGCTTGGGAGATTTCCATCATCGACAGTCCACGCTGGACGTATAGCTTCCTCAGCACGACTTCAGGAATCATCTTCGCCTCTTCTGCCAACATATGGTGGGCGGTAGAGGATTTGAACCTCTGGCCTCATGGATGTCGACCATGCGCTCTAACCAGCTG
>JACQRC010000023.1 GCA_016206665.1 Candidatus Omnitrophota bacterium | reverse complement strand
GCCAGCGGCTGCGCTTGGCCTCGGCGCGCGGCCCGGCGGGCCGCGCGATGGTCCGCGCCGAGATGACGGGAATGATGCGCGCGACCCCCAGCGCACTCGCGTGCTCCACGATGGCGTCGAGCCGGTCATGTTTGGGAATGGCCTGCACGAGCGTCATGGCGAGGCCAGGCGCGTGGGTCGGCGCGGCACTCTGCACGCGGGCCGTCAGGGCTGTGGAGCTCAGCCCGGTGACCTCCCCCACCCACGTTTGGCCGGATCCGTCAAAGAACAGCAGCCGTTCCCCCGCTGAGACGCGCAAGACATCACGGAGATGGTGCAGTTCCCGTCGGTCGGTGACCCGGACCTCGTCACCGTGGATGGCGTCCGGGCTGATGAAGCTGCGGCGCAACCGCTCTGCCCTCCCACCTCCACGACCCTGTTACCAACAGTTCGTTCCTCCTACCAGCGGATTCACCAGCTGGCCGGCACAGGTCAAGGCACCGGTGGTGAGATTGATTTTCATCGTATCCCCGGCTACGAGGGGTGTCCCGGCTATCCCTCCTGTCGCCGTGGCAGTCCCGGGCGCCGCCGTGGTGATGGTGTAGGTGAAGTACCCGGTGGCCTCGCCGGCCAGCGGATTGGGCACACCGTCGCCTTTGATGTCTACGTCGAGTTTGTCCATCGTCTGGAAGACAGTAGTATTAGCCTCCTGTCGCGCGCGGAACTCCGACTCCCGGATCGCGGTGAGTATGTGCTTCGCCTCCGCCGCGTAGCCCCGGATCGTGTTCGACGATATGAGCGGAATGGCCACGGCCGCTAAAATGCCCAGGATGACCAGGACGATGATGAGCTCCATGAGCGTAAAGCCTCTGGCGCCTGGTCGGCTGGGGATGAGTCTGACGCGCTGTTTCTTCATGCTAACTCCCTCCTTGTTGTCTTCGTCTGCTTCGATGACACTCAATGAATCCCTCCACCACCCATTAACTTGAACATGGGAAAATACATCGCCAGCACCATAATGCCGACCAGGGTTCCGACCACGAGCAGGGCCACTGGCTCGAAGAGCGACGCGAGGCGCGCCAGATAGGTCTCGATGCGATCCTCATAGAAGGCCGCCACCCGCCCTAACATCTCGCCGAGCTGACCCACCTCCTCGCCCACCGCCACCATCTGGACCACCATCGGCGGAAAGAGGGCGTTCTGCGCAAACAACTCCGCCAGGCTGCGTCCCTCTTTGACGCGCAGGCGGACCTCCGCCACCGCCTCTTCAAAGATGACATTCTCCATGTTGTGCTCGATGATTTCAAGCGCAAACAGGACCGGCACGCCGCTTTTCAAGAGGGTGTCCAGGCCACGGGCCAAGGAGGCCAGATGCAGCTCATACAGCAGCGGGCCCATGACGGGCAGGCGCAGACTGAGCCAGTCGAACTGCCGTCGTCCCACGGACGTGCGGCGGTATCGCCGCAGGCCGATGCCCGCGCCGATCGCCAGGGCGACGACCACCACAAACTGGTGGCGGATGACCGTGCTGACCCCTAACACGAGGCGGGTCAGGAGCGGCAACTCCAAGTGGAACTGGGCAAAGACCCGGCTGAAGACCGGCACGATGTAGAACATGAACACGGCCATGGCGATCAGCGCCACGAGCAGCAACACCGCGGGATAGATCAGCGCGGATGCGACTTTCCGCTTCGTCTGGCCGGCGGTTTCCAGTTGCCGCTCCAGCTGGCGCAGGGTGAGGCCTAACTGTCCGCTGGCTTCCCCCGTTTCGATGAGGCTGACCCAGAACCGGGAAAAGATCTTCGGATGCTTGGCGATGGCATCCCGGAAACTTTTGCCCGCTTGGATGTCGCTCGAAATCTCTTCGAGCGCCTCCAAGAGGCGACGACTTTCCACCTGCGCTTGGATCACCTGCAGCGCGCGCAACAACGGCACACTGGCCTCCAACATGGTGGAAAGCTGCGTGCACACGAGGAGGAGGTCGCTCACCTTCACCCCCCGGTGCAGGTGACGCCGGCCCTTGTGCCGCGCCACCTTGGCCGCCGACACGGGGCTGCGCGGCGTCACGGAGGTGACGACCAGGCCGCGCTCCTGCAGGACCGTCAGGGCGGTGTCCTGGTTCTGGGCTTCCAGTTCGCCCGTCTCCATCAGGCCGGTCCGGTTTCTGGCGGTGTAGGCAAAGGCGGCCATCCTCACTCCTTCTCCAACAGCACCACACTCATCAATTCTTCCAGGCTCGTCGCCCCGTCCAACACCTTGGCGACACCGGCCTCCCACAGGGTAACCAAGCCCTCTTTGATCGCAGCGTCACGCAGGGTATGGGTGGCCGCCCCTCGCGCGATGATGTCGCGCAGCTCGGTGCTCATCGTCATCGCCTCAAAGATGGCCGTCCGGCCGCGATAGCCGGTCTGGCCGCAGTGATCACAGCCCTTGGGGCGGTAGAGCAACAGTTCCTGGTCGGACCGACCGAGCTTTCGGCGCAGCTCCGGACTGGGCTCATAGGGCTCTTTGCAGGTCGGACACAGTTTGCGTAAGAGACGCTGGGCCATCACGAGGGAGACGGTCGAGGACAACAGAAAGGGCGCCACGCCAATGTCGATTAAGCGGGTCACGGCGCCGGGCGCATCGTTCGTATGCACGGAGCTCAGCACCAGGTGGCCGGTCAGGGCCGAGCGCACGCAGATCTCGGCCGTTTCCAAATCGCGCACCTCGCCCACCAGGATGATGTCGGGGTCCTGCCGCAGGAAGGCGCGCAGGCCCGTGGCAAACGTGAGCCCAATGTGCGGCTTGACCTGCACCTGGGAGACGCCCTCGAGGCGGTACTCGACCGGGTCCTCGATCGTCAGGATATTTTTCTCCGGCGCGCGGATTTCGTTCAAGGCGCCGTAGAGCGTGGTCGTCTTGCCGCTCCCCGTGGGACCCGTCACCAGGATGAGCCCGTAGGGCATCCGGATCGCCCGGCGGAACTCCGTGAGCTGCGCGGAGTCAAAACCCAACTGGGACAAATCCAACAGGATGTTGGATTTATCCAGGATACGGATGACCAGCCGCTCGCCATAGAGCGAGGGAATGGTCGAGACGCGGAAGTCGATCTGTCGGCCTTCCATCGCCATCATGAAACTGCCATCCTGCGGCAGCCGTTTCTCGGCGATATCGAGCTTCGCGAGAATCTTGACGCGTGACACGATCGCCAGGTGGGAGTGCTTCGCCGGGGGGGTGATCTCGTGGAGGACCCCGTCGATGCGGTAACGCAGCATGATCCGGTCACGCTGGGGTTCGACGTGAATGTCTGAGGCCCGCTCCTTGATGGCCTGTCGGATGATCAGATCCACGAGGCGCACGACCGGAGCCTCTTCCGCCTCGGCCTTCAGTTGGTCCAGACTGAGGACCTCCTCCTCGGTCTCGGCGTCCGTCGGCGAGAGCGTGTCGAGGGCGCTGGCGTACGAATGGTTGATGGCCGCCGTGAGTTGTTTGTCGCTCTTCCCGTCCAGGCCGTAGAACTGGTCAATCGCCTGGAGCAGATCCGACTGCGTCGCCACGATGGGATTCACGCGGCAGCGCGTCATCTTGCTCAGGTTGTCCATCGTGATCAGATCCAGCGGATCGGCCAGGGCGACCGTCATGGAATCGAGATTGCGCGAAATGGGCAACAGGACGTGCTGCCGGGCGAAGTCGGCCGGGACCAGCCGGTCCAGCGCCTGGTCCCGCGACGGCGTAAGCAACCCCGAGGCCAGGGAGGCGTAGGGAATCCCCATCTGTTTGCCGATGGCCACCATGAGATCCGCCTCCGTCACCAGGCCGAGCTTGACGAGGGCCTCGCCGAGGCGCCCGCCCTCAGCCTGCTGCACCCGCAGGGCCTTCTGGAGCTGCTCCTCGGTCAGGACGCCGGCCCGGATCAAGAGCTCGCCCAATTTATATCGCTGTTGGATGCCCGTCTTTTTCGCCATTTACCGTTCCGTGCGCTCCATCCGGTTCAGCAGGGAGTCGATCGCCTCGTCCCGCTCCGCGGCAGGCCGTTCCTGCTCGCGCTGCGCGATCGGCTCGGCTGCGACAGGCTCCCGTGGGGGCGCCTGCGCGAGCCGCGGCTCATCCTTCACGATCCGCGGCGTGATAAAGACCATGAGCTCCGTGTCGTCGTCGCTGACCTCTTCCCGCCGGAACAACGCTCCCACGAGCGGCAGGTCGCCCAAGAAGGGCACCTTGCGCACCGCCGTCTTATCCTGCCGATCGATGAGCCCGCCCAGCACGATCGTTTCTCCGTCTTTGACCCGCACCAACGTCCGTGCGCTGCGCGTCTTGGGGTCCACGAACTTGGAGGTGAAGGCGGAGAAGCTCGACGCGATCGGACGGGAGACGGCCGGCTCAAGCAGCAACGTAATGTAGCCGTCCTCATTGACCTGCGGCGTGACCACTAACCGCACGCCGGTCTCGGTCCGCTCGGCCGATTGGGAGATCGTGGCCCCGGTTTCGGAGGCCACCGTCGTGAGCGTGCCGATGGCCGTCTGGGCCGAGAGCCGGATGGTGGCGCTCTCGTTGTCGAGGGTCAGGATCTTCGGTCGCGCCAAGATCTTGCTCGTGGTATCCGTTTCGATGGCTTTCAGGATGACGGTCAACTGGGAGCTGTCCAGCGTTCCCAGCGTGATCCCCTTCGTCCCGCTGGCGATTTCCAGGCTATTCAGGTTGCCGAGGCTCTTGTTGCCCAAACCGCTGTAGGGGAAACTGACCGCTGCCTTGGCCGGTGTCAGCGTCGTTAACGTGCCGTCCGAAGCCTGCCCCCACTCGATGCCCAAGCCCTTGGCCTTCTGGGCGTTGACCTCGACCAGCTCCGCCTCGATGAGGATTTGAGCCGTTTTGACGTCCAACTGGGCGATCGCTTGCTCGAGGCGAGAAAAGTTGCTCTCCACATCTGTGATGATGAGACTGTTGGTGCGCTCATCGACCGCGAGCGAGCCGGCCTTCGTCAGCAGTTTTTCGACCACCTTGTCGATGCCGATCTCGATCTCCTCTTGTTCACCCCCCCCGCCGGTGCCGGATCCGCCGCTCGTCCCGCCGGCGCCGGTACCGGAGGCGGTCGTCGAGCCAAAACCCTTCAGCCCTTCAAAGGGCGTGATCTCGCCGAACGCTGAGATCGCGCGGCCCAGGATCGAAGTGGAGAGTCGGGCGTACTTCAATTTGTAAATGCGGGTGATGGTCGTCGGTCCGGCCGGCCCGTTCACAATGAAGATGTCGCTGCCGGGCAGCTTGTCGTAGGTCAGATGGTTCGCCCGGACGATCTGGTCCAGCGCATCCTGCAGGCCGACCCGGTCCAGGTAGAGGGTGATGTGCCGGTCGCCAATCTCCTCCGAGGCAATGAAATTCAAACCCGATTGCTGCGAGAAGATTTTAAAGACGTCTTTGAGGTTGGCGTCCTGGAGATCCATGGAGACCCGCCGGTCTGCCTGCAACGCCGCCGGGGCGGCGACCGGGCTTTCGAGCTCCCCGTCGTCCCAAGCCGCCTCCTCATCCGTCTGCGCCGACCCGATGGATGCCGCGCCGATGAACCACCCGACCAGACCGATGATGAGCCAGCGTCGATACGGCATCATGCCCCCTCCTCTGGATAGTGCGCGTTTCCCTGGCGCAACAGTTTGAGCTGAATCGTTCGCCCGCGGTACAATAAGGTCACGCCATCACGCTTGATCGAAATCACCTCGGCTCCCAAGACGGTATCGCCGGGTCGCACGACCTGACGATCGATAATCGCCTGCGGCTGCGCCTCGCTCCAGATGATCCCGCGCAAGGCCATGGGCGGCGGCGCAGCCTGCTGGGCGGCGGCTCCTGCGCGTAGCTGTTCCGTCGGCAGGAGGCTCGCCAGGGGATCCCTGAGCCCTGCTCCCCCGTAGACGACGCGCACGCCGTCAGGCGATCCGACGGACGGCAGGCCCCCCCCTGCCGGCTCCGTGCCGATGCGTCCCGGCGCGTCCTGACCTGCTCCCAACGCCGCCGGGGGCCTGAAGGTCGGCTGAATGTACTGTCGCCACGCCCAGACCCCCATCACACCGGATCCAATCACGACGACGCTCAAGACGACCTTCTCTCCGAGCGTCCTGAAGGACAGGGGCTTCCTCGTTTTTGTCGTCATGGCTAACTCCCGACCAGGGGCGCCACCTGCCAACTGCTCAGCAGCAACTCGGCCCGTGGCGCTGCGGGCGCCGCGGCTGCTTGGATCTCGATCCGCTCCACCAGGAACTGCGGCGGCGAGCTTTCCTCCTGGCTCAGAATGCGCCCTAATT
>JACQRC010000026.1 GCA_016206665.1 Candidatus Omnitrophota bacterium | reverse complement strand
GTCATGGTGAGCGAGCCCTTCGACTCGGCCCGCGACAGCGGGCCTCGCTCAGGGCAAGTGCTGAGCTTGTCGAAGCACGAGCGAGGCGAGTCGAACCATGAAGCTCGACACCATCGCGAAGCGGCTGGGGATGACGCTTCCGCGGGAGACGGGAGCCCGCGAGGCGGGCCGTCTGACGTGCGACTCGAAGGCGGTGCGCGCCGGCGATCTCTTCGTGGCGCTGCAGGGCGCGCGCGTGGACGGCCACCAGTTTGTCGACGAGGCGCTGCGCCGCGGGGCGGTGGCGGCGGTGGTGGAGCGAGGTCGCCTCTCTGAGCTCAAGACGAACGGCCATCGCCAGGCGGTCTTCCTCCCGGTCGCCAATACGCGCGAGGCGCTCATCACTCTGGCGCGCCTCATGCATGGGGATCCGCTGAGCCGCATCCGGCTGGCCGGGGTCACCGGCACGAACGGGAAGACGACCGTCAGTTACCTCGTCGCGCATCTGCTGCGCGCCGCCGCGCAGCGCGCGGGGCTCATCGGCACCATCGCCTACCAGATCGGCGAGCGCTCCATTCCGGCGACCAACACCACGCCGGGCATCCTCGAGTTGCACCGGCTGCTCGCCGAGATGGTCGCCCGCGGCCTGAGCTGGTGCGTGATGGAGGTCTCCTCGCACGCGCTCGATCAGGACCGGGTCGCCGGCCTGCGATTCGATCTGGGCCTCTTCACCAATCTGGCCTCGGATCATCTGGACTACCATCAGACGCGCGAGGCCTATTTCCAGGCGAAGCGGAAGCTGATCGCCGGGCTCGACGCGGCGGCGACCGCCATCATCAACCTCGATGATCCCTTCGGCGAGCGGCTCGTCGAGGAGCTGCGGCGGCGCACGGATGCGCCACGACTGCTGACCTATGGCTGCTCGCCGCGGGCGGACATCCGCGCTGAACATCTGCGCATGACGCTCACCGGTTCCCGGTGCGTGGTGCATACTGCCTTGGACCACGGCGAAGTGGTCGTGCCGCTCATCGGCCGGCACAATGTCTCAAACGCGCTCGCTGCGGTGAGCGCGGCGGTGGCGCAGGCGATGCCGCGCTCCATCTGGCAGCCGGCGCTGGCCGACTTCGCCGGGGTGCCCGGGCGCCTGGAGTGCGTTGCGACCCCGCAGGGCGCGCGCATCTTCGTGGACTATGCGCACACCGAAGACGCGCTGCGCAATGTGCTGCTGGCCCTGCGGCCGCTCACCACCGGGCGCCTGATCGCGCTCTTCGGGTGCGGCGGCGACCGGGACCGGACCAAGCGGCCGCGAATGGGCGAGGTGGCGAGCCTGCTGGCCGATCAGGTCATCCTCACCTCGGATAATCCGCGCAGCGAGGAGCCTCAGGCCATCCTGCGCGACATCGTGGCAGGCTTCGCGCCCAGCTTCGACCGGTATGAGATTGTCGAGGACCGGCGCCAGGCGATTCCCCAGGCGATTCGGCAGTTGCACTCCGGCGATCTGTTAGTGATTGCCGGAAAGGGGCATGAGACCTATCAAGTGCTGCGGGACACGACCATTTCCTGTGACGACCGCGCCATCGTGCGGCAGACGATGGCATCATCGACGTCCGCGGAGGCTCCGTCCCATGCGCACAGCCTCTGAGCTCGCTGCCCTCACGCGCGGCGAGCTGCTGCACGGCGAGCCCACGGCCAGCGTGGAGGGGATCAGCATCGATTCGCGCACCCTCCAGCGCGGCGAAGCCTTTGTCGCGATCCGGGGCACGCGGTGCGACGGTCACGACTTTCTGGGCGCCGCCGCGGAGCGCGGGGCATCGGCCCTGCTGATTGAGCGCGGCTCGCGGCAGACGGATGAGGCGGCGCGATGGCAGCGCCCCGTCATCGCGGTCGAGGACGGCGTGCGCGCGCTCGGCGCGCTCGCCCGCCATCACCGTCAAGCCTTTGGCGGGCCGGTCATCGCGGTCACCGGCTCCTGCGGCAAGACGACGACCAAGGACTGCCTGGCGCGGCTGCTCTCGACGCGGCTTCGGACGTTGGCCAGTCAGGGGACCTACAACAATCACATCGGCGTGCCCCTGACGTTGCTGGCCCTGCGGCCGGAGCATGAGGCGGCGGTGATCGAGCTGGGCTCCAATCATGCCGGGGAGATCGCGTACCTGGCTTCGCTGGTGGAGCCGACGCAGCTCATCATCACCTCCATCGGTGCGTCCCACCTCGAGTTCTTCGGCAGCATCGAGGCGGTGGCTCAGGAAAAGTGGTCGGCCGTCGAGTCGCTGCGGCCCGGCGGGGCGGTCATCCTCCCGGGCGAGGAACTGCATCTGGCCCGCCTGTGGGATGCGGCGCACCCGGCGCTGGCGGCCGCCGGGAGGCTGCCGCGCCTCGTGACGTTCGGGACATCGCCGCTCTGCGACGTGTCTGCCGAAGGGATCGCGGAGGAGGCGGACACGCAGCGGTTCCATCTGCGCGCGAGCTGGCTTCGGCCGTCGGAATCGTCGCGACGCCTGACGATCCATCTGCCGGGCCGCCACAACGTGACCAACGCGCTGGCGGCCGTGGCCTGCGCCGGCGAGCTGGGCTGCTCCCTCGACCAGATCGCCCAGGGATTGATGGGGTGGCGCTCCTCGCCGCTGCGGATGGAGCGCCTCGAGGTGGCCGGGGTGCTGATCTGGAATGACTGTTACAACGCCAATCCCCAATCGATGGCGGCGGCGATCGAGACGCTGGCGTGCGCCCCGGCGCGCGGCCGCCGAATCCTCATCTGCGGCGAGATGCTGGAGCTGGGCGATGGAAGTCCGCGCTACCACCGCCAGGTCGGCCGTCTCGCCGCGCAGCAGGGCATCGACGCGGTCATCGCGGTGGGCCGGTTCGCCAGGGACACGATCGCCGGCTGCCGGCTCGGCACCGATCAGCAGGGCTTCCTGAAGGCCTGCGCCACGCTTGAGCAGGCGGCGGCGCTCGTGGAGGGTCTGGTGGCTGCGGGCGATGTGGTGCTCATCAAAGGCTCGCGGCTCTGCCGGATGGAGCGGCTGACACAGCGCCTGCAGGAGAGGCTCTCATCAACGACGTCGGCCCTGATCAGCGCCTAAATGCTGTACCACCTGCTCTATCCGCTGCGCGATTGGTGGTTCGGGTTCAATGTCTTCAAGTACATCACCTTTCGCACCGCCTGCGCAGGGATCACGGCCTTTCTGGTCTGCGTCTGGTGCGGGCCGTCGGTCATCCGCTGGCTGGCGCGGAACAAGGTCGGCCAGCAGGTGCGCAAGGAGGACAGCGCCGCGTTCTACGCGCTGCACGGCGGCAAGCAGGGGACGCCGACGATGGGCGGGCTCTTCATGCTGATCGCCATCGTTGGCACGACGCTGTTGTGGGCGAATCTGGCCAACGCCTATGTGTGGATTGCGCTGGGCACGACGCTGGTCCTGGGTGCCATCGGCTTCGCGGACGATGCGCTGAAGTTGCGCCGGCACCACGCGCGGGGGCTGCGCGGCCGGGCCAAACTGCTCTGGCAGTGTGCCGCGGCCGGGGTCATGGCCTATCTGGTGACGCGGCTGCGTCCCACCGATGGTCATCTGGAAATTCCGTTCTTCAAGGAGTGGTCGGTGACGCTGGGCTGGCTGGCGATTCCCTTCATGATCTGCGTCGTCGTGGGCGCGTCGAACGCGGTGAACCTGACGGACGGCTTGGACGGCCTGGCGAGCGGCTGCCTGGCGATGGTGGCCTGCACCTACAGTCTGATGGCGTATCTCACGGGCCATGCGAAGTTCGCCGACTATCTGGAGATCTACTACGCTCCGCTGGCCGGTGAGCTGGCGGTCTTTTGCGCGGCGCTGGCCGGCGCCTCGCTGGGGTTTCTGTGGTTCAACACCTATCCGGCGCACGTCTTCATGGGTGACACCGGCTCGCTTGCGCTGGGCGGGGCGATCGGCGCGGTGGCCGTCTTGATCAAGAAGGAGCTACTGCTGCTGCTCGTCGGCGGGATCTTCGTGGCGGAGGCCGTCTCGGTCATGATGCAGGTAGCGTCCTACCGGCTCCGCAACAAGAAGCTGGTCTTTCGGATGGCGCCCATCCATCACCATTTTCAAGTCAAGGGCTGGGCCGAGCCGCAGGTCACGGTGCGGTTCTGGATTGTGGGAGCGATTCTAGCGTTGCTCAGTTTTGCCACGCTCAAAGTCAGGTGACGATGTGAAATTCGAGGTGGCCGGCAAGACGGTTGGGGTGGTGGGCCTGGCGCGCAGCGGCTGTGCTGCGGCCGAATGGCTGCTGGCGCACGGGGCGTCGGTCCGGGTGACGGAGCGCGCCGACACCGAGGAGCTCCGGCGCGCCCTCCGACGGCTACAGGTGGCCTCCTCGGCACCCTTGAAGCGGCACTGGCGGACCGTATCCGACGGCGAGCGACTGCGCGCCGAACTCGGACGCCATACCCGGGAGCTGCTGCGTGGCTGCGACTTCCTCGTGGTCAGCCCCGGCGTGCCGGAGCAGGCCCTGCCGCTCGCCTGGGCGCGCGAGGCCGGCGTGCCGGTGCTCTCCGAGGTGGAGCTGGCGGCGCGCGTTTGTCAGGGCACGATCGTGGCGGTGACCGGCACCAACGGCAAGACGACGGTGACGACCCTGTTGGGAGCATTGCTGCCTGCGACCAAGCGGGCGGTCATCGTCTGCGGCAACATCGGCCGCCCCTTCATTGAGATCGCAGATGAGGTCGGCCCGGAGACCATCGTCATCCTGGAGATCAGCTCCTTTCAGTTGCTGCATTGTCAGACGTTGAAACCCTCGGTGGCGGTGCTGCTCAACATCACCCAGAATCATCTCGACCGGCACGCGGATCTGCGCGCGTACGCCGAAGCCAAGCGACGGCTCTTCGCCAACCAAAACGCGCATGACTGGGCGGTCCTCAACGGCGATGATCCGCTCGTCAAGCGGATGAGCCGGCGCATGCAGGCGCAACCGGTCTGGTTCGGGAAGCGCTCCGGAGTGCCGCGCGCGAATCCGAATGAGCAGGCGGTCTGGCGCGTGGGCGAGCTCTTCCGGCTGCCGGAGGAGATCATCCGCCGCGTCCTCGACCAGTTCCGCGGCTTGCCGCACCGGTTGGAAGTCGTGGCGACCCGGCGGGGGATCCGGTTCATCAATGATTCGAAATCCACGACGCCGGCCAGCCTGCGTTGGGCGTTGCAACGCGTCGAGCCGCCCACGATCGTCCTGGTGGGCGGGCGCAACAAGGGGGCCGATTTCGCCGACGTGAAGGCCCTGCTGTCATCGATGGATGGTCATCGGCCGAAATTGGTCGTGACCCTCGGCGAGGCGCGGCAGTTCATCGCGCGCGCGTTGCGAGGCGCCGTCGTGCTCAAGCAGGCGGTCACCTTGGAGGCGGCGCTGCAGGCGGCCTGCCGCCACGCGCAGCCCGGCGACACCATTCTGCTCTCGCCAGGCTGCGCCAGTTTCGATGAGTTCCGCAACTATGAGGAGCGCGGGGAGCGGTTTCGTGCTTTGGTTCAGCAGTTATGATGAGACAGACACGGATTGCCATTGTCATGGTCACTGCAACCCTGCTCGCCATCGGGCTGGTGATGATCTACAGCGCCAGCGCGCTGTATGCGGACGAGCTGTACGGCGACTCGACCTATTTTCTCAAGCGCCATCTGGCCTATCTCATGATGGGGGTCGCCCTGGGCGGCCTGGTGATGGCCAAACCATACCGGACGCTGCAACCGTATTCCAAGCATCTGGTGCTGGCCTCCATCGTGATGTTAGTGCTCGTGCTGATCCCAGGCATCGGGACGGTGGCCGGCGGGGCGCGGCGCTGGTTCCGGCTCGGCCAGATCAGCCTGCAGCCCAGCGAACTGGCCCAGTTTGCGCTGCTCGTCTATCTGGCCGATGTGCTGTCGCGCAAGCAGGCGGCGATGCACAGCTTGGTGCACGGCTTCCTGCCGCCGATGGCCGTCGTGGGGCTGTTGTCGCTGTTAGTGCTGGTCCAGCCGGATCTGGGCACCGCCTTCTCCTTCATGGCGGTGGCGGTGTGCCTCTTCATCATCGCGAAGATTCGCTGGTCGTATCTGGCCTCGATGGGGCTGGCCTCGCTGCCGGCCCTGTGGATGCTCATCTGGCATGTGGAGTACCGGCGTCGCCGTTTTCTGGCGTTTCTCGACCCCTGGGCCGATCCGCGCGGCACGGGCTTTCAGATCGTCCAGTCCTATCTGGCGCTGGGCAGCGGCGGTCTCGTCGGCGTGGGGCTGGGCCGTTCCGTCCAGAAACTGTTCTATCTGCCGGGGGCGCACACCGATTTCATCTTTGCCGTCTTGGGCGAGGAGTTGGGGCTGTTAGGCACGCTCTCCGTCGTGGGGCTCTTCATCCTCTTCATCCTGCTGGGACTGCGGGTGGCCATCCAGACGCATGATCTGTTCGGCAAGCTGATTGCGGGCGGGGTCACGGTGATGGTGGGGCTGGAAGCCCTCATCAATCTCTGCGTGGTGACCGGGCTCATTCCGACGAAGGGCTTGCCGTTGCCGTTCATCTCCTATGGCGGCAGCTCCTTCATGATGACCCTGGTGGGCGTGGGATTACTGTTGAACGTGGCGAGGGATACGGCATGAGAGTCCTGGTGGCGGCAGGGGGCAGCGGCGGTCATCTCTTTCCGGCGCTCTCCGTGATGCAGCGCTTGCATCAGCAGGGAGCCACGCTTTGCTTCGTCACCTCCGATTCACCGGTGGATCATGAGCTGCTGACGTCGCAGGTGAACGCCCTGCCCTGGTCGGAGATCGTGATTGAGCCGCTGCCGGTGCGGCCGCTGGCCGGCCTGCAGGACTATCTGCGGCTGGGTGTGGCCTGGCAGCGGGCCGAGCAATTGATCCGGCGATTTCGTCCGACGGTGGCGGTCGGCTTTGGCAGTGCTGTGAGCGGGCCGACGCTCTTAGCGGCGAAATGGCACGGCGTTCCGGTGCTGATCCATGAGCAGAATGTCGTGCCGGGCCAGGCGAACCGGTGGCTGGCCCCGTTTGCGAATACGATCGCCCTCTCCTTCGGTGACACGCGGCGCCACTGGCAGGTGCCGGCAGGCAAGGACCGGCGGGTCGTCGTGACCGGCAATCCCCTGCGGTTTTCGGCCGACCAGCCCAGCCGCGCCGAATCCCTCAAGCGCTTCGACTTGGCCGAGGATCGCACGACGCTGCTCGTGATGGGGGGGAGCCAGGGGGCCAGCACCATCAATCGCATTGTGCCGGCGACCCTGGCACGGTTGGACGCCGCCACACGGGAGCGATTGCAGGTCATCCATCTGGCCGGCCTGACGGATGCGCGTCATGTGCAGGAGCAGTACGCCGCGCTGCCCATTCGCCACCAAACCTACGCCTTCTGGGATGAGATGGCGCACGCCTACACCGCCGCGGATCTCGTCATCGGCCGGGCAGGGGCCACGAGCTTGGCGGAGCTGGCCCACTTCGGCTGTCCGGCGATCCTGGTGCCCTATCCGTTTGGCCGCGGCCACCAGCGGCTCAATGCCACGCTCGCCGTCCACGCCGGCGCGGCCATTCTCATGGACCAGGTCGAGCTGACGCCCGAGCGGCTGCACCAGACGCTGCAGGGCTTGCTGGCCGACCGCGCGCGGCTGGCGCGCATGGGGCAGGCGATGAGTCGGCTGGCGGTCTACGGCGCGGCACAGCAGTTGGCCGAGGAGATTGTCACCCTGGCCAGGGGCAAGAAGCCCTCATGAATCCACCGCGCGACCCCACACCCGCCTCGCCGGCGCTGTTGGAGGGTGTGCGCCGTATCCATTTCATCGGCATCGGCGGGATCGGCATGAGCGGGTTGGCCCGCATCGTGTTGGACCTGGGCCATGAGGTGAGCGGTTCCGACATCCAGCGCTCGGCCCTCGTCGAATCGCTGCGCGCCTCCGGCGCCGTGATCCATCAGGGACATGCCGCCGGCCATCTGCAGGATGCCGAAGCCGTCGTCTACTCGACGAGCATTCGGCCCGATAATCCGGAGTTCGCCGCGGCGCGGAGCCGCGGCTTGCGGCTGATGCATCGCGGCGAGTTGCTCGGCGCCCTGGCGAACGCTCGGCGGACCATCGCCGTCACCGGCGCGCACGGCAAGACCACGACGACCGGTCTCGTCGCGCAGCTCTTATCCGAGGCCGGCTGTGACCCGACTTATCTGGTGGGCGGCGAGATCGCAACCCTCGGCGGCAATGCCCGTCTCGGGCGCGGCCCCTGGTGTGTCGCAGAGGCGGACGAATCGGACAGCTCCTTTCTCTATATCCGTCCGGAGCGCGCGGTGCTGACCAACATCGACCGGGAGCATCTCGATCACTACGGCCATCTCGAGCGGATTCAGCGCGCCTTCGCGCAGTTCATCGGCCAGATGGCGCCGGACGGGCGCATCGTGGCCTGCCGCGACAATGAGCCGCTGCAGGCGGTGATCGCGCCGTGGCGCGACCGGGTCACCACCTTCGGCCTGCACCCGGAGGCCGACTATTATCCTCAGGCCATCGAGCGCAGCGACGGCGGGATGGTCTTCCAATGTTCCGTGCACGGTGCGGTCGTGGGGGAGGTCCGGCTGCAGATTCCCGGAGAACACAACGTCTCGAACGCGCTGGCGGCCATCGCCGTGGGGCACACGCTGGAGTTGCCGTGGGAGGCGATCCAGCGCGCGCTGGCCCGGTACCCTGGGGCGGCGAGGCGTTTTGAGGTGATGCGGTTGCCGCAGGAGGTGACGGCGATCAACGATTATGCCCATCATCCGACGGAGATCCGGGCGACCCTCGATGCGCTGCCGCTGGAGCCGCCGGGCCGCATCATCGCCGTGTTCCAGCCGCACCGGTACACGCGGACGCGCGCACTCGCCCGGGAGTTCGCCACCTGCTTCGCGCGCGCCCACCGGGTGGTGATCACCGACATCTATGCGGCCCACGACCCGATTCTGCCCGGCATCGACGGAGCCTGGCTGCAGGCCCTGGTGCGGCAGGCCGGCCATCCGGATGCGCAGTATGTCCCGAAGAGAGCGCTGCTCGATACCGTCTTGGACATGATGCAGCCCAGGGACACCATTGTGTTTCTCGGGGCCGGCGACATCGGAGACCTCTCGCATGCGTTTGCCACGCGAGCTCAACAACTGCACACGGTCTGACGAACCGCTCGCCTGGCACACCTCGTTTCGCATCGGAGGGCCGGTCGAGTATTTCGTCGAGCCGCGCAACCTCGAGGAGCTGCGCCTGGCGATCGGCTTTGCGCAGAGCACCGGGCGGCCGTATCTGCTCATCGGCAGCGGCACGAACGTGCTGGGGAGCGACCGGGGCCTCGCAGGGCTCGTCATTCGATTATCGCATCCGGCGTTTGCGGAGATCGTCTGCGAAAGCTCCGACGACTCGCCGGATCTCGTCGTGCGGTGCGGCGCAGGTGTTGCGACGCAGCGGCTCGTGCTGCTCGCCGCCCAGCGCGGCCTGGCCGGGGCGGCCTCGCTTGCCGGATTGCCGGGGACGGTCGGCGGGGCGATCGCGATGAATGCGCAAAATATCTGCCGCTTCGTGACGGGGATCACGACCCTGCACGCCGACGGCAGCCTGCACACGCTGGAGGCGGGCGACTTCGACTGGAGCTACCGCTATACCGATCTGCAGGGCGGGCTCGTGCTGGAGGCGACGCTGCGTTTTGCGCCAGCCGACGCGGAGGAAACCGCCTGCGCCATTCGTACCGCGTATGGGCGACGGCGCGCCACGCAGGAGCTGACGCTGCCCTCGGCAGGGTGCGCCTTCAAAAATCCCCAGACAGGGGAGGGCTCCGGCGCGCTGATCGACCGGGCGGGGCTGAAGGGCGAGCGCGTGGGCGATGCCCAGGTCTCGCTGCGCCATGCGAACTTTATCGTGAATCTGGGGCGGGCGAGCTCCTGTGACGTCCTGCAGCTGATGGAGCGGATGCAGCGCCGCGTGGCGGATGAGTTCGGCGTCACGCTGGAGCCGGAGGTGCGTATCTTAGGCGAGAAGTGGCAGTGAAGTAAAGGCAAAAGGCAAAAGGAAAAAGTCAAAAGTGCAACTCAAAAGTCAAAAGTAACGACGGCGGGGAGGCACTTTTTACTTTTACCTTGTACTTTTGCCTTTTGATTTTTGCCTTTTGACTTAACGCGTTATAACCAGGAGCTATCATCTATGCTGCAAGGTCTGCGCGTGGGCGTGTTGATGGGGGGGCCGTCGGCGGAGCGGGAGATCTCGCTGCAGTCAGGCCAGGCGGTGGCGGCCGCCTTGCGGGAACGCCATCACGTGATCCCCATCGACGTGCCGAACGATCCCGAATTGCTGCAGGCCATCGATGCCCAGTGGATGCCCGCAGGCAACATCCTGAGCGAGCCTGTCGGCAAGACTGCGGGGCGAGTCGAAGGACTGGAGCGCGCCCCCCGCGCGCTCGCCGCGGTGGTTGCGGAGCTGCGAGCCGCCCAGCTGGACGTCGCCTTCATCGCGCTGCACGGGCCCTTTGGCGAGGATGGCACGATGCAGCTGCTGTTAGAGCAGCTCGGCGTGCCGTACACCGGTTCGGGCGTGCGGCCCAGCCAGCGCGCGATGGACAAGGTCATCTCGCGCGTCATCTTTGACCGGGAGGGCCTGCGCGTGCCGCAGTACCATGTGGTCACCGCCCGCACCGCCGGCTCCCTGCGGCTCACGATTCCTCCCCCCGTCGTCGTCAAGCCGGTGAGCCAAGGTTCGAGCATCGGGGTAACACTGGTGGACCGAGCCGACACCCTGCCGGAAGCGCTCAGTCTGGCCTTCCGTTATGATCCCCGCGTGCTCATCGAAGAGTTCATTCCCGGCCGGGAAGTGACCGTCGGCATCCTGGGCGATCAGGCGCTGCCGGTCGTGGAGATTTGCCCCAAGCGCGCCTTCTTCGATTTCGCCGCCAAGTATCAGGCGGGCGAGACCGGCTACGAAGTGCCGGCCAAATTAGAGGAGACGGTGACGTTCGCCGCCCAGGAGACGGCCCTACGGGCCCACCGGGTGTTAGGGTGCCGCCACGTCTCGCGCGTCGACATGATCCTCCGCGAGGGGCGGATTCCGGTGATCCTCGAGCTCAACACCATCCCCGGCTTCACGGCGACGAGCCTGGTCCCGAAGGCGGCCCAGGCCGCAGGACTCACCTTTGAAGCGCTGTGCGAGCGGCTGGTGGAGCTGGCGTTGCAGGAGCACCCGCAGGAACCTGCCGGCTCGGCCTCCGAGTCCAGGCAGCGGATGTAGCGATGGCCCGACGACGCGCCAGACGCGCTCCGGCCTTCAAGCCGCCGACACTCTCACCGCTGTTGCGCGTGGCCGCGCGGTGCCTGCCCACGATGGTGGCCGGCAGCACCCCGCTCATCATCCTCGCCGCGGGATTTTTCCTGGCCGGACGCGCCGAGCCGTTTCGTGTCAAGGAGGTGCGCTGGCCATCCGGCGCTACGCTGCGCCAGGCCACGCCGTCGCTCACCGGTGTGCCGATCTTCGCCGTCGATCTCCAGGAGCTGCAGCGCCGGCTGGAAGCGGCCAACCCCGGCTTCCAGCAGATGCGCGTCTCCCGCCTCCTGCCCTCGACGCTGGTCGTCGAGACGTGGGAGCGCCATCCGGTGGCCCAGGTCCGCCTCGGCAACTACTATCCCGTCGATGTGCACGGCTTCATCCTGAAGGAGGGCAATACCAAACCGATCGAGCAGTTGCCGCTCCTCCAGGGCGTCGAAGGCGGCGGCCGCCTGGTGCCGGGACAGTCGGCCCGATCGCAGCGGCTGCAGGCGGGGTTGAAACTCTGCGAGCGGCTCTCGCGCGAGCGCCTCCTGTCCGGCCATGTCTTAAGCTCGCTCGATGTGGCCGACACGGAGCGCCTCTCCTGCGTGCTGGACGGCACCATCAACACCAAACTGGGCTCCCTCGGAGGGCTGGACCAGGCCCTGCCTCGCCTGCAGATGGTCTTGTCGAGCGTGAATGCCCAGCAGATGGGCCGCCTCAAGTCCATTGACGTGCGATTCACCGATCCGGTCATTGTGCCGGAGTAAGGCCGCCCGATGAAACACGAACTGCTCGCGGGCTTGGAAATCGGCTCGAGCCAAATCTCCTGCGCCATTGGGTCGCTGCAACATGAGGGCGCCTTATCAACGCTGGGCCTCGGGACCGCCGCCCATCGCGGAGTGCGGCAGGGGCAGGTGGCCGACCTGGCTTCGCTGGTGGAGGGCATCGAACAGGCGGTGCGCGCCGCCGAGCAGGATGCCGGCGTCGAAATCCAGCAGGCCTTCGTGAGCGTGAGTCACCCGGCCATCCGCAGCCTGCGCTCGCGCGGCGTGCTGACCCTCGCCGAGCGGGCCACGACGATCCGCAGCCGCGAGATTCATCGGGTCACCGAGCAGGCCGAGCTGCGCGCGCTCTCGCTCGACCATGAGCTGCTGCATTCGATTCCGCTGGGCTTCACCATCGATGATCAGGACGGCATCGATAATCCCGCGGGCTTGATGGGGGCCAAACTGGCGGTCGATCTGCATCTCGTCACCCTGCCGCAAAGCCTGGCCCAGAATATCGTCAAGGCGGTGACGCTCTCCGGCATCGATGTGGAGGGCCTGGTCTACAGCGGCTGCGCGACGGCCCTGGCCACGCTCACCGATGAGGAACGGCGGCTCGGCTCCCTGGTCATCGATCTCGGCGGCTCGACCACCGACCTGCTCATCGCCCAGCGGGGCCGTGTGGCCTTCGTCGAGACCTTGCCCTGGGGCGGCGACCGGCTCACCGAGGCGATCGCGCGATACCTGAAGGTGACGAGCGAGCGCTCCGAGCAGCTGAAGCGCTCCTTCGACTGGAGCGCGCAGACCCCCGTCGCCGCCTTCATCCGCAAGGAGGTTGCGGCGATGAGCCGCGCCGTCGTCGAGACCCTGCAGGCCGGCGGCTGGTCCCCGGACCATCTCATCGTGGCCGTCGTCGCCGGCCGGTCGGCCCTGCTCGACGGACTGGTCGAGCATTTGCAGGACGCGCTGCAGTTGCCGGTCCGGATCGGGCGCAGCACCGCCTCCCGCCTGGGCCTGACCGGTGAGCGGGCCCTCCTGGCGACCACCGTCCTCGGCCTGCTCGAATACGGCAAGCGCCTGCGCCTCGGCGATTTGCCGCTGCTGCCTGCGCCCTCCTCCCTCTGGGGCCGCCTCCTCTATAAAGCGCAGGAAGTCTTCCAGGAGTATTTTTAGCCCGCCGACCACTCCTCCGATAATTGACTTAACCCGTCCACGGCGTTACAATGCCCCGATGATTGGCGAGCGGGTGCGCGAGGTGCAGGGGCGGATAGCGTCAGCCTGCCGCCGGGCCGGGCGCAAGCTCTCTGACGTGACCCTCGTCTGCGTGACCAAGCAGGTGGGCATCGCCCAGATCGAGGAGGCGGTGGCGGCCGGAATCACGGATGTGGGGGAGAACCGCGTTCAGGAGGCCCAGGCCAAGCACGCACAGCTCGCCGGCCAACACCCGCAGCTGCGCTGGCATCTCATCGGCCATCTCCAGAGCAACAAGGCCAAGAGCGCCGCGTCCTTCTTCCACTGCATCCATTCCATCGATTCACTGGCGCTGGCGGAGGAACTGGAACGTCAACTAAGTCCTAAGTCCCTGCCCGCCCCTCGAACTAAGGGGCAGGCGGGCGAAGTCCTAAGTCCTAAGTCGGTTAAAGTGCTGGTCGAAGTCAACACGTCAGGGGAAGTGTCAAAGTACGGAGTCAGACCTGAAGAGGCGGCTCGATTAGTCGAAGCGCTCCTCGCGCTGCCTCGCCTTCGGGTGAGTGGTCTCATGACGATGGCGCCGATTGTCCAGAATCCAGAACAAGCCCGACCTTACTTCAGACGGTTGCGGACACTGCGGGACGAAATTAATAACCGACTTCGGACTCCGGACTTCGGACTAACAGACTTATCGATGGGCATGTCGCAAGACTACGAAGTGGCGATTGAAGAAGGAGCCACGATGGTGCGCGTGGGTACGGCGGTTTTCGGAGCGCAAACATGAGCGGTGAGCCGGGCGAGTCCCAACTGCCGATGGGGTTGGTCGGCGCCGGGAACATGGGCGAAGCGCTGCTGCGCGCGTTGACGGGGCAGCGTCTGCGGCTCATCGTGGCTGAGACGAGCGCGGCCAAACGCACGGCGCTGTCACGCCAGTACGGCAGCCGGATCGAGTTGGTGACGACCGCCGCCCAGGCCGCCACGGAGGCGCCCGTCGTCATCCTGGCCGTCAAGCCGCAGGATGCGCCGAAGGCGCTGCAGGAGATCCGCAAGGCATGGGAGGCGCAACCGAAGGGCCATCGCCTCATCATCTCGATCGCAGCGGGACTCTCGACCGCCTACATCGAGGGTCAGGTCCCGGGTAAGACGGCGGTCGTACGCGTGATGCCGAACCTGGCGGCGAAGGTGGGCAAGGCCATCTCCGCCATCGTGGGCGGCAAATGGGCGGTGGATGCGGACCTGCGGATCGCCAAACGGTGTTTCACCACCGTGGGCGAGGTGGTGGAGGCGCCGGAGAGCGCGATGGACGCCGTGACGGCGGTCAGCGGCTCAGGCCCCGCGTACTTTTTTCTGCTGGCCGCGGCGTTGGCTGAAGCCGGGGTGAAGGTGGGTCTCACCAAGGCCATCGCCGAGCAGTTGGCGCGGCAGACGGCCATCGGCGCTGCGGCGCTGCTGGCGCGCACCGCTGAGCCCGCCGCGACGCTGGTGAAGCAGGTGGCCTCGAAGGGCGGCACCACCGAGGCCGCCCTCAAGGTGCTGACCAAGAAGCAGTGGCAGGCCATCTTCATCGAGGCGGTGAAGGCGGCGCACAAACGGGCGAAGGAGCTTTCCTGGCAACCGTAGAAGGAGCTATAGCAGTCAGCAGTCAGCAATCAGCAGTCAGCGCGACGGCAGCTGATTGCTGATAGCTGGTTGCCGATTGCCCTGTTAACGATGAGCGTTATCGCGCAGCTCCTCCATATCCTGGCCTCGCTCTTCAGCATGGTCTGCCAGGTCTTTTACTGGCTGCTCATCATCCGGATCATCCTCTCCTGGGTGGGGGTGCATCCGTACACCCATTTCAACGAGGCGGTGGCCGTGATCTACAATGCGACCGATTTTTTGTTGCGGCCCTTCCGTCGACTGCCGCTGACGATCGGACCCATCGACTTCTCGCCGATCCTCGTCTTCTTTCTGCTGCAATTCGCCCAGCGGTGGGTCGTCATGCAGTTGCTGACCCTGGCGGCGAGGCTGCAAGGATGACACTGCACGCCCAACTGCAGGAGACGTTGCGCGTCCTCAAGCCGCGATTGCCTCGCCAACCGCACGTGGCGCTCGTGCTGGGCAGCGGTCTGGGCGGGGTGACGCAATCCGTCACCACGGACGCCGTCATTCCCTATGCGGAGGTCCCGCACCTGCCGCGCTCGACCGCGCCAGGCCACGCCGGGCAGCTGGTCGCCGGACGGGTGGGGGCAACACCGGTCCTGATCTTCGAGGGGCGCTGCCATTATTATGAAGGGTACACCCTGGAGCAGGTCACCTATCCCATCCGTCTGATCCAGGCGCTGGGCATTCCCATCGTGCTGCTCTCCAATGTCTCCGGCGGCCTCAATCCCGCCTTCGCGAAGGGCGACCTCATGCTCATCGAGGATCACATCAATCTGATGGGCGTCAATCCACTCATCGGAGCCAATGACGACCGGTTGGGCTTGCGGTTTCCGGACATGGCCGCGCCCTACGATGCGCGGCTGTTGTCGCTGGCCGAGCAGGTGGCCCGCCAGGAGCTGCTGCCCATTCGGCGGGGCGTCTACGCAGCCCTGACCGGCCCCAACCTCGAGACGCGCGCCGAGTACCGGATGCTGCGCCAGTTGGGGGCGGATGCCGTCGGGATGTCGACGGTGCCTGAGGTCCTCGTCGCCGTGCATGCCGGCTTGCGCATCCTCGCCGTGAGTCTCGTCACCGACATCTGCATTCCGGAGACGCTGCAGCCGGTCAACATCGAAGAGATTCTCAAGGTCGCCGCTGAGACGGAGCCCAAACTCTCCCGCCTGCTTACCGGTGTCATCACCCGACTCGATGTCCGCGAAACCCTCTCCGCCTCCCGGTAAATCGCAGGAGTACCGCTCCACCCTGAACCTGCCCAAGACTGCCTTCGCCATGAAGGCGGACCTGCCCCAACAGGAACCGCAGCGCCTGGCCTGGTGGAAAGCGCAGGGCCTCTATGCGCGGCTGCAGCAGCGGCCGGCATCCCGCGGCGTCTTTGTCCTGCACGACGGCCCGCCCTACGCCAACGGCGACATCCACATCGGCCATGCCCTCAACAAGACGCTCAAGGACATCATCGTCCGGTACAAGACGATGCAGGGCTTCCGGGCGCCCTATGTGCCGGGTTGGGACTGCCACGGCATGCCCATCGAGCATCAGCTCTTCAAGGAATTGCGCAAGACGAAGCATGACGTCGACAAGATTGCCTTCCGGAAGCAGGCCCAGGCCTACGCGCAGCAGTATGTGACGATCCAGGGTGATCAGTTCCAGCGCCTCGGCGTCCTCGGCGATTGGGAGCATCCGTATCTGACGATGACGAAGGAGTACGAGGCGACGATCGTGCGCGTCTTCCACGAACTGCTACAGCAGGACTACATCTATCGCGGCCAGAAGCCGGTCGCCTGGTGCGCCACCTGCGAGACCGCCCTCGCCGAGGCGGAGTTGGAGTATGAGACCAAAGCGTCGCCGTCCATTTACGTGGAGTTTCCGATCATCAAGCCGGGTGGGGGCCCTGGGGTCAGGGAGGGGGACGGCATTGTCATCTGGACGACGACGCCCTGGACCCTGCCGGCGAATCAGGCGGTCTGTTTTCATCCGAAGGCCACGTATGTTGTGGTGACGGTCGAGCAGGGAGGGCGCACGAGACGATTGGTCGTGGCCCAGGCCATGGTGGAACGGTTCGCCAGCGCTGCCGGCCTGACCATCAAATCCGTTGATGCGGCACCCATTCCAGGCCCCAACTTGGGCGGTGCGCCTGATGAGCCTTTGTCAGGACGTCGGGTGTCGGTCCAGTGTCAGCATCCATTATTTGCTGAGAAGCAGTCGGTGGGCGTGTCAGACGAGGGTGTCAGCCTCGAGGAAGGCACCGGCATCGTCCACATCGCGCCGGGCCACGGGCAGGAGGACTACGCCATCGGTCAACGATACGGCCTCGCACCCTACTCGCCGGTCGATGAGCGTGGGCGATTCACGAAGGACGTGCCGACGTGGGCCGGGATCTCCGTTGTCACAGCGAACGAGCAGATTCTGGAAGCCCTGCGGAAGGCCGGCCGCCTGGTGCATGCCGGCACCATCCAGCACTCCTACCCGCACTGCTGGCGGTGCAAGCAGCCGGTCATCTTCCGCGCGACGAGCCAGTGGTTTCTCAACGTGGAGCAGGGGAATTTACGCCGCCACCTGCTCGAACGCATCAACGACGTGCGGTGGATTCCCGAGTACGGCAAGAGCCGCATCACGGGCATGGTCGCGTCGCGTCCGGACTGGTGTCTCTCGCGCCAGCGGTACTGGGGAACGCCGATCCCGATTGTGACCTGCTCGACCTGCAAGCAGCCACTCAAGAATCCCGAAGCTCTCCAGCACATTCAGGCACTCATCAGACAGCATGGCTCTGATATCTGGTTTACCAAGCCCGTCGAAGAGTTGCTGCCACCCGAAACGCATTGCGGGACGTCCACCTGTGTTGCGAGCACGTTTGTCAAAGAAGAGGACATCCTCGATGTCTGGTTTGACTCCGGTGTCTCCCACGAGGCGGTGGTGAGGCAGCGGGCGGAGCTGTCGAATCGCTGGCCCGTGGATCTCTATCTCGAGGGTTCCGACCAGCATCGCGGGTGGTTCCAGGTCTCTCTGATTACCTCGGTGGCGCTGCGCCGTCAGGCGCCCTTTCAAGCCGTCCTGACCCACGGGTTTGTCGTCGACGGTGACGGCAAGAAGATGTCGAAGTCGGCAGGCAATGTGGTGGCTCCCCAGGAGGTGATCGCCGCCTCCGGGGCGGACATCCTGCGGCTCTGGGTGGCCTCCTGCGACTATGCGGAGGATGTGCGCCTCTCGCCGCAGATCCTGGAGCGGATCGCCGAGGGCTACCGCAAGATCCGCAACACCCTGCGTTTCATGCTCGGCAACCTCTACGATTTCCACGCCGCGGACCGTGTGCCCGAGGGGCGGCGGGAGACCCTCGACCGCTGGGCGCTCATGCGGACGGCAGCGCTGTTAGGCGAGGTGACCGGGGCCTTTGAGGCGTATCAGTTCCACCGGGTCTACCGCAGCGTCTACAACTTTTGCGTCACCGACCTCTCGTCCTTTTATCTGGACGTGCTGAAGGACCGTCTGTATACTGCCAGCGCCACGTCGGCCGAGCGCCGTTCCGCGCAGAGCACGCTGTGTGATATACTACAGGTGATCACGCAGGTCACCGCGCCCATCATGCCGTTCACCAGCGAAGAGGTGTGGCAGTTGCTCCGCGCCCAGGATGAGCGGCTCTCGGGCAGCGTCCACGAAAGCCTGTGGCCAGCGGCGGAGCAGATCGGCCGCTGGACGGATACCGAGCTGGCCAGGGAGTGGGAGTTGCTCCTGCCGGTGCGCGAGGTGGTCATGAAGGCCCTGGAGGAGCAGCGCGCATCCGGGACGATCGGCACGTCACTGGAGGCTGCGGTGACCGTGACGGCCGCCCAGCCACCGTTGCGGGAGCTGCTGCAGCGGTACCAGGCGTTGCTGCCGGCGATGTGGGTCGTCTCGCAGGTGTCGGTTGAGGCCGGCGCGCCGCCTGGCGGTGTCGCGGTCGCGGCCACGGTGCGGCGGGCCGCGGGCCAGAAATGCCAGCGCTGCTGGATGTGGACCGAGGATGTCGGGCGGTCGGCCCAGCATCCGACGTTGTGCCAGCGGTGCGTTAACGTGATCCTGTCATGAGAGGGGCACTCCACCAATGACCAAGCGTGAGCTGGCCAAATTCAAGCAACTGCTCATCAAGGAAAAGGCGCATGTGTTAGAAGAGATCAAGCACATCGCCAAGGATGCGGCCAAATCCCACCGCGACACCTCCGGCGACATCTCCACCTACACCTATCACATGGCCGACGTGGCCTCCGACCACTACGAACGCGAACTCTCCCTCAACATCGCCACCGGCGAGCAACGCATCCTCTACGCCATCGACGAGGCGCTGAAGCGCGTCGAGGACGCCACGTACGGGCTGTGTCTCGAATGCGGAAAGCCGATCCCGACGCGGCGGCTCCAGGCCGTGCCGTACGCGCCCATGTGCATCGCCTGCCAGCGCGGCCAGGAATCCAAGAGCAAGCGCAACGCCGACTCCTGATCCATGAGGCCGGCCGTCTGGATCGCCCTAACTGTCCTCGGAGCGGATCAAGCCTCCAAGGCATGGGCCGTCCGGACCCTTGGCGTCGGCGAATCATGGCCCCTCCTGCCGCACTGCCTGCATCTGACCCTCGTCTATAACACCGGCGGCGCCTTTGGCCTGCTGCGCGGTCACACCGCCTGGTTTCTCATGCTGTCATTCGCCGCGACGGCGATGATCGGCTATCAGTTGTGGCAGACCCTGCGCCAGCGTCGGCCTGCGACGCGCGAGCTCTGGGCGCTGTCGCTGATCCTGGGCGGCGCGGTCGGCAACGGCCTCGACCGGCTGCGCCTCGGCTACGTCATTGACTTCCTCGATTTCCGTGTGTGGCCCGTCTTCAATATCGCCGACTCCGCCATCACCATCGGCGCGGGGTGGTTGGTGTGGCAGTTGCTCCGTCCGAAGCGGAAAAAGCGTTGAGCGATGCATCCCATTCTCTTCCGTCTCGGTCCGATCACGGTGTATTCGTTCGGCGTCATGCTGGCGCTGGGCGTCTTCCTCGTCGCGTGGTCCGCGGCGCGGATGATGGCGCGATGGCGGCAGAGGCCAGTCACGGACGCGCCCACCGATGCGCAGGTCTACGACCTCGTCTTGTGGATGCTGGTGGCCGGCCTCGTCGGCGGCCGCGCCTTCTTTGTCGCGCTTAACTGGCGGGACTACCTGAGCAGGCCCTGGGAAATCGCGGCACTCTGGCACGGCGGATTGGTCTATTACGGCTCCCTGGCCGGCGGCTGGGGGGCGATGGTCTGGTACTTGCGTCGCCGGCGCTTGCCGATCCTCAGGACGATCGACTTCCTGGCGCCCTTCATTCCCATCGGCCAGGCCGTCGGCCGGGTCGGCTGTTTCCTCAACGGCTGTTGCTACGGCAAACCCGCTGCCTGGCTGGGCGTGAGGTTGCCCGGTCATCCCGAGCCGCTCCATCCCGTGCAGCTCTACGAGTCGGTTGGCTGCCTGATACTGTTTGCGGCACTGTTGACCCTTCAGCGCACGGCATGGCGCGCGAAGCTATCGGACCCCTCGGGTTGGGCCGGCCGGTGGACGCATCCCGGGATGATCACGGCGCTCTACCTCGTCGGATATAGCCTCTTGCGCTTCGCGCTGGAGTTTTGGCGCGGGGACAATCCGGTGGTGTGGCTGGGGCTGACGTTGCCGCAGCTCATGTCGATCGTTATCGTCTTCTTGGCGGGGGGATGGCTGGTGTGGCGTGTACGAACTTCTTAAATCGGTGATTCCGGTGATTAATAAAATGATTCCGGTGATAAAGCGTGATGCCGGTGATACGACGCCACGTTCTATCACCGTAATCATGTTTTCATCACCGTAATCACCGAATTCCTTTGTATGCCAAGAACCCATACCTTTCACATCGCTCGTGGCGAGGCGGGCGAACGACTCGATCGCTTCCTCTTAAGCCACCTGCCCAAGGGCTGCTCGCGCGCGCAGATTCAGCGATGGATTGCGTCGGGCGAGGTCACCGTGGACGGCCGCTTAGCCAAGCCCAGCCTCCGACTCAAAACCAGCCAGACGCTCAGCCTCGCACCCTCCAACCAGCCGGACATTCCACCGCTCGCGCCGGAACCGATCCCCCTCGACGTGGTGTACGAAGACGCGCAGCTCTTGGTCATCAACAAGCAGCCCGGCCTCGTCACGCATCCGGCGCAGGGCCATTGGACGGGGACGCTGGTCCAGGCGGTGCTGTATCATTTGCAGGAAAAAGGGGAGAGGATAGCCATCAGCAGTCAGCAATCAGTGCTTCGACTCGGCCCCGCAGGGCCTCGCTCAGCACTGACCCTGAGCGAGC
>JACQRC010000024.1 GCA_016206665.1 Candidatus Omnitrophota bacterium | reverse complement strand
CCTCACTCCGTTCGTCGCTCGCTCAGGGTCATGGTGAGCGAGCCCTTCGACTCGGCCCGCGACAGCGGGCCTCGCTCAGGGCAAGTGCTGAGCTTGTCGAAGCACGAGCGCAGCCCTTCGACTCGCCCCGCCGACGGCGGGCCTCGCTCAGGGCAAGTGCTGAGCGCAGTCGAAGCACGCAGCGAGTCGAACCATGAGACAGGCGCATGAAGTGGTCGAGCATCTGCTCCAGACGGAGAAGGGCACGCGGATGGCCGCGGAGCGGCAGTATTGCTTCAAGGTGTCGACCCGCGCCAACAAGCACGAGGTCAAACGGGCCGTGGAATCGCTCTTCAAGGTCGATGTGCTCTGCGTGCGCACCGTGATGGTGCCGGGCAAGTGGCGCCGCGTCCGGCGCGCTCTCGGCCGACGGCCTGATTGGAAGAAGGCGATTGTGACCGTCAAAGACGGCCAGAAGATCGAGTTGACCTGATGCCGATCAAACACTACCAACCAACCAGCCCGGGCATCCGGCACCGGACCGGAGCCACGTTTGACGAGATTACGAAGTCTGAGCCGGAGAAATCGCTCACCTCGTACCTGCCGCGCTCCGGCGGCCGGAACAACAACGGGCGGATCACGACCCGCCACCATGGCGGCGGCCACAAGCGGCTGTACCGCGCCGTGGATTTCTTCCGGCGCGACAAGCAAGGCGTGCCGGCCAAGGTGCTCGCCATCGAATATGACCCGAACCGCAGCTGCCGCATCGCCCTGGTGCAGTACAGCGATCCGGTCCAGGAGAAACGGTACATCATCGCACCCGTGGATCTGAAGGTCGGCGACACCGTGGTAACGGCGGCGGACGCCGAGGTGAAAGTCGGCAACATGCTCGCCCTGCGGAACATTCCGGAGGGGATGACGATCCACAACCTCGAGCTCTTTCCCGGGCGCGGCGGCCAGATCGTCCGGTCGGCCGGGACGGCGGCGAGTATTCAGGCCAAGGAGGGCGACACGGCGCTGGTGAAGCTGCCCTCCACGGAGATCCGGCGGTTTCATCTCGACTGTTTTGCCACGGTCGGGCAGGTGGGCAACATCGAGCACGGCAGCCTCTCGATCGGCAAGGCGGGGCGTAGCCGGTGGATGGGCATCCGGCCCACCGTGCGCGGTGTCGCCATGAATCCCCACGACCACCCGCACGGCGGCGGCGAGGGCAAGTCCGGCCAGGGCAACCCCCATCCGGTCTCCAAGTGGGGGCAGCCGAACAAGGGCTACCGGACGCGCCACAAGCGGAGGTATTCGAACCGCTTCATCGTGAAGCGGCGGAGCTAACGGCTATGGGACGATCCTTACGGAAAGGGCCGTTCGTCGACGACCATCTGTTGGTGAAGATCCAGGTGGCCCGCAAGACGAACGACCGCAAACCGATCAAGACGTGGTCGCGGCGCTCGACGGTGACGCCGGAGTTCGTGGGGATGACCTTTGCGGTGCACAACGGGCGGGACTTCCTGCCCGTCTATGTGACGGAGAACATGGTCGGGCACAAGTTAGGCGAATTCTCCCCGACCCGCATCTTCAAGAAGCACGGCGGGGTCACGAAGACCTCCACGGAGAAAACGTAAATGGAGCAATCAGCCGTCAGCCGTCAGCAATCAGCAAAAAGCCCGCGAATCTTTTGCTGGTTGCTGATAGCTGATTGCTGATTGCTTTAGTGTCCTCATGGTAGCCAAAGCCGTAGCACGCTATCTCAGGATTTCGCCGCACAAGGTGCGGCCGGTGGCGGAGCTGATCAAGCTGCGGCGGGCCGACGAGGCGCAGGCCATCCTGCGGCTCACCAACAAGCGCGCCGCGAGTGTGTTGCTGGAGGTGCTGACGGCGGCCGTGGCCAATGCCCAGCACAGCCATCCCAATGTGCGGCAGCAGGAGCTCATCGTGAGCTCGATCCTGGACGACGGCGGTCCCACGCTCAAGCGGTTTCGCGCGGCGGCCATGGGGCGGGCGACGCGGATCCGGAAACGCACGACGCACATCATCATCACGTTGGATGCGCAGCCGCTGCCGTCGGCACCGCCGAAGGCGCCCGCGGCGGCCGCGCCCAAGAAGGCCAAGCGCGTCTTGGCCGCGGCATCGTAAGGCGGATCAGGAGCACGCATGGGACATAAGGTTCATCCATACGGGTTGCGGCTCGGCATCAACCGGACCTGGCAGTCGCGATGGTTTGCCTCGAAGCAGACCTTCGCCAAGCATCTGCGCGAGGATGTCGAGATTCGCGCCTATCTCAAGAAGACGCTCATGTCGGCGGCCGTGGCGCGCGTCGAGTTGGAGCGGGCGGGCGAGGGCGTGCGCGCCATCATCCATACCGCGCGGCCCGGGGTCATCATCGGCCGCAAGGGCTCCGAGATTGACCGGCTGCGCGATGAATTGCGCGAGCGCACGAAGAAGGAGATCGCCATCGACATTCGGGAGATCAAGAACCCCACGATCGAAGCCCAGCTCGTGGCCGAGAATATCGCCTTTCAGCTGGAGAAGCGCATCGCGTTCCGGCGCGCCATGAAGAAGGCGGTGCAGCTGGCGATGGACAACGGAGCCAAGGGCATCAAGGTCGCCTGCGGCGGGCGGCTCGCCGGCGCCGAGATGGCGCGGCGCGAGAGCTACCGCGATGGGAATCTGCCCCTCTCCACGCTGCGCGCCGATATCGATTACGGGTTCGCCGAGGCGCGGACGACCTACGGGATCATCGGTGTCAAGGCGTGGATCTACAAGGGTGACGTGCTGCCGCAGCCCAAGACGCCGCAGGCTGCCGCAGCGGCGATCGCCGCCCCTGAACCCCAACCGCAGCCTGCATCTGAGGCGCGCTAAATGTCCTTGATGCCGAAGCGGGTCAAATATCGCAAGCCCCACCGCGGCAAGCGGGGCGGTCCGGCCACCGGCGGCGCCTCTCTCTCCTTCGGCGAGTACGGCCTGAAGGCGATGGCCAACGGCTGGGTCACCGCCCGCCAGATCGAGGCGGCGCGCGTGGCGATCGCCCGGCAGTTCAAGCGCGGCGGGAAGATGTGGATCCGCATTTTTCCTGACAAGGCGGTCACCAAGAAGCCGGCCGAGACCCGCATGGGCAAGGGCAAGGGGATGGTGGACCACTGGGTCGCCGTCGTGAAGCGGGGGCGCATCATGTTCGAGATTGACGGGCTCCCCGAGGAGTCGGCCAAGGAAACGATGCGGCTTGCCGCCTATAAGATTCCCCTGGCGAGCCGGTTCATCAGCCGCAAGGCGGAGTGGTGACGATGGGCAAGCACGTAAAGGCCAGCGAGCTGCGTGTGCTCCCGCCAGCCGAGCTCCGGCAGAAGGCCGAGGGCCTGACGAAGGAGCTGATGACGATTCGCTTGAAGGCGAAGATCGGCGGCATCGAGAAGCCGCACCGGATTCGCCTGCTCAAGCGTGACCTGGCGCGCATCGCCACCGTGGCGCGTGCGCAGCAGGCGCAGGAGGCGAGGGCCGCATGAGCGAGACAACCGCCACCCCGGCCGCTGTGCGTGCCCGGCGCAAGGAGCTGGTGGGGATCGTCACCAGCAACAAGATGCAGAAAACCATTGTGGTGCGGGTGGACCGGTTGGTGCGCCACCGAACCTATCTGAAGACGCTGCGCCTAGCGACCTCCTTCAAGGTCCACGACGAGCAGAATACGGCCAAGATCGGCGACCGGGTGCGCATCGCCGAGACGCGGCCCCTGTCGAAGGACAAACGGTGGCGGCTCGTGGAGATTCTGTCCTCATGATCCAAGTGCGGTCGATTCTGGAGGTCGCGGATAACACCGGCGCCAAGCGCGCCTCCTGCATCGGCGTCATCGGCCGGCAGAACAAACGGTTCGCCAACGTGGGTGACGTGATCACCTGCAACATCAAGGAGTCTGCGCCCGACGCGATCGTCAAGAAGGGCGAGGTGGCGCGCGCGGTCATCGTCCGGACCAAGGACGCGATCGGCCGGCCGGACGGCTCGACCCTGCGGTTTGACACGAATGCCGTGGTGCTCATCGACCCCCAGGGCAATCCGCGCGGCACGCGCGTCTTCGGTCCCATCGCGCGCGAGTTGCGCGACAAGAACTTCATGAAGATTATCTCGTTGGCCCCGGAAGTGGTGTGACACGATGAACCGAATTCGCAAGAGCGATCAAGTGGTGGTCCTCGTGGGGCGCGACCGCGGCAAGCAGGGCAAAGTGATCGAGGTCCAGCCAGACAAGGACCAAGCACTCGTGGAAGGCATCAACATGGTGAAACGCCACACGCGCCGCAGCCAACAGAACCAACAGGGCGGGATCGTGGCGCAGCCGGCGCCGATGTATCTGACGAAGCTCGCGCTTTGGTGCCCGCGGTGCGGACGCGGTGTGCGGGTGGGATTCTCCACGCTACAGGATGGGAGCAAGGTGCGAACCTGTCGAAAGTGCCATGAAACCCTCGGCTGACGCGAAGAAAACGGCGCCCACCGCGGCGCCCGTGGCTGTGCCGCGGTTGCAGGAGCGCTACCGCCAGGCGATCGTGCCATCGCTGATCAAGCGATTCGGCTACCGCAACCCGATGCAAGCGCCGCGGCTGCAGAAGATCGTGCTGAACATGGGCGTGGGCGAGGCAGCCCATGATGCCAAAGCGCTGGAAGAGGCGCTCCAGACGCTGACGCTGATCACCGGCCAGCGTCCGGCGATCACCCGCGCCAAGAAGGACATCTCCAACTTCAAGATTCGTTCGGGCAACGCGGTGGGGTGCAAGGTCACCTTGCGCGGGGCGCGGATGTACGAGTTTCTGGACCGGCTCATCACGGCGGCGCTCCCGCGCGTGCGGGACTTCCGCGGCATCTCACCCACCGGGTTTGACCAGGGCGGTAATTTTTCGATGGGGCTCAAGGAGCACACCATCTTTCCCGAGTTGGAACTGGACAAGGTCAAGATGACCTTAGGGATGGATATCACGATGGTGACCTCGGCCCGGCGGCGCGACGAGGCGTTGGAACTGTTGAAACAGTTCGGCATGCCGTTTGCCGAATCCAAGGTATAGCGAGGCGACGTGGCAAAAAAGGGCGTGTTGGAGCGTTGGGCGCGGGGGTCGAAGTTCTCCTCGCGACGATACCACCGGTGCCATCGGTGCGGGCGCCAGGGGGCGTTCTACCGGCGGTTTGGGGTGTGCCGGATCTGCTTTCGTGAGCTGGCCTCGCGCGGGGAGATCCCGGGCGTGACCAAGGCGAGCTGGTGAGCGCACAGCGATGAGTACCACTGATCCGATTGCCGATATGTTCACGAAAATCCGCAACGCCAGCCGGGCGAAGCTGGCCCGCATCGAGGTGCCGGCCTCGCGGATGAAGAGCGCCATTCTCGAAATTCTGAAACAGGAAGGGTACATCCGCGCCTACAAGCAGGTCGATATCGGTCCGGTCCAGAAACGACTGCGCGTCTACCTCAAGTTCACGACCGACCGCACGCCGGCCATCTCGGATATCACGCGCATCTCCAAGCCGGGGCTGCGGCGGTATGTGGGCAGCCAGCATCTGCCGCGCGTCATGGGCGGACTGGGCATCGCGATTCTGACCACATCCCAGGGGATCATGTCCGACCGGCAGGCGAAGCAGTCGCGGCTGGGCGGCGAAATGATTGGGTACGTCTGGTAAGGACGCCATGTCACGCATCGGCAAGCAACCCATTGTGATTCCTGACAAGGTCAAGGTGACCCCGCAGGGGCGCAGCGTCACGGTGGAAGGACCCAAGGGCACACTGGCCCTGACGCTGCCCGAGCTGGTCAACGTGGCGGTCGCCAACGGCCAGGCGGCGGTCACCGTCACCGGCGACACGAAGCAAAGCCGCTCGCTGCACGGCACCTTCCGGTCGCTCGTGGCCAACATGGTGCATGGGGTGACGCAGGGCTTCACGCGGGAGCTGGAGATCGTGGGTGTCGGGTTTCGGGCCCAGGTGGCCGGCTCCACGCTGCAGCTCTTTTTGGGTTTTTCGCACCCGGTCGATGTCACGGTGCCGGCCGGAATCACCGTCAAGGCGCCCAAGCCGACGCAGCTCGTCATCGAGGGCGCCGATAAGCAGATCGTGGGACAGCTGGCCGCAGACATCCGTGCGATCTTCCCACCGGAGCCGTATAAAGGGAAAGGCATTCGCTACACCACCGAGGTGGTGCGCCGCAAGGCCGGCAAGGCGGCCGCAGGCGCCAAAGGGACAGCATGAGCGCCACACGGCTGACTTCGACGCTGGAACCCCGTCAGCGCCGTCACCAACGGCTGCGCAAACGGGTCGTCGGTACGCCGGACCGTCCCCGGCTGGCCGTCTTCCGGAGCCTAAAGCATCTCTACGCCCAGATCATCAACGATCTCGACGGCAAGACGTTGGTCGCGGCCTCCACGCTGGATGAGGCCATGAAGAAGGTCTCGCCCAAGCACGGAGGCAACGTGGCGGCCGCGAAGGCGCTGGGCCTGCGGATCGCCGAGCTGGCCAGGGAGAAGCGGATCGCGCGTGTGGTCTTCGACCGCGGCGGCTATCTGTATCATGGTCGTGTGCAGGCGCTCGCCGAGGCGGCGCGCAGCGGCGGATTGGAATTTTGAATGTCCTGCTCGCAAGCAGGACATTCACCCTGAGCGACCCCCGCGGCTTCGCTTGGCGAAGCCAAGCGGCGGGG
>JACQRC010000018.1 GCA_016206665.1 Candidatus Omnitrophota bacterium | reverse complement strand
TCGATTCCCGCCACCCGCTCTTATTTGGTGATGCTGTGCGGGAATCGAACCCGGAAAGGGGAGCGCGAGGGGGAAGGCATCTTCCCCCTCGCGCAGGCCGTGCTCGCCAGGGGAGAGTAGCGACCCCCGCGGCTTCGCTTGGCGAAGCCAAGCGGCGGGGGGAGCGATGAGAGGGGCGTCGCCCCTCTCATGGAGGTCGCCCCAAGGGACGTCGAGTGCAGGGGCGACCGACGGGTTCTATTCCCCCCACCCGCTCTTTTTTTGTATAATGGAAGGACGATGAGCGTCAAGCATCATTGGCTGATCGGCTGTGCGCTGGGTTGGCTGCTCTGCGGCTGCGCCGGCACCGGCTCCTACGTGGGCCGCCAGGCCATGCCCGCCATGCCTGGCACCTATCACCGCGTCATCCGCGGGGAAACGCTCTGGCGGATCGCGCAACGCTACCAGGTGGAGGTGGATGATCTGGTCAGCGTCAACCGCCTGCCCAACGCCGCCCAACTCAATGCCGGACAACTGATCTTTGTGCCGCAGTTGCCTGCGTCCAGGGAGGAGGCGGCCTCCTTCGAAGCGCCCCAGCGGCCTGCAGCATTGCCGCCCACCGGCGGACCGAGCGGCGATTTTGTCTGGCCGGTGCGCGGAAAGGTGGTGGCGCCCTTCGGCGCCCGTCTCTACGGGGCGACCAATCGCGGCATCGACATTCGGGGGAATCCCTCGGGCACGGTGGTGGCCTCGCGGGCAGGGCGCGTGGTGTTTCTCGATGCCCGGCTCCACGGCTACGGCCGGACGATCATTCTCGACCACGGAGACGGTCTCATGACGGTCTATGCCGGTGTCGCAGAATCCCTGGTGGCGCTCGGCGAGACGGTGGCCTACCGCGCGCCGATTGCCCGGTTGGGCGATGGCGCTGCGGCCGTGCTCCATTTTGAGATCCGCCGCAACGCCCGGCCACAGAATCCTCATTACTACCTCTCCTTGGCGAGATAGCGCGATGGGACGCGGTTGGGACTCGTCACTCTTCGATCGGACCGAAATCCTCGCGACGCTCGCCAAACGGTTTACCGCCCTGCCGGAGGGCTACCGGCAGAACGTGGCCCTCATCGGCGCGCCCGGCATCGGCAAGACGGCCATCATCGGCGCCCTGCTCAACTCTCTCCGATCGCAGCCGCAAATTGTGCCCATCTATCTGGAGCTCAGACCCGAGTCGTTCGAGCGTTTTGCCGATCGCTGGATGGGCAGCCTGCTCTGCCAGGCGCTCTTGGACACCGGCATGGCCGCCTCGCCCTCCTCCTGGGTGACGCTGGCCCATGAAGCGCAGCGGCGCTGCCCACGGGCCGCGCTCCGGGTCGAGGCGCTCCGACACGCCATCGCCAACCGTACGGTCGCCGGCAAATCCGCGGATGACCTCTTCAGCCAGCTGCTCGAGCTCCCAGGGCTCGTGGCCGCTGACCTCGGCCGATGCCTGTTGCTGATCGTGGAGGAGTTTCACCATCTTGAGGGGCTGGGGATGCGCCGGCCGTTTCATCTGCTCGGCAAGCAGTTGATGGTCGACAAGTCGGTGGCCTACCTCGTGACCAGTTCCGACGTCAAAGCGTCGCTGCTGATTCTGCGGGACAAACTGGATCTGCTCTTCGGCCGGTTCGAAATCATCGACGTGGCGCCCTTTGACACCGCCGCCTCCCTCGCCTTCCTGCGGCAGCGTTTGGGCGAACTGGAGATGTCGCCGGAATTGCAGGCCTTTCTGGTCATGCTGTGCGGCGGTCACCCCTGGTACCTGGAGACGGTCAGCGCTCGCCTGCGCGATACCACGATGCGGCGCCACACCACGATGGTCACCCGCGACGGGCTCTGGGAGAGCCTCGGGGAGCTGATGCAGGATCCGCACGGAGCCTTGGCCCAGGCCTTTGCGCACCGTGTCGGTCCGCTGACACAGGGTCGCGCGCGGCAAGCGCTGGTACCGTTGCTGCTCGCGGTGGCGAACGGTGCGCCACGGGTGGAGCAGCTTGCCTCCGCCGTGCGGCAGCCGGCCAAGACGGTGGCGAAGGATCTCTCGCGGTTGATGGAATTGGGATTTGTGCAGCGCTTCGGGGTTTTGTATACTATCACCGATGCGCTCTTCCGGTGGTGGGTGGCCCGCGTGTATCGGGCGCAGGCCCAGAGCTGGGCACCGCTGCGAACCGATACCACCCAGCGGTTCAAGGCGCTCTGCGACGGGCAGCTCGCCCAGTTCGTGACCGAATTGGGCCTGCCGCTGCCGGAACGGCTCGTGGAGCTGTTCCGCGCCTTCCGTGGTGACGAGATTGCGCTCAACGGCGATCCCCGCCGCCGCGTGGGGCCCTTTCAGGACGTGGCCTCGGCGCCGTGGGGCGCCGACGGCTGTCAGCTGACCGCCTCGACCGGCGCCAGGCAGGCGTGGGTCTGTGGCGTCAAGCGCAGCCCGATGGTGGAGGAGGACGTGACGGCCTTCCTCGACATGACGCGCGCGCACGGGACGGGCGTCGGTCAGCGCATTCTCGTGGCGCTGAGCGGCATTGACCTGAATGCGCGCCTGCGCGCCAAGGAGGCGCGCATCTGGATGTGGGACACGGCCATGACCAACATCTTGTTGGGGCTGTACGGCAAGGCGCACCTGATTCCGTGAAAGGTCAGACGGGACTCTTGTGGGCGCCGTGGCGCAGCCGGTTCATCTATCAGCGCAGGCCACCGGGCTGCATCTTTTGCGGCGGCCGCCGGAGCGGCCGACGCGAAGCCTCCCGCCTCATCATCCGGCGTTCCCGCCATGCCTTTGCCCTGCTGAACCTCTATCCCTACACCAATGGTCATCTCATGGTGGCGCCCGTTCGTCATGTCAAGGAACCGCGTCTCCTCACGGCGTCGGAATGGGCCGATCTCTGGTCGTTGCTGCTGGATTCCCAGCGGCTGCTCGACCGTGTGCTGCATCCCCACGGCTACAACATCGGCATCAATCTGGGCCGGGCCGCGGGCGCCGGCATCCCCGGGCACCTGCACGTGCACCTGGTGCCGCGCTGGGAGGGGGACACCAACTTCATGCCGATCGTCGGCCGGACGAAGGTGATCTCGGAAGGCCTGCAGGCGCTCTATCGCAAATTGCTCAAGGCCCAACGGTGAGCCGATGACGCCGGCGGTCGGAGAACGGTCCTGGCTGCTCACGCGCAAGGAGTTCGAAGCGCGCGAAGAGCAGCAGTTGGCGCCCTATGCCATGCGCAGCAAAGAGACGCGGGGGCGCAAGCACACCGAGTCCGAGGACGATTTCCGCTCCGTCTACCGTCGCGATCGCGACCGCATCATTCATTCGACCGCCTTCCGCCGTCTCGAATACAAGACCCAGGTCTTCGTCAATCATGAGGGCGATTACTACCGAACCCGGCTGACGCATACGCTCGAGGTCGCCCAGATCGCCGCCTCCGTCGCCAGGGCGCTGCGGCTCAACGAGGATCTGGTCGAGACGATCGCCCTGGCGCACGACTTGGGCCACCCGCCCTTCGGCCACACCGGCGAGGACGTGTTGCGGGAACTGATGCGCGACCACGGCGGCTTCGATCACAATCTGCAGGGGCTGCGCATCGTCGACTGGTTGGAGGAGCGGTACCCCCAGTTCAAGGGGCTCAATTTGACCTGGGAGGTGCGCGAAGGCATCAACAAGCACCGCACGCCGTATGACCAGACGCATCAGCTGACCGAGCTCGATCCGCAGGTGGGGCCATTGTTGGAGGGGCAGGTGGGGGACATCGCCGACGAGATCGCCTATGACAATCACGACCTCGATGACGGGATCACCTCGGGACTCATTCGCGAGCAGGAGTTGGCCCGGGAGGTGCCCCTGTGGGCCGAGGCCGATGAGGCGGTGCGCCGTCGGCACGCCTCGCTCACGCCTGAGCTGCAGAAGTATCAGATCATCCGCACCCTCATCCACTGGCAGGTCTCGGATCTCATGACCGAGTCGGAACGGCGGCTGCGCGAGCGCCGCATCGCCACGGTGGAGGAGGTGCGCCACGCCCCGGAGCGCCTCATCAGTTTCAGCGAGGCGATGGCGCGCAAACGCGAACCCTTGAAGCGTTTTCTCTGGGATCGTCTCTACCATCACTATCGGGTGGTGCGGATGGCGCATAAGGCCCGGCGGTTTCTCACGGAGCTCTTCAACGTCTACGTCCGCAAGCCGGAGCAACTGCCCACGACGACGCGGCTGCGATTGCCGCAGGAAGACCCCTACCGGGTCATCTGTGATTATGTGGCCGGGATGACCGACCGGTACTGTCTGGAAGAATATCAGAAATTATTCGATCCGTTCACGCGCGTGTAACCACAGGAGGCGATGATGCGACGGTCGTTCTGCATAGTGGGGATTCTGCTGTTCTCCCTGACCGGATGCAGCCGGCACCGCAGCGCGCTCATGTTCGAGCGGCGGGTGATGGGAGCGGTGGAGACCGTCGGGCCGATCCGTGACGTCGGTCTGCCCATCGCGCTGGATCCGCCCGTGGCGACCGTCACGAAGGAGGGCGTGGAAGTCACGGTCCGCTACGCCTCGGGGCCATATCTCAACGCCTACTTTAAAAACCGGGCCATCTTCGGGGAGTATGCCGGCCTCAACCCGTACTATCCGTTGAATCTCGTCTTTTACGTGAAGCTGGTCAACAAGCACGGCGACCGGATCAAGATCGACCCGGCGCAGTTCGTCGTCATCGATGACGTCAACACCCAGTACGAATACCTCTCGCCCGATTTCATGATCAGCATCGCGGAATCGAAGGACACCGCGGGCCGGATGGTGCGCGCGGCCATCGAGTCGCCGAGCTGGTACGGCATTCATCCGGGCCAGGTGCTGACCGGCGTGGCCGGACAGAGTCAGCAGCGGCATGCGCTGCTGAAGCAGGTCACGATGACGCCGGGCTATTTGCACAACGGGGTGACCTACGACGGCATGATCGCCTTTTGGCAGCCGTTGCGGCCCGCCAGGAAACTGCGGCTCGTGCTGTCAGGCATCAAGACAGACTTCGATGCGAATGACTGGCCCAAAAATTCCATCGATGTGGATTTCGAGTTCAAGCTGATCCAGCTGCCCAAGCTGGCTCCCACCAAGGAGTCGATCGCGGCCGAGGAGCAGCGGCTGGAGGCGGAGAAGAAGCGGCTGAAGCGGGAGCGCAAGTCGGAAAAGATCATGCTGGAGCAGGAAAAGGAGCGGCTGAAGGACCAGAAGCAGACGCTGGGGCACCAGCCGTCTCCGGAGCCACAGCCGCCCTCGTCGCCCTAAAGGTGGTGGGGTGAACACCAGCAAGCCCTCCGCTGCGGAGACCCAGACCAACGCCGGCTCAGCCATCCTTGGGGATCTGAATCCGCAGCAGCAGGCCGCCGTCCTCCATCCTGGCGGGCCGGTGCTCATCATCGCCGGGGCCGGCACCGGCAAGACCACGGTCATCACCCGCCGCATCGCGCAGCTCATCGCCACCAAGGCCGCCCGGCCCGAAGAGATCCTCGCGCTGACCTTCACCGACAAGGCCGCCGCCGAGATGCAGGAGCGGGTGGACGTCCTGGTGCCGTACGGCTACGTCGACATCTGGATCTCCACCTTCCACGCCTTCGGCGATCAGATCCTGCGCGAGCAGGCGGCCCTGCTCGGGTTGTCCGCCGATTACCGGGTCCTGACGCGCCCGGAGCAGATCGTGTTCCTGCGCCGCCACCTGTATCAGTTGGCGCTGGAGCGATTCCGGCCGATGGGCGATCCCTTGCGGTATCTGCCGGCCCTGGCGACGCTGTTCTCGCGGGCGAAGGACGAGGATGTGGCCCCGGAGGAGTACGCCGCGTTGGTCGAGCGTCTGCAGGCGCGGGCCGCATCCGCGCCCGGGGATGCCGGTGCTCACGGCCAGCTGGCCAGCCAGCGCGAGCTCGCCGAGGCCTACCGGCAGTATATCGCGCTGCTGCGCCACGCCGATTTCATCGATTTCGGCGACCAGATCGTGCTCACCCTCCAGCTCTTTCGCCGGCATCCGGAAGTCCTCCAGCACTACCGCAGCCGGTTCCGCTACATCCTCGTCGATGAGTTCCAAGACACCAACTACGCGCAGTTCGAGCTCATCAAATTGCTGGCGCCGCCCGACGCCAACCTGACGATTGTGGCGGACGACGACCAATCCATCTACAAGTTTCGCGGGGCGGCGATCAGCAACATCGTCCAATTTCTGGAGCACTACCCCCAGGCCCGCCAGGTCGTCTTGTCGCAGAATTACCGCTCGACCCAGCAGATTCTGCAGGCCGCCTACCGGCTGATCCGGTTCAATGATCCGGAGCGGCTCGAGGTCAAACGGGGCATTGACAAGCGGCTCGTCTCGGCATGGGAAGCCCGGGGGCCGGAACCGGCCTTCCATCATTTCGACACGGTGTCGAGCGAGGCCGACTGGATCGCGCAGAACATCCGCGACGCGGTCGCCACCGGAGGAAAGAGCTACCGCGATTTCGCGATCTTGGTCCGCTCGAACCGCGATGCGGATCCCTTTCTCCGGGCGATGAATGTGCAGGGGGTGAGCTGGCGCTTCACCGGGGGCACGGGGTTGTACGGCCGCGAGGAGATCCGCATGCTCTTGTCGCTCCTGCGCCTCCTGCTGAATCCCCGTGATTCCCTCAGCCTCTACCATGTCGCCTCCTCGGCGCTGTACCGTGTGCCGATGGCGGACGTGGCCGCCGCGCTGGCCTGCGCCCACAAAAGCCATCAGCCCCTGTGGGAGCTGCTCCAGACGCTGGACCAGGTGGAGGAGCTGCGCATCCTCTCGGCCACCGGCCGCGACACCTTGCAGCGCCTCGTCGGGGATCTGCAGGCCGGCCTGGAGATGAGCCGCAACGCCACCGCAGGCCAGGTTCTCTACCGGCTCCTGCAACGGTGCGGCTATGTGCGGCATCTGACCGCCGCCGACACGGTTGAGGCGGCCGCCGCGATCCACCGCATCGGACGGTTTTTCGAGATCCTGCAGGGCTTTGAAACGCTTGAGCGGCTCGACCGCCTGCCAGAACTGCTCACCCATCTCGAGGGGCTGCTGGACGCCGGCGATGAACCGGCCGCGATCGCCCCGGAATGGGATCAGCCGGCGGTCTCGGTCCTCACCGTCCACAAGGCGAAGGGGTTGGAGTTTTCCGTCGTCTTTCTGGTGGGGTTGGTGCAGGGCCGGTTTCCCGTACGGGCGCGCCGGGATGTGCTGGAGCTGCCGGATGCGCTGATCAAGGATCTCCTGCCGTCGGGGGACGTGCGTCTCCAGGAGGAGCGCCGCCTCTTCTATGTGGGGATGACGCGCGCCAAGCAGGCGTTGCATCTGACCGCCGCCCAGGACTACGGGGGCAAGTCGGTGCGGAAGGTGAGCCAATTCGTGCTCGAAGCGCTCGACCTGCCCAAGCCTGCCGCAGCGCCTGCCGCAACACCGCCGCGCGCAATTCTCGCCCGCTCGCAGGGTGCGCCTGCGCCGACGGCCACCCTGCCGCCTCCCATTCCATCAACGGAGGTGGTCCGCCTGGACGCCCACCGGATCGACGATTATTTGACCTGCCCGCTGAAATACAAATGTGCCAGTGTCCTGCGTCTGCCCATCCTGCGGCACCATGCGGTCGTCTACGGTTCGGCGCTGCACAAGGCCATCGAGACCTACCACCGCCGCAGGATCGCGGGCTCGTCGGTCACCATCGACGACGTGCTCGCCGCCTTTGAGTCGGCGTGGGTGAGTGAAGGCTTTTTGACGCGGGAGCACGAGGAGCAGCGGCTGGCCCACGGGCGGCAGGTCCTGCGCGCGTGGTGCGCCGAAGAGGCGCGCAGCGCAGCGCGGCCGACCCTGATTGAGGAGCGGTTCTCCTTTACCTTCGAGCGCATCCGCATCACCGGCCAGTGGGACCGCGTGGACCTTGACGACGACGGCGCCGTCATCATCGACTACAAGTCCTCGGAGATTACCTCGCAAGCCGAGGCCGACCGCCGAGCCAAGACCTCTGTGCAGTTGCGGGTGTACGCGTGGGCCTGGCAGGTGCTGCGCGGGGCGTTGCCGAAACGTGTGGAGCTGCGGTTTCCGGAGACGCGGCTCGTCGGCTCGGCCACGGTCACCGAGGAGGATCTGGGGGAGCTGCAGGAGCAGGTGCGCGAGGTTGAGCGGGGCCTCCGGGCACGGGCCTATCAGGCCCAGCCCTCGGAGCACGCCTGCCGGTGGTGTGCCTATCAGCAGATCTGCCCCAGCGCCTGGACCGAACACCCCACGGCCTGACGCGACGGTGTTGACGACACCGCGCCGCTTCGGTACAATAAGAGGCACCATGGAACCAGCGCACGCGCCGCCCATCCAGCCGGAGTTGTTTGCCAACGTATCCGGCGGTGAGGCCGGCCGGGTCCAACGGCGCCCGCCGGTCTTCACTCTGGGCCGGGTGACGATTCCTGTGCCTCTGGAGCAGGGTATCCTTGGGACCATCATCTTGCTCTTGGTGATGGTCGTGACCTATGCCCTCGGCGTGGAGCGCGGACGCGGCGTACGCCGCGGCGAGGAGGCCTCGAACACCGAGCCGGCGAAACCGGTGATGGCCCTCGCGACACCGCCGATTCCCGTGCAGGCCGCGCCGGTGGCCATACCGGTGAAGGCGGCGAACCGCGCCACACCTGCCGCGCGGCCGGTCCTGGCCAGCGCGGCTTCGGCGGCCGCAGCGCCGTTTACGATTCAGCTGGCTACCTTCAGCACGCCTGCCCTTGCTCAGCGGGATCTGAAAAAACTGGAAAGGCAGGGGTATCATCCATTTCTCATGACCAGCGGTAAGTATGTCGTGTTGTGCGTGGACCACTTTGCGACCAAGGCAGCCGCGAGCAAGCGGCTTGCGGAATTCCGGAAAGGCTACCACGACTGTTTCGTCCGGCAGAGCACTTCGACTCGGTCGCCGTGAGGCGACCTCGCTCAGTGCGAATGCTGAGCGAAGTCGAAGCAGAGGTAACCCATGTCCATCCATCCGAGTCTG
>JACQRC010000022.1 GCA_016206665.1 Candidatus Omnitrophota bacterium | reverse complement strand
TACCGCCTGCAGTACCGCACCCGCTGGGACGTGGACGCCGACACGCTGGTCACCGCCGACGTGGAGAAGTTCAGCGACAGGGATTTCCGCCGCGACTTTCTCTTCCGGGAGGAGTTCGAGAATGCGACGACACCGGACACCTACGTTTCGCTCATCCGCACCCAGCCCGACTACACCTTCAGCACCCTGGTCCGCAAGCGCGTCAACCGCTTCGATACCATCAGCGAGCGGCTCCCCGAGGTGAAGCTCGACCTGGCCCGGCGCCAGGTGGGGCCCACGCCGCTCTACTACGACGGCGAGATCAGCGGCGGCGGTTACACCAACAAGCGGCCCAGCCCCACCGACAGCGACGACGACGTCCTGCGGTTCGACACCGTCAACGAGCTCTCCTATCCCTTCCGCTGGCTCGGCTTCCTGAACTTCACCCCGCGCGCCAGCCTGCGAGAGACCTTCTACAGCAAGGACAAGCAGGGCGATGGGTCGGTGAGCCAGCCCCGTCTGGACGGCGACCGCAACATCCTGCGGACCGTCTGGACGACCGGGGTCGATTTCAGCACCAAGTTCTACCGCATCTTCAATCTGAGCACCAACGCCCTCGGCCTCGACGTGCACGGCCTGCGTCATGTGGTCACCCCCTCGGTCGCCTACACCTTTTCGCCGGAGCCGCCCATTCACGCTGATCTGCTCCAGCAGTTCGACGGCGTCGACAGCCTGAGCCGCCAAAACACCGTCACCTTCAGCCTGGAAAACAAACTGCAGACCAAGCGCACCCGGCCCGTCCGCGTCTTCGGCGCCCCCACGGCCCTGACCCACGAAATCGAAGACCGGCCCACGCGGCGCCTGGGCAGTTCCAGCCTGGCGACCACCGGCTCCTCAGTCGACCTGGCCCGGCTGATCTTGAGCGTGCCGTATCAGTTCATCGGGAGCCCGGACAAGGGCGGCCGGTTCAACAACGTCACCGCGGATCTGGAGGTGCAGCCCTCCGCCTGGATGCGCTTCGAGTCGGATCTGACGTACAACACGACCCTCGACAAGTTCTCCCTCTGGAACTTCGACTGGGTGGTGACCCCTAACGACCGGTGGTACGCGGGGTGGGGTCACCGGTTCTCGCGGGAGGACAAGACCGAGTCCACGGTGGAGACCGGCATCCGGTTGAGCGAGAAGTGGTGGCTGGGGCTCTTTGGGCGCTTCACCTATAAGGAGGTGAAACCGGACGGCGCCGACCGCTTCGCGAAGCGATTCAACAATCTGCGGGAGCGGCAGATCGTCCTGTCCCGCGACCTCCACGACTGGATTTTAGAGGTGACCTATCGGGTCGACCGCGAGTTCGGAGAGGAGCTCTACTTCACGATGCGGCTCAAGGCCTTCCCGGACCAGCCCTTCGAGGTGAAGGAGAGCTACCACCAGCCCAAGATCGGCTCCCAGAGCAGTCCCTTCTCGCCGGTGGCGCGACAATAACATCTAAACACACCACGGAAACACGGAACTCCACGGAATCACGGAAACGTTATTCCGTGTTTCCGTGCGCCTCCGTGTCTCCGTGGTCTGCTTGATGTGTAAGTACAAATTTAGTTTTATAAAGTATAAGAAACTTGAATAAGAACAGAAATTTCCCTTGACACCCGGCGGCTGATTTTAGTATGCTGCTCCTCGCTATCGATCCCGCCTGGCGGCGCGTGCTCATCCCCGAACTGATACTGCTGTCAACCTGAATCTCCTGCCACGGAGAACGGATCTCCGTCCGTATGATGGGTCGCCATAGGGGGACGTATCGTCGCTGGATGGCTGGGGGCCTGATGGCTCTCAGCGCCATCGTGGGTTCCTTCCTTCTCGTCAACCGGCTCCATCTCCTATCCCGCTCCACCTCCGGTGGGGCGGGATTTTTTGTGTTGAGCGAAGGCACGGCTGACGACACGAGCGTTGATGCGGAAGCGCATCGGAGGTTAGGCCTGCAGCCGGAGCCACCGGGCTCCAGCGAACGACCGCCGCGCTTCCCCGGCGATCCGGAGGCGCTGGGTCTGCACGGGGAACGGAACCGGCAGCGCTTCGTCCCGCCCATCGGCGGGCCGGCGGGCGAGTCTGGCACCCGCCGCGACGGGCCGGCTGGCGCGCCGGGCGGCGTGCCGACGATAGTGCGGAAGGCCCTGGCTCAGATCGAGCAGCACCTGCGCTCGTCTTCGGTGTCGGCGTCCCTGTACAGGCCTGTCGCGAGGGCCACGAGACAGTGGTTGGCTCAGCCCGTTCCACCAGCCTCGAACCCTCACGCTCGAGGCGCGTTCGTGGCTGTGGGCCGGCGCTTGTTAGGCGAGTGGTCACGGCTGCTCGAGCGATTCAATACCCTGAGAAAGACTCAGCCCGCCGGTGAGGTAGTGCCGGTCATCACCGCGGCGATTACTCAGCGTCTGTCCGCCGAGCCACCCGTGACTCCATCCCAAACCGAAGCAACCACGCATAGTGCGCTCGCGACCAACGGGCTCGCTGAGCAAGCCGCCCGGCAGGCGTGGGACGCCGTGGAAGGCAGGATAGAAACGCTCCGCGTGCGGATCAGCGCTGCGCTCAGCGCCCGCGGGGCACCGTTGGCCGTCGGGATCTATCGTGACAATCAGCTCACGGGCGCACCCTCAGCGCGGGCGAGTATCGTTGAAGGTATTCCTGGGGTGCAGGTGGGCTTCGGTCTCCAGGCCATCCCCGCGGATTTCCTCGCGGCCCTGCAGACGTGGGCGAACGATTCAGCCCCGCATCGTTACTCGCAATATCAAGCAATCATCAAGGAGGCGCTCACCGAGGTCGCCCGCGAAACCGGCATCACGCTCGCGCCGGACAGAAAGACGTATGAGAGACCCGCGATCATCCACACCGAGGAGATCGACGGCAGTTCCACCGAAGGGCCGGGCAAATCCGGTGACCTCAAGCGACCGTCCGGAGCCGGTAGCAGGTCGGCGTTGACCGGCCAGGGCGAGCTCGGCGAGAGTCGCTCCAGTGATGCGGTCCGCCGCACCGAAGCGGCGATCAGCCGGCTGACGGAAGCGGCCATTGCCGAGATCGCGGATCCCATCCTGCAAGCCCAGCGCCGCATCGAGGTCGAGCGGCTCCTTATACAGCTCTACACGGGTAAGATCACCCTAACGCAGGCCAGTGACGAGCTCAAGCGGCGAAACATTTCCGACGAGCGCCGCACCACCGTCTTCCGTGGCGTGGCGGAGTTACGAGCCGCGCAACTGGCCGAGGCCATGGGCGGCCGGGTCCAAACCGCGGCCATCTCAGGCTGGGAGTTGGCGTACCGCTTGCCGCCAACCCTGTTTCCTGACGAGCAGAGTCAACAGCTTCGAGTGATCAGCACGCGGGACGCCTCGCCCCGAAGCCTCATCGGCGTAGGCTTCGACGGCACGCCTGTCATCGGTGTCACCGGTGCGTTAGGCGCGGACGGCTACCTGCTGCAAGGTGACGCCGAGGCGCTCAGGCAGGCCGTGCTGTATGTGGATGCCCGCCTCGTCAGGAACGGCCGGGTCGTGAGCGAGCTCGATGCGATCCCGAACGAAGTCATGCGCGCCTGGGTGGGCGGGATCGCTGGACTCACGGGCGCTGCAGCCGTTGACGTCGTGGACGCCACGGACTTTGCCTACCTCGTCGAGGAAGCGGTGAAGGCAGGCGAGCTCATTCGGCTGCCCGATGGCAACTACTTCGCGCGCTCCCACCCGAAGGACACCGCCCGCGCGGCCGCGCGCACCTTCGTCGCGACGGACAATCCCAAGGACAAGGGTCTCTTCAACAACTGGCGCGACGAGCAAGAGATGCGCGACACCTTGAACCAACACGTCACAGGAGCGATGGCCCGCAAGCGGATGTTTGTCGTGCCCTACCTCATGGGCCCGCCCAAATCCGAGTTCGGCCAGGTCGGCGTCGAGCTGACCGACAGCCCCTACGTCGCGCTCAACATGCTCCTCATGACGAAGGCGGGGAAGGTCGCGTGGGAAGAGTTGGAGCGCAAGGGAAAGTTTATTAAAGGCGTCCATGTCACCGGAGATCTCGACGCCCTCTGGGCGAAGGTCGCTCAAGCAGGGCCAAGCGCGGACGCCAGACACTTCGTCGCCTTCCCGCGCCAAGGTGAAATTTGGTCCTTCGGCTCGGCCTACGGCGGCAACGCGCTCTTGGGCAAAAAATTCCATGCCCTGCGCATCGCGATGTTCAAGGCCCTCGAGGAAGGGTGGCTTGCCGAGCACATGCTCATCCTCGAATTGGAGGACAAACAGACCGGCGAAAAGAAATACGCCTGCGCCGCATTTCCCAGTGCCTCCGGCAAGACCAATTTGGCGATGCTCGTGCCGCCAGAGGCATTTGGGAACCGGTACGTGGTCCGTGTCGTGGGCGACGATATTGCCTGGCTCAGAATCGGCCAGGACGGACGGCTGCGCGCCGTCAACCCTGAGAACGGCTTCTTCGGCGTGGTCCCTGGCACGAACGAACAGACCAATCCCATGGCGATGCGCTCCATCGGGCCTGGCAAGGGCGTCATCTTTACCAACGTGGCCTACAACGAACAGACCCAAGAACTCTGGTGGGAGGGCAAGACCAAGGACTACCCTGCAGATCTCAGTGGCTGGCTGGACTGGGAAGGCAAGTCCATCGCCGGGCGCGCTCCCGAAAATCAGCGCAACGCCAAACAGCCGTGGGCCCATCCCAACAGCCGCTTTACCACCTCCATCCGCAACGCGCCCAACCTCTCGCCGGCCTATGATGATCCGGCAGGGGTACCCATCAGCGCCTTCTTCTTCGGCGGCCGGGTGTCGAAGGGCGAACCCCTCATCCGTCAACTGCCGGATCTCCTCAGCGGGATTTACGACGCCGCGATGATGGGCGCCGAGCAAACCGCAGCCGCCGAAGGCCAAACGGGCCAGTTCAAGCCCGACCCCTTCGCCTTGCGCGACTTCTATGCCTATCCTGAAGTCGGGCACGCGCAGCACTGGATCAACGTGATGGATCGCATCGCTCCCGAACTTCGTCCGGCCTTCTTCCACGTCAACTGGTTCCGGAAAGGGCCGCACGGCGAATGGCTCTGGCCCGGCTACGGCGAGAATCTGCGGCCGCTGCTCTGGGCGTTGGCGCGGGCCGAGGGCAAGGCCGATGGGATCGTGACACCCATCGGCATCATCCCGAGACAAGCGGACCTCAACTTGGACGGCCTGAATATGTCAGAGGCGACATGGAATGAACTGATGCGCTTCGACGCGGCCTACTGGACCGGGGAAGCCGCCCGCCGGGAGGCCTTCCTCAAGGAGCTGAAGGAGACAGTTGGCCACGAGTTGCCGCCGCGCCTGCGGCCCAAGCACGGGCAATTTGTCGAGGGCATCCGCCAAGCCGCCGCCCCCGCCCCGGCGCCGCAGGGTGCGCCACCGAGCGGCAGCGAGGGAGTCCTGAGCGAACCCGCCCGCTTGGCGAAGCCACGCGAAGCCGGCGGTGGAGTCGAACCCGTTCGACTGCGTTCAGGGTTCGACACTGAGCGAGCGCAGCGAGTCGAAGGTGTCGAACCCGTTCGACTGCGCTCAGGGTTCGACACTGAGCGAGCGCAGCG
>JACQRC010000021.1 GCA_016206665.1 Candidatus Omnitrophota bacterium | reverse complement strand
GTTCAGCACCATGCCGACGACGCCGTTTTGGAATTCGATCAGCTCGCCGGCCATGACGTCATTCAGGCCGTAGAGGCGGGCGATGCCGTCGCCCACCTGCAGCACGGTGCCGACCGATTCCTGCTTGAGCTGGGTGCGGTATTGCTCCAGCTCCCTGCGGAGAACGGAGGTCACTTCTTCGGGACGCAGGGTAGCCATGGGGTTAGTGCACCTTGACGGAACGCAGCCGCGTGCGCAGCTCGCTCAGACGATGACGGAGGCTTCCATCGACGACCTGATGGGCCACGAAGATCTGCAGGCCGCCGAGGAGGCCGGGATCGACCTCGCATTCCAGCTCGACCTGTTCCTTAATCCACGCGCCCAGCTTGCGCTTGATCGTCTCGCGCAGCTCGGCGGGCAGTGGCCGGGCGCTGCGGATGGTCACGCGCTTGATCTGGGTGGCCGCATAAAACAGTTCTTCAAAATAGGCCAGGATCCCCGGCAGCTCCTCGGTGCGCCGCTTGGTGACCAGCAACCGGAGAAACGCCAGCGTGTCCGCCGACACGAGGGTGGCGAGTTGCCGCTCCAGAAATTGGACCTGCGCTGCGGGCGTGATCCCCGGAGCAGTCAGGAATCGTCTGAGTTCCGGTGTGCGCATCAGGACGTCGGCGAGCAAGCGCAGTTCCTGGCGCACGATGGTTGAGGCGCGCGGGTGGACCGACTCGAAGAGCGCGGTCGCGTACCGGCGGGCCACGATGGAGATCGTCACCGCGACCGCTCCAGCTCGTCCAGCGTCTTGAGGATGAAGGCCCGGTCCTTCGCCGTGTCGAGCCGCTCGGTGATCAATTTCTCCGTCGCCTCCACCGCTAACTCCGCGATCCGGTCGCGCAGCTCTACCCTGGCCTGGGCGATCTCCAGCGCGATCGACTCGCGCGTCTTGTCGAGGACCGCCTGCGCCTCGCGGCGGGCCTGCTCCTGAATCTCCACGGCAACCTGCCGGCCATCGCGAATCGCCTCTTGGATCTTCGCGCGAGCCTCATCCTCAATCTTGGCGAGGCGCGTCTGGTACTCCTGCTGCAGCCGGCCGATCTCCTGCTTGGCCCGCTCGACTGAGGCTAAGTCGCCGGCGATCTTCCCCCGGCGCGCATCGAGGCTGCCCAAGAGCGGCTGCCAGGCGAAGCGCCGGAGTAACCAGACCAGGATGACAAACCCTAACGCGTGGGTGAGGATTTCCTGCCAGACCAGGTGCATGGTTTACTGAATCTTGCCCCCGAGGAAGAAAACGGTCACCAGCGCATAGATGGTGAGCGCCTCGATGAGCGCGATCCCGATGACCATCGCCCCTTGAATCTTGGGCGCGGCCTCCGGCTGGCGGCCGATCGCCTCCATCGCCGCGCTCACGGCGCGGCCCAACGCGGTCGCCGACCCGAAGGCGGCCAGCGCGAGGCCGATCGGGAGCGCAAAGGCCAAGACTTCCTTGAACGTCCATCCTGAGAACATCGTCACACCTCCCTTGGTTTGATCAATGCTGCCCGTGCTCGTGTGGCAGCATCAATGAGATGTACACCGTGCTCAACAGACTGAAGACCAGCGCCTGAATGAGGCTGAACATGATCGCCAGCGGATAGAACAGCGTCTGAAACGGCGGCCCGGCGAGGAGCGTGCCGCCGACGCACATCAGTCCCAGGCCGATCAGGTAGTAGATCGTCAGATCCTCGCCGGTGATGTTGGCGAAGAGACGCAGCGACAGGCTCAGGGGCTTGATGCATTCGCCCAGCACGTGCAGGACGACATTCAGCGGTGCCAGGAAGAGCGGCTCGCCCAGGAAATGCTTCACATACGCGGCCACCCCCTGCCGGCGGATTCCGGTCCACTGGACGTACAGAAAGACGCAGACCGCCAACCCCACCGTCGTGTTCAGGCTCGACGTCGGCGATTTGAGCCCGGGCACCAGGCCTGCCAGATTCATCGTCACGATGTAGAGAAAGAGCGTCCCGATGAAGGGCGTGTACCGGCGCCCCTCATGGCCGAGGATGCTCGTGACCAGCCCCTCGAGCGCCTCGACGATCGTCTCGAGCGCGGTTTGGAGCCGGCCGGGCACCAGCGTCAGACGCCGCGTCGACCAGGCGAAGACCGCAACCAACCCTGCGGCCAGCGCCCACGCGAAGACGACATTCTCCCAGCGGTGGAGAAACTGGGAGACGGGCTGATGCGGCCAGAGGCTGTTCATGACCGTCACCAGATTCGGCAGCTCGGGCAGCCCCGCTTCATGCGCGACGGCCTCGTACCCATGCTCAATCATGGTTCGACTCGCTTCGTGCTTCGACTTCGCTCAGCACTTGCCCTGAGCGAGCCCCGCCGACGGCGGGGCGAGTCGAAGGGCTTCGCTCGCTCACCATGACCCTGAGTGAGTCCCGCCAACGGCGGGACGAATCGAAGGGTCATGAGCCATCCGCGCCTCCACCGCACCCGCGACGAGTAACGAAGCGAGCCCCAGCGTGACCCCGACGGCCAGACCCGCCGCCGAGGGATGAAGCCACCTCACGACCGCATAACCGATCCCGTACAACAACGGAAACTTGAGCGCCAGGCTCCCCGCCAGGTGCCACCGTCGTCGTGGTGATCGATCCTGCACCAACCGACGGCACAGCTGCGCGATGGCCCAGATGTTGGCCGTCATCCAAGCGGCGGCGAAGAGCGTGCTCCCTAACAGATTAGGCATCCTTCGTTCCCGGTGGCGGCTGCAGTTGCTGGAATAATCGCCACGCCTCGCGACCGCCGACAACCAAGCCGAGGATCAGGCCGCCGACCATCCCCCAGGGTGCTACGCTCCAGCGCCGCTCGACCCAGCGGCCGAGCAGATAGCCCCCGATGACGCCGGCGATCAGGATCGTTGGGATCGTCGAGGCAATCGTCCATGCACGAATCCACGACCGATCCGGTTTGGGCATGCCTCGCCTCGACCGGTTACGGCAGGACGGCTTTCGACGTCCAGGCGAGCCACGGCGACGGGGCCAGCCCGATCACGAGCATGGCCGCGGCGGTCACCGTCGACACGACGGTCAACCCCGGCAAGACCACGAGCCGCTGGCTGCTCGCCGGCGCGCCCAGATAGGCCTGCTGGATGATCCGCGCGTAATAGTACAGGGCGATGGCGCTGTTGATGGCCGCGGCGACCGCCAGCGCCACGCCGCTGGGTCCGCCGGAGGCGAGCGCGGCGTTAAAGATCAAAAACTTCGCGAGAAACCCGGCCATCGGTGGCAGGCCGGCCAGGGAGAGCAGACACACGGCCAGCATCGCCGCGAGCGCCGGTGCGCGCTGGGCGAGCCCGCGGTAGGCGTCGATCGATTCGCTGCCCAGCGCATTCGAGATGGCGATGACCACGGCGAAGGTCCCCACATTCATCGCCGTGTAGACGATGAGATAGAGCAGGATCGCCTGCTGGCCCAGCGGCGTGGCGACCGCCACGCCGATGAGCATGTAGCCGGCGTGGGCGATCGTCGAATAGGCCAGCAACCGCTTGATATTGGTCTGGACCAGGGCGGCGACATTGCCCAGGGTCATGGTGAAGATCGCCAGCCCGACGAGGGCCAGATGCCATGCGTCCAGCTGCGGCCCCAGGGCCGCGTCGAAGAACCGCAGGATCATCGCGAAGCCCGCCGCCTTCGGGCCGACGGAGAGGAAGGTCGCAATCGGCGTCGGCGCGCCTTCGTAGGCATCCGGCGTCCACAGATGAAACGGCGCCATCGAAATCTTGAAGCCCAGCCCCGCCACGATGCAGGCGATGGCCATGGTCACCAGCCACTGATGGTTGGCCGGCAGAACGGCCAGGCTCGCCAGCACGTCGCGGAAGGTCGCCGCCCCCGTGACCCCATAGAGCCACGACAGACCGAAGAGCATCAATCCCGAGGCCAGGGCTCCGAACAGGAAATATTTCATCGCCGCCTCGGCGGAGCGGGCGTCCCCCTTCAGCCAGCCGACGAGCGGATAGGAGCTGAGGCTGATGAGCTCGATGGCCAGGTAGAGCATGAGCAGGTGGTTGGCCGCGGCGGCCAGCATCATGCCCGCCGAGGCGAAGCACAGCAGCGCATAATACTCGCCGCTGTGCGCGCCGATGAGCTGCTGATCATTCCACGACAGCAGCACCACGAGCAGCCCGATGATCATGGTGATTCCCTGGAAGAGCAGCGCGAAGGCGTCGAAGGCCAGCATGCCGCCAAAGAGCGGCAGCGGCAGGAAGGATGTCTCGCCGGACAAGGTCTTGACCGGCGGCGGCAGGAGGCGGGCCATCTGCCAGACGAGGACGGCAGCGCTCAGAAACCCGAAGAGGGTAAAGGCGCTGTTGAGAGTTTTCGATTGGCCCACGACGCCGACCAGCAGGACCGTCAAGCCCACGACGGTGAGCAGCAGGAGCGGCAGGCTAAAGAGCAGTTGGTCGTTCAGCGACATGTCACGATGAGCGCGGCCAGGACTGCACGAGGTGCACCACGGCGCTCTGCTGCAGATCGAGCACCGTCGAGGGAAAGAGGCCAATGAGCAGCACGAGGATGAGCAGCGGGACCACCGTGGCCAGCTCGCGGCGCGTCATATCCGGCAGCGCGCGCCATTGCTCTTTCAGCGGGCCTAGGAGGACGTGCTGCAGCACCGTCAGCATATACGCCGCGGCCACCACGATGCCGGTCGCCGAGATGATGGTGACCACCCGATGCACCGGAAAGGCTCCTAACAGCGCCAGCAATTCTGCGACGAATCCCGAGAGGCCCGGTAGGCCGAGGGAGCCGAGCGCAAAAAAGGTGAGCATGCCCGCATAGACCGGCGCGCGCGCGCCCAGCCCGCCGAAGGCGTGCAGGTCCCGGGTGTGGGCGCGGTCGTACAGGACGCCGACGAGGAGAAACATGCCGCCGGTGAGCAAGCCGTGGCTCACCATCTGCAGGAGCCCGCCCTGCAGGCCGGTCACGGTCAGGCTCGAGAGCCCTAAGAGGACAAACCCCATGTGGCTGACGCTGGAGTAAGCGACCAGCCGCTTGAAGTCGGTCTGCGCCATCGCGACGAAGGCGCCGTAGACGATGTTGATGACCGCGAGGATCGCCATCGCCGGCAGGAACCACCGGGCGCCCTCGGGAAAGAGCGGATAGGCGATCCGGAAAAAACCGTATCCCCCCATCTTCAGCAGCACCCCGGCCAGCAGGACGGAGATGGGCGTCGGCGCATCGACGTGGGCGTCGGGCAGCCAGGTGTGAAAAGGAAAGATCGGCACCTTGACGGCGAAGCCGAGGAAGAAGGCGAGGAAGAGGCTACGCTGCAAGGCGGCGGCCCACGACGGTGTTTGCGCGCGCAGGGCGAGCAGGTCAAAGGTGTGGGGCTGGCTGGTGAGGTAGACGACGATGATGCCTAACAGCATCGCGAGCGAGCCGGCGAGCGTGTAAATGAAGAACTTCATTGCGGAGTATTCGCGTCGCCCGCCGCCCCAGATGCCGATGAGGAAGTACATCGGCACGAG
>JACQRC010000020.1 GCA_016206665.1 Candidatus Omnitrophota bacterium | reverse complement strand
CTTGAGGAGCAGGAGCAGGCGCTGGCCAAGAGCAAGGAAGAGCGCCAGGCCAAGGGGGCCAAAACCTCGGCCGAGAGCAAGCAGCTCGCCGCCAAACTCAAAACATTGGCGGACCGGGAACGGCAGCTGGCCGAGCAGCGGCAGGCGTTAGAGGCCCAGCGCGCGGAGCTGCTGCAGGCCCAGCAGCGGATGGCCCAGGCCGACACCTCACGCGAGACGCAGAGCCGCACCTACTTGCAACAGTTGGAAGAGCAGCGGCAGGTCATGGCCAAGCACCGCGAGCAGCTCGAGACGCAGCTGCGTCAGTTTGAGGAAGAGCGCAAAGCCTTTGAGGAGGAGCGCCGGCAGTTCGAGGTGGAGCGTCAGAAGCTGCAGGAGCAATCACTCACCGCCACGACGACCGCCTCCACCGCCCAGCATCAACTCGACGACTTCTCCACGGAAACACTGACGCTGATGGCCAATGAACTGGACGGTCCCCTGACCGCCCTGCAGCAGTGGCTCACCCTCTTGATGCAGGGCGACCTGGGCGCGCTGACGCCGAAGGCCCGCGAAGCGCTCGCGGAGATGACGAAGGTGCACGATCAACTCGGCGGGATGGTCCGCGAGTCCCTCGATGCCGCGCGGCTCGACCATGGGCAGGTCCGCGTCGAGATGCGGCCGGTCCCCTTGCAGGAGATTCTCACGCACGTCGTGGAGCAGGTGAAGGCCTCGGTCGAGGCCAAGCACCTGGCCCTCCACATCAAGCCCAACGGCTCAACCGCCGTCTCGGTCTTGACCGATCCGGCGCGCGCCGAAGAGGTGCTGCTCCAGCTGCTGCGCAACGCCGTGCAGTACACCGATACGGGCACGATCTCGGTCGCCGCCTCCTTGAAGGGCGAACGGGCCGTCATCACCATCACCGACACCGGCATCGGCATCGCGCCGGAGCGACAAGCCCATCTCTTCAGCAAGCCGGTCTTGGGCACGATTCTGCACGGCCACGGTCTGGGGCTGTACCTGGCCCAGCATCTGGCCAAACAGCTGCAGGGCGAGGTCGCCCTGGTCGACAGCGAGCCCTCGAAGGGCAGCACCTTTGCCGTGACGCTGCCGAAGGCGGGAGCCTGACCATGGCGAAGGTGCTGATCATCGATGACAATGAGCCGCTCGCAAAGGCCTGGGCCATGAAACTCGCCCTCGCCGGCTTCGACGTGGACACCGCGGCCCACGGCCGCGCCGGCTTGGTGAAGGCCCGCACCAACGCGCCGGATCTCATCCTGCTCGATGTGCTGATGCCCGGGATGCACGGCCTGGATTTGCTGAAATGGGTGCGGGACGTGCCCTGGCTGATCAAGGTCCCGGTCGTGCTCCTGACCGAGCGCTATCTGGAGCAGGAGATTCTCGATGAGTGCCGCGAGTGGGGGGCGATCGGTTGCCTGGTCAAAGAGCAGCTCACCCCCAACGACCTCGTCGCCCACGTCCAGGCCACGCTCAAGGAGCATCCCGTCACGAACTCCCCCGCCCCATAGCAATCAGCAGTCAGCAATCAGCCGAACCTTCTGTGATAAAAAAGCCCCGTCAGCAGAGACTCACTGACGGGGCTGGTTGTTGCTGGTCCAGCAGACTTACGCGAGCTTCGTCACGTTGGTGGCTTGTTCGCCCTTCGGGCCCTGGGTCACCTCGAACTGGACCTTCTGGCCTTCGCTGAGCGTCCTGAAGCCTTCCCCTTGGATGGCGGTATGATGGACGAACACGTCCTTCGCGCCTCCCTCGGGCGTGATGAATCCGTAACCTTTCTGGTCACTGAACCATTTCACGGTACCTTGCGGCATAATGTGAATACACCTCCCTTCCTGTCAAGATTGGTAGTCGTCATGAGCGAATGGGGTGGCCTAACAAAAAACCCGCCGGGCTAGCATCAGCCTTCAGCGGGTTCGCCTTCCACTTCGTCCTGCATGCTACCTACGCCGACAAACGTAGCATGGCTGGCCAGGATTGTCAAGCACTTATTTCATGCGGTAGATGATGCGGCCCTGGGTCAGGTCGTAGGGGGAGAGGACGAGGCGGACCGTATCGCCGGGCACGATCTTGATGAAGTGCTTGCGCATCTTGCCGGCGACGTAGGCGAGCACGCTGTGGCCGCCCTCGATCGTGACCCGGTAGCGGGCGTTGCGCAGGGTTTCGGTGACCGTCCCCTCGACTTCAATTCCCTCTTCTTTCGGCATCGGTGGCATACTCTACCAAAGCCGGCGCGGCGCGTCAAGGTGGATGCCGCGCTGGACACGCTTATGGCCCTTTGATACACTCCTCTATGAAACGAGCCGGAGGTGGGGCATGCCCTGTCTGAAACACACAACAACCACGTTCATCATTGGTGTGGCGCTGTTAGTGTGGTGTGGGCCGTGGTCGGCCGGCCCTGCCTGGGCGCGAGAGCGTCGCTGGGGACGACGACCGGCCGGCGCTCCTGCGCAGTCAATCGAGATCGACGGCCGGAGTCGCACCTACCTCCTCCACCTGCCGCCGCAGCGCCTGCGGAATCGGCCGTTGCCGCTGGTCATTGCGCTCCACGGCGGCCACGGCTCGGGACAGCGCATGGTGGAGTTGACGCAGCAGGGCTTGAACGTCCTGGCGGATCGCGAAGGCTTTATCGCTGTCTATCCTGATGGCGTGGACAAGCACTGGAACGACGGCCGGGCCTTCGCGCAATACCGCACGCAGCGGGAGGGGGTTGACGACGTCGGCTTCATCCGTGCGCTGATCGACCGCCTGGTGCAGCAATACGGGGCTGACCCGCGCCGCGTCTACGTTACCGGCATGTCCAACGGGGCGCTGATGTCGAACCGCCTCGCGTGTGAGTTGGCCGACAAAATTGCCGCCGCAGCCCCGGTCTGCGGGGCCTTGGCGACGAACCTCCTCGCTACCTGCCATCCGACGAGGCCAATCTCCATGGCGATCTTCAACGGCACGCAGGATCCGTTGGTGCCGTGGGATGCGGAGGAGGTGTATGCCCACCTCGGGTTGCGGCGACAGCCGTTAGGGAAGCGGCTGACCGTGCCAGACACCGTGGCGCACTGGGTGCGGCACAACGGCTGTCCGAGCCGTCCCGTCGTGACGCAGGAACCGGACCGCGATCCAGCCGACGGCACGCGGGTGCGCAAGGAGACCTACGGCCCCTGCCGCGGCGGGACCGAGGTGATCGTCTATGCGGTTGAAGGCGGCGGCCATACCTGGGCGGGCGGCTGGCAGTATCTCGGTGAGCGTCACATCGGCAAGACGAGCCAAGATCTGGACGCCAACGAGGTCATCTGGGAGTTCTTCAAGCGCCACCCGATGCGGTAACCGTGGCCCAGCTCAGTCTCTCGCCCAGCACCCTCAACCTCTTCCGGGACTGCCCACGCTGTTTCTGGCGGCACATCAACCGCAAGCTCGCACGGCCACGGGGGCCATTTCCTTCGCTACCGGGGGGCATGGACCTCATCCTCAAGGCCTATTTCGAGACCTACCGCCGGCAGGGCACCCTGCCACCGCTCCTGAACGGCCAGCTGCAGGGCCGGCTCGCCGACATTGGCTTCAACTTCGCCTATATCGATGAGACCCTGGAGGCTAGACTGTCGGGCAAGTTGGACGACGTCCTCGCCGTGGACGGCGCCATGGCCCCGCTCGACCACAAGACCCGGGGGGCACCCCCGGCCGGCCCCGACTACACGATCCGGTACTACCAGGCCCAGATGGATTGTTACACCCTGTTGCTCGAGCGCAACGGCCACCCCACCACGCACCAGGCCCACGTCATCTACTACTGCCCCAAACCAGGTACCCTGCACGAGGGGGTGCCCTTCAGCGCGACCCTCCACACCATTCCCACCGACCCTGACCGGGCGTACGCCCTGTTCCGCGATGCGGTCGGCTGCGTGCGCGGGCCCGCCCCGGCCTCCTCCGCGGCCTGCGAATATTGCGCGTGGCTCGCCAGCGCGGCTGCCCTGCGCCCGTGAGTAGTTTTCCCGTCTCGCCGGAGAAGGCGCAGGCCCTGCGGGCCCGCATGCAGCGGCTCGGGATCCGCGAGGAGGATCTCGAAGAATCCTTCGTCCGCTCCGGCGGTCCTGGCGGGCAGAACGTCAACAAGGTCAGCACCTGTGTCGTCCTGACGCACCGCCCTTCCGGACTGACCGTCAAATGCCAGGCCGAGCGCTCCCAGGCGCTGAACCGCTTCCTCGCGCGCCGGATCTTGGCGGATCGGCTCGAACGGCAGCGGCTGGGGGTCTTGAGCGCCGAGGCGCAACGGATCGCCAAGCTGCGCCGCCAGAAACGCAAGCGCTCCAAGCGCGCCAAGGAGAAACTGCTCCGTCTGAAGCGGCTGCGCGCGGAGAAAAAAGCCGCCCGCGCCACACTCCGTCCACATCAACTCGAAGAGTAGACGATGGCTCCGGCACCCCTGCTTCGGGGTGCGGCTGCGCCACACGCTCGGCCTGCGGGCCGAGCTACAGTGGCTTCGCCGCACCCGCTCGCGGGGCCCCGCCGGAGCGCTGTGGCCAGTTGCATCACTGTGATGGTTGCCCTTCAGCGCTGCCCGTGGTAAAATACTACCCCCATGTCTCGCCTCCGCCTGGCCTTAGCGCAGCTCAATCCCACGGTGGGAGATCTCGCCGGCAACACACGGCTGATCGCCGAGCGGATGGGCCAGGCGCGGGCGTGGGGCGCGCAGGTGGTGGCGGTGCCGGAGTTAGCGGTGACCGGGTACCCTCCGGAAGACCTGCTGCTGAAGCCGCAGTTTGTCTCCGACAATCTGCAGGCGCTCCGGTCGCTCCTGCCGGTCTCGAAGGGGCTGGTGGCGCTGGTGGGCTTCGTGGATCGGGATCGGTACGGGCTCTACAATGCGGCCGCGGTGCTCTCCGATGGCCGCCTCGCCGGCGTCTATCACAAGATGTGTCTGCCCAATTACGGCGTCTTCGACGAACGGCGATACTTTCAGCCCGGGAGGCGCCCGTTAGTGCTGACGCTGCCGGTGGGGCGGCTCGGGGTGAGCATTTGCGAGGACATTTGGGCGGAGGAAGGGCCGCTGGCTCCGGAGGCCTCCGCGGGGGCCCGGCTGCTCCTGAACATCTCCGCCAGCCCCTACCATGCCGGCAAACTGGCCGAGCGGCAATCGCTCCTGGCCCGCCGGGCCAGGCACTACCGATGCGCCGTGGCCTACTGCAATCTGGTCGGGGGGCAGGATGAGTTGGTCTTCGATGGCGCGAGCCTCATCGTCGATGCGCGGGGGCGGCTGGTGGCGATGGGCAAGCAATTTGACGAGGATCTGGTCCTCGTTGATCTGACGCTGCCCGCGGGTGCTGCGCGGCGGTCATCGAGGGTGGCGTCGGTCGCGGTGCGTCCGCCGGTGTCGCCCGCGGCACGGCGTCCGCTGCCGCCGCGGCAGGTGCGTCCCCTCGACCGGCTGGCTGAGATCTACCGCGCCCTCGTCCTCGGTACCCGCGATTACGTCCGGAAGAACGGGTTCACCACCGTCGTGGTGGGCTTGAGCGGCGGCATCGACTCGGCCCTGACCGCGGTCATCGCGGTCGATGCCCTGGGCCACCGCCACGTGGTCGGGGTCTCGATGCCGTCGCCCTTCTCCTCCACCGAGACGCAGCACGACGCGCGGCTGGTCGCGAATCGACTGGACCTTAAATTTCTCTCGCTGCCGATCCAGGAGCCGATGGAGGCCTACGCCCGTTGCCTGCATCCGGCCTTCAACGAGGCGGCTCCGGATGTGACCGAGGAGAACCTCCAGGCCCGCATCCGCGGCAATCTGCTCATGGCGCTGTCCAACAAGTTCGGCTGGCTCGTCCTGACCACCGGCAACAAGAGCGAGATGGCGACCGGCTACTGCACCCTGTACGGCGACATGGCCGGCGGCTTCGCGGTGCTGAAGGATGTGCCGAAGACCCTGGTCTACGAATTGGTCCGGTACCGCAACGCCATCGTCTTGGTGATCCCGGCGAGCGTGGTGCGGCGCGTGCCCACCGCCGAGCTGCGGCCCCATCAGACCGACCAGGATACGTTGCCGCCCTATCCCGTGCTGGACCGCATGATCGAAGCCTACGTCGAAGGCGACGGCGCCCTGGAGGATCTCCTGCGCCGCGGGGTCAGCCGGGAGACCGCCGAGCGGACGATCCGGATGATCGACCGCTCCGAGTACAAGCGCCGGCAGGGCCCGCCGGGGATCAAGATCACCCCGAAGGCCTTTGGGAAGGATCGCCGCATGCCCATCACGAACCGCTACCAAGCCGCCTGATGTCACGCATCTTGCTGCTCTCCGACGATCCCGAGGCCAGGAAGCTCAAGGCCGGCCTGGCCGAGGCCGGCTTTACGGTTCAGCTGATCGAGACCAAGACCGTGCTGAGCGAGCAGTTTGCCCCGGGCCGGCTCGACCTCATCTTGGCGGACCTCTCCCACACCAGCGTGGAGCCGGCGAAGCTGTGCCATGGGATCAAGCGCGACCACCTCCTCAAGGAGGCCCCGCTCGTCGGGCTCGTGACCGAGGAGGGCCTCCAGCGCCTCGAGCTGGCCTGGGGGATCGAGGATTTTCTCGTCTGGCCCACGTCCCTGACCCAGGTCGTCTCGCGGCTGAAGCTGATTCTGTGGCGGCTCGACCGTGTGGAGCTGCAGAATGGCATCAAGGTGGGCGCGCTGGCGATCGACTTCGAGAAGTACGAGGTCTACGTCAACGGCCAGCCGCAGGAGTTGACCTACAAGGAATTCGAGCTGCTGAAATTCCTGGCGACCCATCCCGGCAAGGTCCTCACCCGTGAGGTCCTGCTCAACAAGGTGTGGGGCTATGATTATTACGGCGGCACCCGCACCGTGGATGTCCACATCCGGCGCTTGCGCAGCAAGCTCGAGACCGGCCGCCGCATCTATATCGAAACCGTCCGCAACGTCGGGTATAAATTCGTTGAGCCCTCGTAACGTATCAAAGCGAAGCAGTCAGCAGCCAGCAGTCAGCAATCAGCGTACACGGTGGTTGCTGATGGCTGATTGCTGATGGCTCGTTTTGTAGTTACCGCGATTTAACCCCGCCGTTATCTGTCCGTAACATGGCCACGCTATCCTGCGCCCCAACATGGTGGGAACGGTGGCCGCACCCCTGCAGCTCCAATTTGGCAATCTGATGATCGACCTCGAGCGGTACCGCGTGCTCGTGGGCGGGCGGTCGCTGGTCCTGTCCTACAGCGAGTACGCGCTGTTAGTCTTTCTGGCGGGCCGGCCCGGCCACGTGGTGCCGCGGCGCCAGCTGCTGGAGCAAGGATTAGGCCGGCACGATGCCGATGGGCTGCGGATGGTGGATGAGCACCTGCGGCATCTCAAGAGCCAGCTGGAACGGGAAGGCCAGCGGGTGATTGAGAAGGCGGACGAAGCCGGCTACCGGTTCGTGCCACAGTTAACGTCGATTTAACACGGCCGATATTTCGTTGTAACGGGCGGGGAGTACGTTGCACGGCAATAGCATGAGCAACCAGCGTCGTCAATCGGAGGATTTCAGCATGCGACAATCTGTGATCGCGGCGGTGATCGTGGGCAGTTTGCTGAGCGTGCCTGGCGCGGCGTGGGCCGGGGATCCGGGTGAAGAGGCCAAGCTGCGCGCCGAGGTGGAGCAGTTGCGCCGGCAGATTGACCGCCTGGAGCGCCGGTTGAGCGACGTCGAATCGCGCAGGCCAGTGGCGGCCGCGGCCGGCACGACCGGCGAGCTGCCGCCCATTCTGGAGGCGGCCAAGAACCTCCAGATCCACGGCTCGGTCGACACCTCCTACACCTACAACTTTAACGAACCCTCCGACAACACCAACTCCTTCCGCACGTTTGACACCGACCACAACTCGGTGATGATCAATAACGTCGAGTTGTCCATTGAGAAACCGGTCTCGGCCGAGTCGCCAGTGGGTTTTCGGTTTGACCCGACCTGGGGCGAGGACTCACAGGTCTTTGATGCGGCCGGCTTGGGCAGTGGCACCGACGAGTTCGACCTCCAGCAAGCGTACGTCCAGGCCTACCTGCCGTGGGGGACCGGCTGGGATGCCAAGTTCGGGAAGTTCGTCACCATGCACGGCGCCGAGGTCATCGAGTCCAAGGATAACTGGAACTTCTCCCGCTCGATTCTCTTCGGCTACGCGATTCCCTTCACCCACACCGGCTTGCGTGTCCACAGCACCTTGATGGAGGGGCTGGACTTTTACGCCGGCATCAACAACGGCTGGGACGTGGTCAAGGATACCAACAAGGCCAAGACCTTGGAGTTCAACCTGACCTACGCGCCAATGGAGCGGGCCTCGATCAGCTCCACCTTCATGTTCGGCGCGGAGCAGGCGAACGACAACCGCGACCAGCGCTTCCTCTATGACCTGGTCGCCGCCTACCAGCCGCTCGACAACCTCTGGCTGAAGTTCAACTACGACTACGGCTTCGACCAGGACGGCGCGGTCGAGGACAGCAAGGACGCGACATGGCAGGGCCTTGCCGGCTACGCGAAGTACCAGGTCAATGACTGGTACTCTCTGGCCGCGCGCGCCGAGTATTTCTTCGACAACGACGGCATCCGGACCGGCCAGCGCACCGCCAGCGTCTTTCCATCCAACGACGTCGACTGGTGGGAGATGACCCTGACCAACGAGTTCAAGCTCTACAAAGACCTCATCGCGCGCCTGGAGTACCGCCACGACTGGGCCGACGGCCGCATCTTCCGGCGGCACCAGGGCGGCACCGCGAACAACACCCAGAATACGATCGCGGTCGAGTTCCTGTATCCGTTCTAAGCGGCACGGTACGGTAACGCACAGAAGGAGGAGCGGTAATGGATCCGAATGTCAAAATCGCGCTTGATACGCTGTGGACGCTGGTCACAGCGATGTTAGTCTTCTTCATGAACTTAGGGTTTGCCTGCGTCGAGGCCGGCTTCTGCCGGGTCAAGAACGCCACGAACATCCTGTCGAAGAACTTCATCGTCTTCGCCGTCTCCTCCATCGGATTTTACATCTTGGGGTGGGGACTGATGTTCGGCGACGGCAACGGCTTCATGGGGCTGAAGGGACTGTTAGCGCTGGGGGGGATGGACAACAGTCCGGCCACCGGCGCGGCCTATCAGGGCGTCTACGCGGGGATCAACTGGACGGGCGTGCCGCTGTTAGCCAAGTTCTTCTTCCAGCTCGTCTTCTGCGGGACGGCGGCCACGATCGTCTCCGGCTGTGTGGCGGAGCGGATCAAGTACTACTCCTTCATCGTCTTTACCTTCATCATGACGATGCTCATCTACCCGATCGTCGGCCACTGGATCTGGGGCGGCGGATGGCTGGCGGCCAAGGGCTTCCTCGACTTCGCCGGCTCGACCCAGGTCCACTCGATTGGTGGCTGGGCCGGCCTGGCAGGCATCCTGGTGTTGGGGCCGCGGTTTGGCAAGTATAATAAGAATGGGATGGCCAACGTCATTCCTGGCCATAGCCTGTCGCTCGCCCTCATCGGCTGTTTCGTCCTCTGGCTCGGGTGGTTCGGGTTTAATCCCGGCTCCACGATGGCGGCCGACCCGGACGCCATCTCCCGCATCTGCATCACGACGAACAGCGCCGCCGCGATGGCGATGCTCACTTCCACGCTGACCGCCGTATTGCTGCTGGGCAAGCCGGATCTGGGCATGACGATCAACGGCTGCCTGGCCGGACTGGTGGCGATCACCGCGCCCTGCGCCTTCGTCAGCGTGAACAGCTCGCTCGTCATCGGCGCGATCGCCGGCATCATCGTCGTCCTGGCGGTCATTGGCTTTGACAAGCTCCACGTGGACGACCCGGTCGGCGCCCTGGCCGTGCACCTGGTCAACGGCGTCTGGGGCACGTTTGCGGTGGGGCTCTTTGCTGAGTCGCAATGGACTCCGGCGAAGACCGCTGGGCTCTTCTTCGGTGGCGGGTTGCAGCAGCTGCAGACACAGGTGAATGGCATCGTGATGGTGGGCATCTTCGTCTTCGGCGTGGCCTTCCTCTCGTGGTGGCTGCTGCGCGCCACGATGGGCATCCGGGTCAGCATCCACGAGGAGATCGAGGGACTGGACATCGGCGAGCACGGCAACAGCTGCTATCCGG
>JACQRC010000017.1 GCA_016206665.1 Candidatus Omnitrophota bacterium | reverse complement strand
TGCTTCAGGTTTGCGCGAGGGTTCTGCTCGTCGGCGTCATCGGCTGGCAGATCGCGCGGGCCACCAAGACCACCAAAACACCGAAGCCCACCGAGACACCGAACTAATTCGTCTTCCTGCACACCTCCCCATAGACCGCCTCCACCTCGCGCGCCTGACGGTCGATGGTGAATTCCCGCCGCGCCCTGGCCTGGCCACGCAAGGCGACGGCGCGGGTCTGCTCAGGCGAGCGAATCAGGGATGCCAGCCGTTCGGCCAGCGCCGCCGGGTTCTTCAACGGCACGAGGTAGCCGTCTTCACCGTCGTGCACGATCGTATTGAGGGCTTCGATATCGGAGACCACGACCGGCTTGCCCACCGTCATCGCCTCGGCCACCACGAGCCCGAAGCCCTCCCGCCAGACGGTCGGCAGGGTGAAGAAATCCATCGCCGCCAGCGGCTCCGAGACGTCGGCGACCCCGCCGATGAAATGGACGGCCCCGCCCACGCCCGCGCGTCGGGCGATGCGCTGCAGCGCAGGACGGCGCCGGCCCTCCCCCACGATCAGCACGCGCGCCTTGGGGATGTCGTGCCGCAGCCGCGCCAGCGCCTGGATGAGATAGGAGCGGCCCTTCTCCGCGACCAGCCGACCGACCGAGCCCACGACGACCGCATCGCGGGGTATGCCGTAGCGGTCGCGGATCTGGGCTGGATTGTGCCGGCCATAGGCGGCGAGCAGCTCGTCGACGTCGATCGCATTCATGATCGTGCGGACCCGGTCAGGATCCACGCCATGGTCGGCGGTCAGATGCCTCGCGACGGGCGGACTGATGGCGATGGTGCGCTCCCCCCAGCATGGAAACAGCCGGCGGCCCAGCCGCCGGCGGAAGAAGCCATGGCAGGTGGTGACGTAGGGGATGCTGGTCTGGCGCGAGAGCGTGGCGGTGAGCACCTGAGTCACGCGGGTGTGGGCGTGCAACAGGTCAAAGCCCTCTTCCCGGATGAAGCGCGTGATCTGGGGATGGGCCCAAAACAGCTTCGGATGGAGTTCGTTCTTGGTGCGGATGCGAAACACCACGCACCGGATGCCCGCCTGCTCGCACCGCGCGGTCGTGTCGCCGCCGCTGGAGAGAATCGCGACCTGATGACCCTGGCGCACCTGCTGGCGGCCGAGCAGGAAGAGATACCGCGCGATCCCCCCGGTGTTGAGGTGGGTGGCCAGATGCAGCAGCTTCATTGACCGAGGATCAATGGGCGGCGAGGGAGGTCCCGACGAGGAGAAAGACGGTCACCAGACCGGTCAGGGCCAGGGGGATGAGGGCAATGATCGCGAGCAGGCGCCGGTCGAATTTGAGGTGCATGAAGAAGAGGGCGACGAGCAGCGCCTTGACGATGGCCAGGCTGATGAGACTGGTCATCTTCACCGAGCGGGGCCAGGGCAGATAGGCGATGGCCACCTCGATGAGGGTGAGCAGGAGCAGCGCCCAGAAAATGGTGAGGTAGTTGGGTTGGCGATGGGCCGTCTCAGTCATCGGGCAGCACTCAAAGCAGATAGACGATGGTGAAGAGGATAATCCAGACCAAATCGACAAAGTGCCAGTACAGCCCGGCCGCTTCCACGGCGAGGTGGCGGTCCGACGAGAACCGGCCGCGGAAGGCCTGCAGGGTGATGATCAGCATCGTCACCACCCCGCCGAAGACGTGGGCGCCGTGGAAGCCGGTCAGCGTGAAGAAGCAGTTGCCGAAGAGCGAGCTGCTGATGGTCAGTCCATGGTGGATCAGCTTGCTGTACTCAAAGACCTGAATACCCAGAAACAGCGCGCCGATGGCGGTGGTCGCGGCGAGGTAGTTGCGCAGCCCCCGCTGGTCGTTGCGGTGATGGATCGCCGCGTAGGCCAGCACCATGGTGACGCTGCTGCAGATGAGGAAGAAGGTGTTGAGGGCCGTCAGGGGAACGTTGAGGAGGGCGCCGGGCGCCGGCCACTCGGTCGCGCCCATCCGCAAGACGAGGTAGGCGCCGATCAGCCCGGCGAAGAACATCACCTCCGAGGCCAGGAAGACCCACATGCCCAGCTTGGCGCTGGGAATCCCGGTGGAGGTCTCGGACGCTGGGAGACGATTCACCGTCGCTGCGTCACTCATGGGTAGGTATCATACCTGAAGCGGAGGCACCGGGAAAGCGAAAAATGCGCCACCGCTACCGTGCCGCATCCAACGCGGCGGTCAGGGCGGCGACCGTGGTCGCCGGCAGCTGGCAGGCGTAGTTCTGGCAGACATAGGCCGTGGCGTGGCCATCGATGGCGCGTTGCCCCCGCACAAAGGGGGCGAGCGTTTCGATGGCGGACGCGCGCCGCGCATCCGATGGATGCACGACCACGACCGCCCGCGGCAGCCACCGGCGCTGCACCGCCCGCATCATCGCTCGGGTGTCGGCTGCGGCCGGATCGCCGGCGATCACGATCTCCTGGGACGGTCCCAGCCAGGCATCCACCGCCACCAGGAGCTGCGGGAAGGCGTGCGGAGCCTGATGGACCTGGCCGGCAAAGGCGCGCAGGAGTTGCTCCGCCCGGTGCTGCAGGTCGCCGTCCATCGTGAGCTGGCCCAGCCGGATGAGGACCAGCGCCGCCACCGAATTCCCCGATGGCACCGCGCCGTCATAGACCTCCTTCGTCTGCGCGATCAGCCGCTCATTGTGCGCGCCGCTGAAGTAGAAGCCGCCGCCGGGCTCGTCCCAGAAACGCCGCACCATCTCCCGCGTGAGCCGCTGCGCCTCCTGCAGCCAGGTGTCATCGAAGGTGGCTGCGTACAGCTCTAACAGCCCCCAGGCCAGAAAGGCGTAGTCATCGAGATAGCCGGGAATGGCCGCCTCGCCGTCACGGTAGCGATGCCGCACCTGACCGTCCTGCTGCAGCCGCGAGAGGACGAAGCGGGCGGCGTCGGCAGCGGCCTCGGTGTAGCGCGGCTCATCGAGCGCAGCGCCCCCGTACGCCAGCGCGCCAATCATCAGGCCGTTCCAGTCGGTGAGCACCTTGTCATCGCGGTGGGGACGCGGTCGGTGAGCGCGCGCGGCGAAGAGCTTGGCCTTCGCCGAGGCGAGGAGGACCCCGGCCGCGTCGGGGTCAAGCCGCAGCGTCGTGGCCGCCGCCTCCAGCGGCTGGGCGATGCGCAGAATCGTGCGGCCCTCGAAGTTGCCGCCGGGCGTGACTCCATAGACCGCGCGGCACAGGGCGGCCTCCTCAGGCGTCAGGAGCGCGGCGATCTCCTCGGCCGTCCACACGTAAAACTCCCCTTCCTTGCCCACCTCGCCGGCATCCTCGGCCGCATAGAAGGCGCCGCCTGGGTCCCGCAGATCACGCAGCACATAGGTGAAGATACCGCGCGTCACGCCGGCATAGTCGGTCTTGCCGGTCACCTGATACGCCTCAAGGTAGGCGCGCGCGAGTAGCGCCTGATCGTAGAGCATCTTCTCAAAGTGCGGCACGAGCCACTCGGCATCGGTGGCATATCGATGGAATCCACCGCCGAGCTGGTCGTGGATGCCGCCGTGGGCCATCGCCTCCAGCGTCTGTTCGACCATCGCGAGGGTGCGCGTGTCGCGCGTCCGGTCCCAGGAACGCAGGAGCAGGGACAGCGTGTGACTGCGTGGAAATTTCGGCGCCGGCCCGAAGCCGCCGTGCCGCTCGTCGAACTGCTGGCCGATCTGCTGGACGGCCTGCGCCAGCGTCGCCTGGGTGAGGGCCTCTGCCTGGGGCCCGGCGCGCGTCTGCAGGGCCTGGGTCAGCTCCCGGCCGGAGCGCAGGATCTGCTCCCGTTGCGTGCGCCACGCCTCCTGCATCGAGCGCAGGACCGTCGGCAGGCCTGGCCGACCCCACCGCTCTTCCGGCGGCAAGTAGGTCCCGCCCCAGAAGGGCTGGCCCTCCGGGGTCAGGAAGAGCGTCATCGGCCAGCCGCCCTGCCCCGACATCGATTGAACGGCCCTCATATACAGGGCATCGATGTCGGGGCGCTCCTCCCGGTCCACCTTGATGGCGACAAACGAGGCGTTCAAGAGCTGGGCGATCTCGTGATTCTCGAAGGATTCCTGCTCCATGACATGGCACCAGTAGCAGGTGGAGTACCCGACGGAGAGAAAGACCGGCTTGTCCTCCCGCTTGGCCTTCGCGAAGGCCTGCTCGCCCCACGGATACCAGTCGACGGGATTGTACGCATGCTGGAGCAGATAGGGGCTCTTCTCGTGAATCAGGCGGTTGGGTTGGCGTGCGGATGTGGTCGAGCGCATAGCGGTGGTCGTCCGGGGCGCGGCCGTCGGGTGCGGTGGTTGCGTCCGGGCGCTCATGGCGACGTCACCGTCGCCGGCTGCCGCCTCCGCCGCCGCGGCGCGCGCCACCGCCGCCACCCCCCGTGGAACGTCCGCCAGGCCCACGGTCGCCGCCCTCGCGTCTCATGCCGTGGCCCGGACCACCGGCAGGCCCAGGCGGATTCATCATGCGGCCGCGATCTGGCCCCGTGCCCGGCCCGCCGGCCGGACCGGGGGGATTCTCCCAATTCGTGCCTGGGCCACCGACGGCGCCCGGGGGATTGTTGTCGCGGTCACGTCGGACATCAGGGCTCGTTCCAAACCCACCGACGGCGCCCGGGGGATTTTCCCAGTTGGTCCCCGGCCCACCCATCGGACCCGGAGGATTATTGTCGCGGTCACGCGGTGGCAGATCCTGGCGCAGCTCCTGCCGATCTTGCCGACGCTGCTGAATGTCCTGCCGCAGATCCTGCACATCCTCGCGCCGCTGCTCCCGCCGCTGTTGGCGCAGCTGCTGCATCTGCTGCGTGATCGCCTGCACCTGTTCCATGTCGCCTGCCTGCATGGCCGCGGCGCGCTGGGCCTCCAGCGAGGAAAACTGCTGCCTGAAGGCGTCCTGGTGCTGTTGCATCTCACCGATATCGCCGTGGATCTCTTGCGTGTCGCTGCGGATCGCTCCGGGGGGCTGCGGCGTCGGCTGCGTCTCATCCGCGGCCCACCCGACCCCGGCCACGGCGACCATGATGCCGGCCATCACCGCCACGCCACCCCGCTGCCATGTGCGAACCATCTGCCCCTCCCTTCGAGGATGCCAGCACCAACCCCTCGTGACCATCAAGAGTTCCCCAATCAAGCGAGTCGCCCCAGCTTCTTGAGGCGATGCAAGATCCCATAGCCTGCCAGAACTGCCAGCGCCAGTGTGGCGGTTCTGGCCCAGGCCGGCCGCGCCGCCACCCACCCGTCGAGACAGAGTCTGCGCCAGAAGGGCAGCAGCACGAGCGCCATCGCGAGAGCCGTGATGGTGCTGAGATCCTGCCGTACCGACCGCCGCCAGTGATAGCGCATGCCAGCGAAGGCGTGGCCGGCCCCGCGAAACGAGGGGAGAAACCTTGGCACCCGCGCGCAGTACGCCGCGTACTCGGCGCCGAACTGCCGGTGGAGGTACGCCTCCTCGGCCGCCACGATCGCCTGATAGATGAACAGAAAGAGCGGGATCAGCACCAGATAGGCCGCCGGCGCGCCGGTCACCATCGAGACCCCGATGGCGATCAGGCCATTGCCCACGTACATCGGGTTGCGCGTGAGCCCGTACACGCCGCCCTGCACCAGCCGGCTGGCATAGACCCTGCCCTGTTTGCCGCCCCGCTCGATATATTCGTAGCCGATCGTCACGAGCCGCACCAACTCCCCGCTCACCGCCACCCCCATGCCGGCAATGACCAGCCCCCGGTCCAGGCCGGGGCGATCCAGGATGACGCGGGGACGCAGGCAGAGCGCCGCCAGACCAAACAGGAGGGGAAACAGCGTGTTGCGGTACCGGAAGAAGAATTGGCCCGCGGCGATGTTCCCGCGCAGCCACCAGGGCTCCGCCGCCGCGGAGCGCGTCATTTGAGGGCGATCAGCCCGCAGAAGTTGTACCATTTGAAGAAGACGTCCGCCTGCGTGAAGCCGCTGCTCAGCAGCAGCTCCATGTTCTCTTCCAGCCGGTAGGGCACCAGCACGTTCTCCAGGGCCTCGCGCTTCTGGGCGATCTCGGTCTTCGTGTAGCCCTGCCGCTCCTTGAAGCCGTAATAGTATTTGATGAAGAGGCGGTTGAGCATCGAATCCTTCGGCAGCACCTTCTCGATGAGAATGAGGCAGCCCTGGGTCTGCATCCCCTGGACGATGCTGCTCATCAACCGATGGCGGACCAGCGGCCGGACGAATTGGAGTGTCAGGCTCATGATCACCACCGACGCCTTCGTCACCAGCACACCCTGGTTGAGGTCGGCGCAGACGAGCTCATACGGCCGCTGGCAGCCTTGTTGGGTGAGCTTCTCGCGGGCCCGATTCAGCATCTCCTGCGAGGAGTCCACGCCGACGAAGCGGACCCTCGAAGGCACCACCGGATCCAGGGCGAGCAGCGTATTCGCGGTCGAGCAGCCCAGATCGTAGAGGTTCGTCCCCTCGACCGCGAACTCGGCGGCGATCTCCCCCATCATCCGCTGGATCTCGGCGTAGAACGGCACCGAACGGTGGAGCATGTCGTCGAAGACGACCGCCGTCTGCTTGCCAAAATCGAAGTCGCTGGCCAGGGGCTTTTTCTTGCGAAACAGCTGGTCTTTGTCCATGGGTACCTGTTAGGAATCAGTCGGCTTCTTCAGCGACGCCCGGGACGATGCCCAGTGGCCCCTCGGCGTTTTGCAGATGCTGGCGGAACATCTCGAGGCTGATGTACCCTTGACGGTGAAGGCGCTCCAGGGAGCTGTTCAGGGTGTGCATCCCCAGCTTGACGCTGGTTTGAATGACCGAGGGAATCTGCTCGACGGCGCTACTGCGGATGAGGTTGGCGACCGCCTGCGTGTTGATGAGCACCTCGGTGGCGGGGATGAGGGCGGCGCCGTCCGTCCGGCGCAGGAGACGCTGAGCGACGATGGCCCGCAGACAGTTCGCCAGTTGAATCGCGGCCTCTTGCTGGCGCTCCTTGCTGAAGAAGTGAATCACGCGCAGGACCGACTGGACGCAATCGGTCGCCGGGAAGGTCGCCAGCACCAGGTGTCCCGTCTCGGCGGCGTCGAGCGCCGTCTTCATCGTCTCCTCGTCACGCACCTCGCCTAACACGATGACATCGGGATCCTGCCGCATCGCCTCCCGCAGCGCGACGGGAAACGACCGCGTGTCCATCCCCACTTCGCGCTGCTTGATGACACTGCGTTTGTAGGTGTGCACGTGTTCGATGGGGCTCTCGAGCGTGATGACGATGGCCTCGCGGGTCGAGTTGACGTGATCCACCATGGCCGCCATGGTCGTGGTCTTGCCGACGCCGGTCGGCCCCGTGATGAGCACCAGCCCGTCCTGCAGCTCGGAGAGCCGCTCCAGGACCTCGGGCAAATTGAGTTCCCTGATCGTTTTGACCACCGGCTCGATGCGCCGGAAGGCCGCCTCGACATTGCCGCGCTGGGCGTGGACGTTGACACGGTAGCGGATGGTGGGCTCCACCGATAACGAAAAGTTGAATTCCAGCTCCCGCTCGAACACCTGCCGTTGCCGGTCATCTAACAGGCTGTAGATCATCGCCTTGAGGTCAGCGCTGCCAATCGGCGCCTTGCGCAAGGGCTTCAGCAGCCCGGCCACGCGCACGAGCGGTGGATGGTTGGCGGAGAGGTGCATATCGGAGGCGTTCCGTTCCGCCGCCAGCCGCAGGAGCCCGACGATGTCGGAGTTTTGGAGCGCGGCGGCGAGGTACTGGCGGTCCGCCTCGTCTACGTCGGTGAACCTCGCTCCGATCAAGTAGCAGTGGTTGGCCTCGTCGAGTTCGGTGCGGGTGACCACGGCGCTCAGTTGACGCGGGCCGCGCTCGCCGGGCACGCTGAGTTGAACCGTCAGGACTGTGGAGATGTCGAGGGGGTTCTCGGTGGTAAACAGGATGCCGCCGAGAGTCACATCCTGCGTCTGGCCGGTTTGCCATTCACCGGGACGGCCGGGCGTCTGAAAGCGTAGGGGGATTTTCAGCCGCAGCCGGCGAAAGCTCCGCCGTTCCGGCTCAGCAACGCCAGGGGTCGTCTCCTTTCGTCTCTCGCCCATAGCCAAAGTCTATCACAACTCTTAGTTGAGAAGCGCAAAAAGCACGAAGCCGCGGCCTCGGGCCGCGGCTTCGCGTCAGCCGTGGAGCAGCGACGCTCCGCGATCAGGGTTTGATGACGGTCACCGCCGCCTGGCCCGTGTGGGGTGTGGGGTCGTTATCGGTGGCCCGGACGGTCAGGGTATGCGTGCCGACGCTCAGGCGGTTCGACCAGAACCGCAGGGAACAGGCGCTGGTCCCGGAACACGCCTTGTAGAGCCGGCTGTCGACGAAGAACTCGATCAGACTGATGCCGCTGGCATCGGCCGCGGTGGCCGACACCCGGGCCCAGCCCGGCGGCAGGGTGGCGCCGTTCGCCGGCTCCGTGATCGTCACGACGGGTGAGGCCGTGTCCCCGGTGACGACATTGTAACTTGCCGTGGCAGAGGCCGCGTACTGGGGAGCCCCGCCGTTCGTCGCGGTCTGGGTGATGGGATACACTCCCTCCGGCGCCAAGGCGGGGGGCGTAACGGTGACGCTGCGCGTGACGCTCCCGCCGGGCAACAGGCTTTCACTCCAGGAGGTCGGTGACTGCACCCAGCCTGTTGGCAACGTCGGCGTGATCGTGAAGGTGCTCCCGGGACAGGCGGTGCTGTCGTTATTGCGGACCGTGAAGTCGTAGGGCATCGCCTGGCCGGGGCCGCCCCACTGGCTCACCGGGACGATCGACAGGCCGGGCACGGCCCGCACGCACGCCGCCTGCCCAAAGGCCACCTCCACCGTGGCCCCGGAGGAATCAATGCTCACCGTGGTGACCCGCAGGCCGGTCACCGGGTCGAGGAAGGTGCCGCCCACCGGCAGCGCCGCATCGCCAAAGGAGGTCGTGGCCGGTGTGGCGTCGAGCAGGCGGGAGGGCATCAGGATGTCATAGGAGATCGGACCCAGCCGCAGGGACACGCCGCTGGCCACGGCGCTGGTGGCGCCGAAGGTATCGAAGAGGCCGAACGGCTGGCGGAATTCCAGGTAATATGACTCGCTCGTGGTCCGGGGAATGACCAGCGTCTGAACGCCGGTCGTGGCCTGCTCGATGGGGGCGAGCCGGTATTGGCCGTTGGCGGCGATCGTCTGCGTGTTCGCCGGAGCCAGCCAGCCGGTCTGGCCCTTGTGGAAGTTGTTCATTTGGCGGGGGGTGTTGCCCATCACGTCAAACGGATCGCCATACGCGTTCGTCGTGCACTTGGCGCTGAGCGTCACCCGCAGCCCGGCGGCATCCACACAGGAGAAGCTGCTTGCATGCTTGGCCCCGAACGTGTGGCCGAGTTCATGGGCGACGATGTAGGTGGAGATGGAGCCCTGCACCCAGGCCTCCGAACCGCCCACATAGGCCCAACCGCCCCCCGGACAGCCGGAGGTGCCGGGAAAGAGGTAGAGGTACTTGGTATAGCCGGCGAGGTCCACGCCGTCCGCTGTGGCGGCCGAGCGGGCCGCCGCGGCCCACGTCGAGTAGTTGCTGCTGCAGCTCGTGTTGTCGTAGGGAATGGTGTACCAGCCGAAGACATCGCCGTCGGGACTCAGCTGACCCTCCATGAGGAGCTGGCCAAAGGAGGTTTCGCGGTGATAGGCCTTGGCCGAGGCGGTGTTGGTGAAGACGGCGCCCTGCACTGCGGCCGGCGTCCACGGTTGGACGGCGTTGTTGCGAAAATTGAAGAGGAGGACGGCCACCTTCTGGACCGAAGTGCTGAGGGTCAGCGTGCCTGAGGTCGTCGTCGTGCTGCTCGCAGTCCCCCCCGCGGCCTCGATGCTGCCGTCAGGTCCCTCCTCCAGGACCAGGTCACTGCCCAGCCGCACACCGCGGACCCGCACCCGGGTCCCGGTGCGCCACCATGGCCCTCCGTCGCCTCCATGCAGCCGGAGCCGCTCACCGGCATCGGTCGTCAGCCACCGGTGGGTCTCGGCCACCTCCCGGTCGAAGTCGTCGATGATCACCGAGGCCACCGTTCCCTCGAGCTCGACCTGCTGCTCCAGGTACTCCTCCAGGCCTGGCGGCAGCGTGCGGCGCACGCTCTCCGGCAACGCCACATGGAAGACGGCCCGCGGCTGTGTCGCCATGAGGGCCAGCAACGCCTCCTTCCGGGCCCGCGCGGCCGACGCCAGCGCGTCGAATCGGGCGCGTTTCGCCGCCGGCGAGGCCTGGTGCCAGGCACGACCTAATTGCAAGAGCCCTCGGGTGGTGGTCTGGAGTTTCACCACGGCGGGATGGCTGAGGTCCGGTTCATCCTGGGCATCGGCCCGGCGGGCCGCCCCCCACACGCCCGCGGCCACCATCGTCGCGAGCACCCCCTCGATCACGAACTTGATGTAGCGTCCCTGGCCCACACGCGCCCCATTGCTGCCGCCCATCGTGCACCTGCCTTCCTGCACGGCCGGGGCCGACCGAGGTCGCACGACACGGGCCCAAAACAGAAACGCCGGGTGACCGACGACTGCCCATCGGTAACCCGGCGATGCTCGGGGGTTCGGGTCGCAGAACGACACCTTACGTTCGGCAACCCGGCGATCCATTCACAGGACCCGTGGCTTTGCGACCCCGGATTGCTCCGGGTGTGCTCTTATCGTGTAAAGCGACGACTCACGACGTTTTCAAAGAAGTGCTGTACTATGCACAAGCATACCTGATGTATCCGAGAAATGCAAGGCGGGGCTGCCCGACGCGCCGGGGGACACAACACAAAGGCCACGGCATACGGCCGTGGCCTCACTTGTCCCGCACCCAGTCCTCGGCAACGATGACGCACTGGGTGCGGGATCTAACGGCGGTCAGGGGGTTGCGTCGTCCCGACGGACTCCGCAACCCCCGACCTTGTAAGAGTAGCGGGGGGCCGATTTGAACGGCCGACCTTCAGGTTA
>JACQRC010000019.1 GCA_016206665.1 Candidatus Omnitrophota bacterium | reverse complement strand
GACGGGTCGCCCTGGACGACCGCCGCCGTCGGGGCGGATCCCAACAGCTCCGGCACCGATAACGACGGGATCACGCCCACCTATCCGGCGGATGCCAATCCCGTGGATGCCAATGGCAACCCCTTGTCCCAGGCGCCGGGCAAGATCATCAAATCCGCATCGGTGGTGCCCTTTCCCAACCCGGACGCTGCGATGCAGCGCTTGTTAGCCGCGGCCCAGACCGGCGGCTACTATTTCAACGGCACCACGATCGTGCGGTTCAAGACCGTCACCAACAATGGTCAGCTCGTGGGCACACTACTGATCACGAATGCCAACGTCAATGGCGGCATTGAGGAAGAGCGTTCGATGCCGGCGAACGGCCTCCTGTGCGTCGAAGACGGCAATCTGAAGCTCCAGGCGGCGCCCGTGCCAGAGGAAAGCTACCTGAAGGGCGTCCTGACGCTCTGCGCGACCCACGGTGCTCGCGGGATAGGCGGCAGCGCGTGGATTTATACCAACCTCCTGTACGCCTCACAGCTCGACCCGGCGACGGCCGTCCCGCGCGATGGGTCCGGCCGCATCATCGGGCCACCGCCCGCCGCGGCCACCGATATGTTGGCCATCATCGCGCGCAAGGAGATCAACATCCAATCGTGGACCACCCCCAACAACCTGGAGGTGTTTGGCACCCTCATGGCGTTAGGGGATTCGCTGCGGTCGCCCGTCCTCGTCACGGGCACCCAGACTCCCTCGCCCGACAAGGGCACCTTCACCTTAGTGGGCAGCCTCATCGAAAATCGGGCGGCACCCGTGGGGATAATCACAGCCGATGGAACCTTCGGCGGCTACCGCTCCAACTTCAGGTATGACCCGCGGGTGCGGTCCATCCCCATGCCCTTCATTCCCATGACCGGCCGGGTCGAGATTCTGGATACCTGGACCATCCCGCCGGAGACGACCGTGGCGGCCCGGAACTGGCAGGTGCAGCCGGCGCCGCCTCCCCTAGAATGACCCGTTACCACTCCCACCCCCAGCTGTCGCTGCCGGCCGGCCGCCAGGGCTTTACCCTGACGGAACTCATGGTGGTGACCTCCATCCTCACCGTCGTCAGCCTCGTGGTCATGGGCGCCATCGCCGCCTCGAACGACTTTTGGCAGTACGGCACGGCCACCTTGGATGCCAACGCCCAGGCCGCCCGGAGTGTACAGCGGATCGTGGGCGAGCTGCGCAACATGATGGGGGCGACGACCATCTGCTCCTACAACAACCAGATCGCATCAAATAATAGCCTGGGCTTCTTTCCGTTGGCAGACGTGGACGGCGATGGCACCACCTCCAACGCGGCGACCGGCGTCTTGGAGTATGCGCGATGTCCGGATGGGATCACACCCGCGACCGAGATTCAATTCTTCCGCAACCCGGCGGCAAACCAGCTTCGCCGCATGGTGATCAATGGGTGCGATGGGTCGCAGTCGGAGACCGTCGTCGCCGACGGGATCACCTCGCTCCAGTTTGTCATCAATAACGATCCCGCCTTTGCCGGCGGCGATTGTAGTTGGAGGGTCGCCGGATCCCCTTGTCCAGCGGCGGCGCGGACGGTCGTGGTGCAGGTGCAGAGCGTCGAGCAGGTCTTGGAGGCAGGCGGCCTGCGGCCCATCACCCGGAGCGCCGCGATGACGGTGAACTTGCGCCACGATCGGCTGCCGGGGATCCCGTTCACCTACAACGTGGGGGTGACCCAACTGTATAGACAAGAAGACTTCGTCCTCTACCAATATTACCCCGAGGATACCTTTCCGCAGTAAAGCAGAGGAGGCCTCACGTGAACGTGCACGCATGGTGGGCACGACAACGACAGCGCGGGGTGGGCAATGAGCGCGGCTGGGCTATGTTCATGGCCTACGGGGCTACGGCCGTCCTGCTCCTGTTGGTGGGATCGCTCATTGACCGCAGCTTGGTGGAGAGCCGAGCGACCCAGCAGTACCGCCGGATGCGCATCAGTTACTATGCCGCCGAGGGCCTGGCGAACGTCGGGCTCGCCTGGTTCCGCGACCGGATGACGCAAGACCCGCCGGTGCCGCCACCCAGCGAGGAACTGGCGTTGTGGCCGTCAGCCGCTCCTGAAGTCATCCCACCGCCCGAGCTCCAAGCCATTCCCGGGATGAGCCTGCGGTATCTCTCGATCGCCCCCTATGTGTCCACGCCGCCCATCCGCGACGCCTATCAAATCCGGGCCCAGACCATCGGTCCCCAGAACCTCACGCGCGATTTTGTCATCATCGCCCAGGTGGAGCGGTTCCATGATTTTGCCTATTTCATGGGCAGCGGCGGTCTGAAGGGTGAGGCGGATGTCCGCGCCCACGTCTGGTTTCGCAGCGGTCAGGTCTTCAGGGGCGACGTCCACTCCAACGGCTACCTCTTCCTCCAGGGATCACCGGTCTTCCATGGCGCGCTCACCACGGCCAAGCCTGAAATCATGTACTGGAACGCGGCATCGCCGTTTGGCTGGATCCCCCCACCCTGGACTCCGTATCCCGATCCCTTCAGGGGTGACACGAACAGCTCCGGCACCAACGACGACGGCATCACGCCCACCTACCCGGCAGATACGAACCCGGTCAACCAGGACGGCGTCCCGCTGACCTCAACCGGCAAGCTCGTCGTCAATGCGCCGACGCTGCCGTTTCCGGACCCTGACGCGACCATGGCAGAGCTCATCCAGGAGGCCAAGAGCGGCGGTTATCACTATGTCGGCGATAGGACGATACAGATCGATTCCAGCAGCGGGACGAACCAACTGCTCATCTATGATCCCGCGACCTTTAGCACGGAAACCAAGCCGTTACCCCCCAACGGTCTCTTGTGCGTGGAGGGCAACTTGACCGTGTCCCAGGTGGCAGCGGGAGTAACAGACAGCTCTCTGGACGGCGCCCTCACCTTGTGCGCGAACCCTTATCCCACCACGTCGTCGTTTAGTGGCAACGTCATCATCGGCCAAAATATCCGCTATGCCTCTGAGCTCAATCCGGCCACCGCCGCACCCCGCGACCCGGTGACGAACAAAGTCACCGGCCCGCCGCCTCAGGGGACCGATGATATGCTCGCCATTATCGCCCGGAGAGAAATTGTGGTGCAACTGAGGCCGGGGGCGTCGGAGTCCTGGTTCGAGCCTCCTCAGATAGATCGCGAGATCTTCGGCACGCTCATGGCGTTGGGCGATTCCGTGCGGACCCCCTTTGTCTTCGCCCCCGGTGCGTACCCTCCTATGCTGGTGGCTCCGGACAGCGGGACCCTGACCGTGGTGGGAGGGATCATCCAGAATATAGCTGCACCGGTCGGGACGAGGGATGCGGATGGCGCGATGCACGGCTACACGACGAACTTCGTCTACGATACCCGGGTGAAGGAGATCGCGATGCCCTTCATTCCTACGACCGGCCGTGTGCGCATCGTGGATATTTGGACGATTCCGCCCGAGAGCCCGGATGCCGTCCGCCGTCCAACGCTGCCGCCTCCGCCCCCCGGTTAGGACAGCACCTGTACCAGGAAGCCCTTCCCAAAGAGCCAAAAATATGGTATAGTTATCACGTAATTGGTTCCTTGAGAAGTTGATAGGGAGTTTTGACTCTCGATAAAGGCACACCCGGAGCAATCCGGGGTCGCAAAGCCACGGGTCCTGTCAGGATCGCCAGGCTGCCGAAGAGGCACAGGATCGCCGGGTTACCAAAAGAGCCCTCAGGCTGTTTAGGTAACCCGGTTTTGTTATAGGAGTCTGCAGTGGAGCAATCCGGACCACGATGGAATCGGCGTAGCCGGCCTGCGCTGAGCCCAGCGAGACCGGCCGGCCGCCCTGGCTTTACCCTGACGGAACTCATGGTGGTGACCTCCATCCTCAGCGTCGTCAGCCTCGTGGTCATGAGCGCCATCGCCGCCTCGAACGACTTTTGGCAGTACGGCACGGCCACCCTGGATGCCAACGCCCGGGCCGCCCGGGGCTTACAGCGGATGGTGGGCGAGCTGCGCAACACGATGGGTGTGGTGCCCCTGTCCATCTACGCCTCCACCTCACAAGTGCAAATCCTGGGGTTTCATCCCCTGACCGACTTGGACGGTGACGGCACCGTCTACAATGCGGTCACCGGCGTCTTAGAGTTCGATCCGACGTGGGAGGTGCGATACACCTATGATGCCGCCACGGGCATCCTCCTGCGGCAGAGCTTTCGGTGGGACTCCCCGGCGCATCTGTGGGTTGTCAACGACGGCACCGGCACCAATGACGTGGTGGCCACCGGGATTTCCTCCATGCGATTGAGACCCCAGGGGCTGCTGACGGTTGATGACGACCCGGCCGGGTGGTCCTGCTGGCTGAATGATCCTGTCAATGGGTCGTGTCCCGCCATTGGTCAGCTCCAGGTGGAGGTGACCAGCACCCAGCAGGTCTTCGACCAGGGGGGCTTCCGGCCCATCGCGAAGACCGCCACGACCACCTTGACGCTCATCCATGAGAACGTGCCGTCCCCCATTCCGTTGACGTACAACGTCGCTCTCACGAGTCCGGGAACCACACAGGAGAACTTCAACGTCTACAATCAGTTCCCAGGGGGAAGCTTCCTGCAATAATGAGGCGGTCACCATGAGCCTACGACGAGGAGACAGGATCCCACCGACCGGCGACGAGCGCGGCTGGGCGATGCTGATGACCTACGGCACGATGACCGTGCTGCTCATCTTGGTGGGCACCCTCATCAACCGCAGCCTCACCGACATCCGGGCCGTCCAGCAGTACGGGCGG
>JACQRC010000016.1 GCA_016206665.1 Candidatus Omnitrophota bacterium | reverse complement strand
CCCGTGCCCATTCCGAATACGGTCGTTAAGCTCCCCAAGGCCGATGGTACTCGTCCCGCAAGGGACTGGGAGAGTAGGAAGTTGCCGGGTATTTTTATGTCCATCCCTCGCTCGCTCAGGGTCGTGCTGAGCGAGGCCCGCCTGCGGCGGGCCGAGTCGTGGTTCGACTCGGCCTTCGGCCACGCTCACCACGATGCTGAGCGAGCAAACGCGAGTCGAAGCATCGAAGCACGAATACGGTCGTTAAGCCCCTCAGGGCCGATGGTACTTGCGGCGCAAGCTGCCGGGAGAGTAGGACATTGCGCGGATTTTTTTTCGCCAAAATGTCCTACTCTCCCGAGGGGGGTGCCTGAAGGGACGTAGAGTTTAGCGGCAACCGACGTGAGAGTAGGACATTGCGCGGCTTTTTCTACTGTCTTTTCCCGCCTCCTGTGCTATAGTGCCTTCCTCGACGGTAAATCCCTGATGAAGCGTCTCCTCCAACAACTCTGGAACTGGTGGACACCGATCGCCCACGGCATCGGGCGGGTCCAGGCCGCCATCCTGTTTACACTCTTTTACTTCATCTTCTTCCTCCCGGTGGGCCTCATCTTCCAGCTCTTCAAGGATCCCCTGCAGCTGCGCCGCAGCCGCTCCTCGCTGTGGACGCCGAAGCTGCGGCAGAACGACACGCTGGAGCAGGCCCAGAGCCAGTTTTAGCCCATGCACATCCTCGGCATCTCCTGTTTCTACCATGACGCCGCCGCCGCGCTGCTGCGCGACGGGCAGCTCGTCGCCGCCTCCGACGAGGAGCGGTTCTCCCGCAAGAAGCACGACGAGCGCTTTCCCGTCAACGCCATCCGGTTCTGCCTGGAGCAGGGCGGGATCCAGGGCCGCGACCTCGATTACGTCGTCTTCTACGAGAAACCCTTCCTGAAACTCGAGCGCATTCTCCTGACCGATTTGCAGACGGTGCCCCGGTCGGTCCGCGCCTTCCGCCGGGCGATGAACAACTGGCTCCTCGACCGGCTCTGGGTCAAGAGCACCATCCAGGAGTTGCTGGAGGTGAATCCTGAGCAGATCCTGTTCTCCGAGCACCATCTCTCCCATGCCGCCAGCACCTTTTTCTGCTCCCCCTTCACCGATGCCGCCATTCTGACGGCTGACGGGGTGGGCGAATGGACAACGACGCTCCTCGCCGTGGGCCGCGCGAATTGGAGCGGCACCGGACGCAATGAGATCCGTCAGCTGCGCGAGGTGCGCTTTCCTCATTCGCTGGGGATGCTCTACTCGGTCTTCACGGCGTTTCTGGGTTTTGAGGTGAACGAGGGCGAGTACAAGGTGATGGGGATGGCCCCCTACGGCACGCCGCGGTACGTGGACAAGGTGTGGCGGCTCATCCGGCAGTTCGACGACGGCAGTTTTCAGCTCGACATGGACTACTTCAGTTATCACCATTCCGCCCATCAAGCCTATGGCCGCCGGTTCGAGCGGCTCTTTGGCGAGCCCCGCGATCCCGACGCGCCCTTCTCAACGCCGCAGCACGCGGAGGAGCAGGGCGTGGGATCGGCCGCATTGGAGCGCTGCCAGTATTATGCGGATGTCGCGGCCAGCATCCAGCGGGTCTGCGAAGAGGTCATGCTCAATCTCGCCCGGGCGTTGCACCGGGAGACGGGTCTGTCCCGGCTGTGCCTGGCCGGCGGGGTGGCATTGAACAGCGTCGCCAATGGAAGGATTCTGCGCGAGACACCGTTTCAGGAGGTCTACATTCAGCCGGCGGCCGGCGATGCAGGCGGGGCGGTGGGAGCGGCGCTGTACACGTACCACGTGCTGCTGCAGCGGCCCCGGGCCTTCGTGATGGACCACGCCTACTGGGGCCAGGCTTTTCACGATGACGCGGTGCAGGAGGCGATCGCCCAGGCGGGGCTGACGGCCGAACGGCTGGAATTACCAGCGCTCGTGACGACGGTGGCGCGGTCGCTGGCCCAGGGCCGGGTCGTGGGCTGGTTTCAGGGCTCGTGCGAGTGGGGACCGCGGGCGCTGGGCAACCGCAGCATCCTGGCCGACCCGCGCCGGGCGGAGATGAAGGCCATTGTCAATCGGAAGATCAAGTTTCGCGAGCCCTTTCGGCCCTTCGCGCCCTCGATTTTGGACCGGAGTGTCGCCGATTTTGTGGAGCTACCCGACGGCAAGCAGTCGCTGGCGACCCAGTTCATGCTGATGGTGGCTCCGGTCAGGGCCGCCAAGCAATCGGTGATCCCCGCGGTGACCCACGTCGACGGCACGGGCCGTCTGCAGAGCGTGACGCGCGCGACCAATCCGCGGTACTTCGAGTTGATTGGGGCCTTCGAGCAGGAAACGGGCGTGCCGGCCGTGCTGAACACCTCATTCAATCTGCGAGGCGAGCCGATGGTCAACCGCCCGGCGGAAGCGATTGGCACCTTCCTGCGCAGCGACATAGATGCCCTGGTGCTGGGCGATCGGATCATTCAGAAACGGTGAGGTGAGCTGATGGGCAGGCCGGTCATGCCGCGCGTGAAATCGCGCTTCGGGGTGGTGCGGGAACTGCTCCAATTTCTGTGGCAGCAGAAGCTGTGGTGGATGATCCCGATGATCATCGTCCTGCTGTTGTTCGGGACGCTGTTGATCGTGGCCCAGAGCAGCCCCCTCGCCCCGTTCATCTACACGCTCTTCTAAGCCGGAGCACGGATCAGGCGCCATGGGGATGCCGTTGGGCGAGACGCGCGAGCAGTTGCGGTGGGCTGCCGGCTGGCTGCCGGGCCAGCGGCTGGGCCGATGGATTGTGGAATTTTTCGTGGGGGTGAGCCTGGTCGTGGGCACCCCCATCTTCTTCGGCCTGGCCCTGTCGCGCTATCCATTGCTCGATGAGGGCGATCTCATCAATCTGGTCGGAGCGGGCTTTGTGAGTTCCATGGTGGCGGTGGTGATGCTGCTGCGCCGCCGGCCGCGCATCCTGCGGCTCATGGGCATCGGAGAATTTCCCGGCTGGATGTCGTGGGCGATGGTCGTCGTCGTGGCCGGCAGCCTCACGGCGCTGTTGTGCGGGGCCATCCTCTGGGCGAACGGCTCGACCGATCGCACGGAGCGGGTGCGGGAGCTGCGCATCGTGCAGGTGGCGACGTGGCACACGCGCCAGGGCACGCGGCAGATGCGGCTCACCGTCTCACCGTGGAACACCGGCGAGCCGGTGATTCAGCTGGACTGGAGCCGGTCCCATCTGGGATGGCAGGAGTGGCTGGCGCTGGCCGAGGCGAAGCACGTTCGATTGACGATTGGTTTGGGGCGGCTCGGGTTGCCGTGGATCCGGCAGATGCGGGCGGTTACCGAGTAGGTTTGGGTGGGCGGCGCCAGAACTCGAGGAACGTCTTGCGGCGCGAGGCGGTTTGGTTCTGGGCGGTCAGCCGCTGGACCTCGGCCTTCAGGTGGAGAAACTCCCGGTAGAACTCCGGCAGGCGCACCGCCGCCCCTAACATCGCCATCATCTCATTGATGGGCCGCGCCGGCGTGCCCCAGTAAGTTTTGCCGCCGCGTAAAATCTTGTTGGTGAAGACGCCGGACTGCGCCCCTAACACCGTCTGATCCTCGACGGTCACGTGGTCCGCGATGCCCGCCTGACCCGCCAGGATGCAGTGGTCGCCGATCTTCGAGCTGCCGGCGATGCCCACCTGGGCCACCAGGAGCGTGTCGGATCCCACCACGACGTTGTGCGCGACATGGACGAGGTTGTCCATCTTGACGCCACGTCCGATGCGGGTCGCCCCCAGCATGGCGCGGTCGATGCAGACATTCGCCCCCAGCTCGACGTCGTCCTCGATGATGACGCGACCCACCTGGGGGATCTTCAGATACCGTCCCTGCTCATCCGTCACAAAGCCAAAGCCGTCGGAGCCGATGACGACGCCGCTGTGCACCAGCGCCCGCCGGCCGATCTGGGTGCCGGCGTAGATCGAGACATTGGCGTGCAGGCGGGTGTCATCGCCGATGGCGCAGTCGTCACCGACGACGCAGCACGCGCCGACGGCGACGCGCTCACCGAGGCGCACCCGGTCACCGATGACGGCGAGCGGTCCGATCGACACGCCCTCGCCCAACCGCACCTCCTTGCCCAGCACGGAAAAAGGGTGGACGCCCGGTGTCGGTGCGACCGGCGGATGGTACAGCCACAGCAGCTTGGTGAAGGCCAGGCGCGGCTGATCCACCTGAATGAGGGTCTTGCGGCTTTGCCGGATGGTGCGGGGCACGACGATGGCGGCGGCCGGCGAGGCGTCCGCCTCGGCGAAGCGCCGCGCATCCTCAGCGAAAACCAGCGACCCGTCGTCGGCGTGCTCGATGTCGCTCAGGGATCGGACCACCAACCCGCTGTGGCCGATGACCAGCCCTCCGACGTGGTGGGCTAACTCATCAACCGTGTAGAGCAGTTTTCCTGCCGCCATGCGGATATTGTAGCAGGGGCGGTGGAGGAGGGCAACTCCTCTCTGACTCATACTCCTTTACACTCCTGAAACGCTCAACTATAATGACTGTCGCAGGGCGACTGCGGAGCCAAACAGCAGCATGGCAGGGCATTCCAAGTGGGCTGGGATTAAGCATAAGAAAGCGCTGGTGGACGCCCAGCGCAGCCGGGTCTTCTCCAAGGTCGTCCGCGAAATCACCGTCGCAGCCCGCCAGAGCGGTAATCCTGAAGCCAACCCGCGCCTCCGTCTCGCCATCGCCAAGGCCCGCGAGCACAACATGCCCAAGGACCAGATTGAGCGGGCGATCAAGAAGGGCACCGGAGAGCTGCCCGGTGTCACCTATGAGGAGACGATGTTTGAGGGCTACGGGCCAGGCGGAGTGGCCATCCTCGTCGAGGCGCTGACGGATAACAAGAACCGTGCCTCAGCCGAAATTCGCAACATCTTCATGAAACGCGGCGGTAGTCTGGGCGGCAGCGTGGCCTGGCTCTTCACGAAGAAGGGGTATCTCCTCGTCAGCCAGCAGGCGATCGGCGAGGAGCGGTTGATGTCGCTTGTCCTCGAGCATGGGGCCGAGGATCTCTCCGCCGAAGGGGAGAGCTTCGCGGTCACCACGCCCCTGCAGCAGTTTGAAGCCGTCAAGAAGGCGCTGCAGGAGGCGAAGATTCCGGTGGAGTCGGCGCAGGTCACGATGCTGCCGTCGAACCTGGTCAAGGTCGACGGTGCTGCGGCCCGGCAGGTCCTCGCCCTCGTCGAATCGCTCGAGGAGCACGACGACGTCCAGAATGTTTACGCCAACTTCGACATCCCCGAGGCGTTGCTGCAAGAGAGCCAACCGTCGTCCTGATGAAGATCGTCGGCATTGATCCAGGCTTGGAGCGGACCGGCTTCGGCGTCGTCGAGGCAGAGGGTGCGCGCTACCGCCTCATCGACAGCGACTGCCTGACGACCGATGAGCGACAGCCCCTGCCACAACGGCTCCAGACCCTGCATGATCGGCTCTGCCTCCGACTGGCCTCGGCCCAGCCGGAGGCGGTGGCGGTCGAGGAGCTCTACTCCCATTACGGTCATCCCCGCACCGCGATCTTGATGGGCCACGCCCGCGGGGTCATCTATCTGGCCGCCGCCGAGCTCGGCCTGCCGCTGGTGCCGTACGCGGCCACGCATATCAAACGCGCCGTCGTCGGCAACGGCGGGGCGTCGAAGGCGCAGGTGCAGCGCATGGTGCAGCAGTGGCTGCAGCTCGCCTGCCCTCCGGAGCCGGAGGATCTCGCGGACGCCCTCGCGATCGCGCTGGCCCACATCTTCACGCTGCAGGGTCGCGCCCGCCTGCGCCCCACCGGCGGGCGGGGCACGACCACGCACAAGGTGATGGCATGATCTCCCGGCTCCGCGGTGTCCTGTGCGAACAGCGCGACACCAGCCTGCTCATCGATGTGCATGGTGTCGTCTATGAAGTGCTCATGCCACCGGCCATTCTGGCTGCGGTGGGCCGGTCCATCGGCGCCGATGGCCAGGTCCAACTGACCACCTACCACTACCACCACGTTGATATGGCGCGCAGCGTGCCGTTTTTGATCGGTTTTGCCGACGAGATCGAGAAGGAGTTCTTCGAGCAGTTCATCACGGTCGCCGGCATCGGCCCGAAGGCGGCGCTGAAGGCCTTCACGCTGCCGATTCCGACCATCGCTGCCGCGATCGATGCGGGGGATCTGGTGCTCCTGCGCTCGCTGCCCGGCATCGGCGAGCAGCGGGCCAAGGAAATCGTGGCCAAGTTGCAGGGGAGGGTGGGCAAGTTCGCGCTGATGCCTGACCGTGGTGGAGCGGTGCCGGTCGGGTCCAGACAGACAGGCGCAGGCGAGCTGGCCGACGAGGCGATCGCGATTCTGCTGCGGCTCGAGTACAAGAAGGCCGAGGCGAAGCAGATGGTGGAGCAGGCGCTGGAGCGCAATCCGCAGGTCAAGACGCCGGAGGAGCTGTTGAACGAAGTCTATCGCCTGCGCCAGCCGGCGCTGACCCCACCACCTGCTGATCGGCCCGCAGGGCCGGTCGGCGTGGCGTCCGCCGACGCCCCGCCGTTCCGGCGGGGCGCAGCAGGTGGTGGGGTGAAGGAGTAAGATGGCTCGCCTGCTGCCGGAGCCGGCCGTCAGAGCGCAGGAGATCGATGAAGACGCCATTCTCAATCTCTCGTTGCGCCCGAAGACGTTCGATGAGTTTGTCGGGCAGCGCGGCGTCATCGAGAATCTGCGCATCGCGGTCCAGGCGGCCAAAGACCGGGGCGAACCCCTGGAACATCTGCTCTTCTCCGGGCCGCCCGGACTGGGCAAGACGAGTCTGGCCCACATCATCGCCCACGAGATGGCCGT
>JACQRC010000014.1 GCA_016206665.1 Candidatus Omnitrophota bacterium | reverse complement strand
GTGCGGCGGGCTCTGCTATGCGGAGCTGGCCGCCATGTTTCCGAAAACCGGCGGTGATTACGTCTATGTGACCGCCGCCTACGGACGGTGCGCCGGGTTTCTCTTCGGCTGGACCAAGCTGTTCATCGAGCGCACCGGCACGATCGCGGTGCTCGCCATCGTGTTCGCCTCCTATCTGGGGCAGCTGCTGCCCCCGGTCCCGCGCCTGACGCCGTGCCTCGCAACCGGAGCGATCATCCTGCTCACCGTCACCAATGCCGTGGGGATCTACGCCGGCAAGGTCGTGCAGAACAGCCTGACCCTGATCAAGATCGCGGCGCTGGGCACGATCCTGCTGACCGGCGTGGGCAGCAGCCACGCCAACTGGCAGCCCTTCGCGGCCGCGCCGGCCTGGTCCTGGTCGCTCGTGCCATCGCTGGGGACGGCACTCGTCTTCGTCTTGTGGACCTACGGCGGCTGGGTGGAGTCGGCCTACGTGGCGGAGGAGGTGCAGGAGCCCCGGCGTGACATTCCCTGGTCGATCATCGGCGGGATCGCGGCGACGACCGCGCTCTACCTCGGGGTCAACGCCGTCTACCTCGCCTATGTCTCCGTTGAGGAGATGCCGCGCCAGCCGCTCGTCGCGGCGACGATGATGCGCCGGGCGATCGGCCCGCTGGGCGGGGAGTTCATCGCGGTGATGGTGGCCTGCTCCGCCTTCGGGGCGCTCAACGGCTACATCCTCACCGGCGGCCGCATCCTGTACGCGTTGGGCCAGGACCACGGTCTCTTCGCCCGCCTCGGCCGGCTGCACCCCAAGTTTGAGACGCCGGCGAAGGCGCTCATCGCGGCGGGAGCCTGCGCCATCCTGCTCGTCTGGTGGGGGACCTTTGACCAGATTCTGACCTACACGACCGTCGTCATCACCCTCTTCTACATCCTGACCGCCGCCTCGGTCTTTCTCTGGCGGCGCCGTGAGCCCTTCGACTCGCCCCGCCGAAAAGGCGTGGCTCGCTCAGGGCGAATGTCCTTCGACTCGGCCCGCTTACAGCGGGCCTCGCTCAGGATGCTGAGCGCAGTCGAAGCACTGAGCGAAGTCGAAGCAGAGCCCCTTCGCGTCAGACCGTACCGGGTGTGGGGCTATCCGGCGACACCGCTGCTCTTCATCGTGACGATGGCTTGGTTCATGGTCAATGCCTTCAGGCAACAACCCCGCGAAGCCTGCCTCGGGTTGGCCCTCCTGTGTGCCGGCGTGCCGCTCTACGCGTGGTCACAAATGCTGACTAAAAGGTCTTAAATAATAGTTGACAAAAAAGTCTGATTAGCGTACCATTGTTAATGGAGGAGCCCAGATGCCATGAAGATCACGGCCCAGGAAGAATATGGCCTGCGGTGCCTCATCCAGCTGGCGCGTCACCCATCGGGCGGGATGACGACGGTCAAGGAGATCGCCAAGCTGGAAGGCATCTCGCTGGCCTATGCCGAGAAGCTCCTGCGGGCCTTAAGCCTCGCCGGCCTCGTCAAGAGTCTGCGCGGCATCAAGGGCGGATACCGCTTGACTAAGCTTCCGGGGGAGATCACGCTCGGCCAGGTGGTCCGGGCGCTGGGCAGCGTCCTGAGCCCGAAGGCGATCTGCGCCCGGTACACCGGCCAGCGCGTTGAGTGCATCCACTTTTCGAATTGCGGCATCCGCTCGGCGTGGGCCGGACTGACCCGGTACATCGAGGAATTTCTGGACCAGACGACCCTGGCCCAGTTGCTGCCGGAGGAAAAGCTGGTCGACCAGGCGTTGGCCGAGCGCCGAAGGATGATACCCCATGAGTGACGCCCCATTGCTCGTCATCGAGAACCTCCACGTCTCTGTGGAGGGCAAGGAGATCATCAAAGGCATCTCGCTGCAGGTGAACCGCGGCGAGGTGCACGCGCTCATGGGGCCGAACGGCTCCGGCAAGAGCACGCTGTCCAATGCCCTCGGCGGCCATCCGCGCTACCAGGTCACGGGCGGGCGCATCCTGTTTCAAGGTGAAGATCTCGTCGCCATGAAGGCGGACGAGCGCGCGCGCCAGGGTCTCTTTCTCGCCTTTCAGTATCCGCAGGCGATTCCCGGGGTGACGGTGCTCCACTTTTTGCGCATGGCGATGAAGGCGGTCCGCGGCGCCGAGACACCTTCGCCGAAGCAGATGCGCCAGGCGATCAAAGAGAAGCTGGCGCTGCTGGAGATGGACGAGGCCTTTCTCCAGCGGTATGTCAACGACGGCTTCTCCGGCGGCGAGAAGAAACGGTGCGAAATTCTCCAGATGGCGGTCTTGCAGCCACGGCTGGCCGTGCTCGATGAGACCGACTCCGGCCTCGACATCGATGCCCTACGGGTCGTCGCCAACGGGGTCAACCGGCTCATGGGCCCGACGATGGGGGTGCTGTTGATTACCCACTACCAGCGGCTGCTCAACTACATTCAGCCTCATGTGGTGCATGTGCTCATGGACGGGCGCATCGTCCGCTCCGGCGGCAAGGAGTTGGCGCTCGAGCTGGAGGCGAAGGGCTACGAGGGTTCGGACACGGAGGCCACGGCCTCCGGAAAGCGGGGATAAGACGATGGCCACGCCACCCAAGGTCGAGATCAACCAGGACTATCAGTACGGCTTCCACGAGGAGGAGAAGTATGTCTTCAAGACGGGCCGGGGGCTGACCCGCGAGGTCGTCGAGAAGATCTCCTCGATGAAGCAGGAGCCGGAGTGGATGCGCTTGTTCCGGCTCAAGGCGCTCGACCACTTCCACCAGAAGCCGATGCCGACGTGGGCCAACACCGAGATGCTCTCCGCCATCGACTTCGACAACATCTATTACTACCTCAAGCCGGCCGAGCAGCAGGGCAAGACGTGGGACGAGGTGCCGAAGGAGATCAAGAACACCTTCGACCGGCTCGGCATCCCGGAGGCGGAGCGGAAGTTTCTCGCGGGAGTTACAGCGCAGTATGAATCTGAGGTTGTTTATCATTCGATTCGCGAGGATCTCGCGAAGCAAGGCGTGATCTTTCTCGGCATGGATGACGGGCTGAAGCAGCATCCGGAGATCGTGCGCAAATATTTCGGCACGGTCATCCCGCCGGCCGACAACAAGTTCGCCGCGCTCAACTCCGCGGTCTGGAGCGGGGGCAGCTTCATCTACGTCCCCAAGGGCGTTGCGGTCGCCATTCCGCTGCAGGCCTACTTCCGGATCAACGCCGAGAACATGGGCCAGTTCGAGCGGACCCTCATCATCGCGGATGAGGGCGCCTCGGTGCATTACATCGAGGGCTGCACCGCGCCGACCTATTCGTCTGATTCGCTGCACTCCGCCGTCGTGGAGCTGGTGGCCCTCAAGGGCGCGCACATCCGGTACACGACGATCCAGAACTGGTCGAAGAACGTCTACAATCTCGTGACGAAGCGGGCGGTCGCTTACCAGGATGCCATCGTCGAGTGGGTGGACGGCAACCTCGGTTCGAAGCTCACCATGAAATACCCCTCGGTCTATCTCATGGAGCCGGGGGCCCGGGCGGAAATCCTCTCGGTCGCCTTCTCCGGCAAGGATCAACATCAGGATGCGGGCGCTAAGGTGGTCCACGTCGCGCCCCACACGACCTCCGCCATCACCTCGAAGTCGATCTCGAAGGACGGCGGCCGCACCTCCTACCGCGGGCTGGTCAAGGTCTACAAGGGGGCCACCGACGTCAAGGTGAGCGTCCGCTGTGATGCGCTGCTGCTCGACGAGGCCTCCCGGTCGGACACCTATCCGACGATGGAAGTCGAGGAGGACCGGGTGCAGGTCGAGCATGAGGCGACGGTGAGCAAGATCGGCGAGGAGCAGCTCTTCTACATGCAGAGCCGCGGCCTCAAGGAAAACGACGCCCGCACGATGATCGTCAACGGCTTCTTCGAGGCCTTCACGAAGGAACTCCCGCTCGAGTACGCGGTGGAGCTCAACCGGCTCATCCAGCTCGAGATGGACGGTTCGCTGGGGTAGTCACATGAGGCCGCTACTTGCGGAGGCCCTCGGGCCGACGCAAGTAGCCTGGCCGAATGTGACCCCGCCCTTTTGGGTGTGCACGTTAGGGTGTCGTCCAAAAGGGCGGGGGAAAGAAGGGGGACGTGATATGAGGTTAACCAAAAGGGCGGGGTTGAATTCGCCCATGCGACTTACGTCGCCCATGAGGGGCTCCGTAAGTCGCGGGCTCATTCAATGAGCAGCATCATCTCGATCACCCAAGACCAGCTGGCGGCATTGTCCCAGCGGCGCCATGAGCCGGAATGGCTGCGCAGCCTGCGGCTGTCACACTGGCAGCGCTTCGAGCAGCTGCCGGAGCCCTCCACCCACGACGAGGAGTGGCGGCGCAACGACCTCAGCCAGTTCGACCTCGCTTCCCTGACCCTGGCGACGCCCGAGGCGATGGCCGTCCAACGCGCGCTGCCTCCGGAGGCCCAGGCCGCCGGGGTTCGGTTCGCCGACCTCGCCGAGATGGTCCGCACCGCACCGGAGGCCTTGCGCCCCTGGCTGATGAGTGACGGGCTTAAGACCACCGACCGGAAATGGGTGGCGCTGCATTCCGCCCTGTGGACACACGGGACGTTTCTGTACGTGCCGCCGCATGTGACGGTCGCCGTCCCGCTGCGGATGACCTGCCATCTGACGCAGGGCGGGGTCGCCGTCTTTCCGCATACCTGCATCGTCGCCGACCGCGGCTCACAGGTGATGCTGTTCGAGACCACCACCGCCGCCACCGACCGGCGCAGCGTCGTCAACACCGCGACGGAGCTCTTCATTCAGGAGGAGGCGCAGGTTGCCTACGTCAACCTGCAGGCGTGGGACGGCCAGGTGGTGAGTCTGACCACCCAGCGCGCCCACATCGCCCGCGGCGGGCAGTGCACGACCTTATCGGTCTACCTCGGCGGGCAGACGACCAAGGCCTATGTCGAAACGCTGCTGACCGGGGAGGGGGCGGTCGCGAACCTGTTAGGCCTGCACATGGGCGAGGGCCATCAGCAGGTCGATCTGCACACGCTGCAGGATCACCACGCCCCGCGCACGACGAGCGACCAGGTCTACAAGGCGGTGCTGGGTGGCTCCGCGCGTTCGCTCTACACCGGCCTCATTCATATCCGGAAACCGGCGCAGAAGAGCAACGCCTACCAGTTGAACAAGAATCTGCTCCTGACGAACACGGCGAAGGCCGACTCGATCCCGAAGCTGGAGATCGAGGCCGATGACGTGCGCTGCACCCACGGGGCGGCGGTCGGCCACATCGATGCCGAGACGGAGTTTTATCTGATGAGCCGGGGCCTCTCCCGGCAGGAGGCGGGCCGGCTGATCATCCACGGCTTCTTCGAGCAGGTGCTGGGCCGGCTCCAGCAACCTCCGCCACAGGGCGCGGCGGACCCGCCACGAAATATGGCGGGCACGGTGCAGGAGGAGATTCTGGAGGCGATCGATCGCAAGATCGCCGCGGCGTTGTGATGCCAACGCTGGTCACGGTCGCCAAGACGGGCGAGATTGCGCCGGGGAAGGTGCAGGTCATCGAGACCCCGACGGCGCGCATCGCGGTCTGCAACGTGGGGGGCACCTTCTACGCCATCGATGACCTCTGCACCCATGACGGCGGCTCGCTGGACCAAGGCGAACTGGTGGGGCAGGAGATCGAGTGTCCGCGGCACGGGGCGCGCTTCAATGTGACGACCGGCAAGCCGCAGTGCCTGCCAGCCGTGGTGCCCGTGAAGACGTATCCGGTGCGGGTGGTAGGCGACGAAGTGCAAGTGGAAGTGGCTGGTGACTAGTGACTAGTGACTGGCAAGCGAGTACAACACATGTTTGACCCGAAACTGATCCGCAATGATTTTCCGATCTTGAGCCGCCAAGTCCACGGCAAGCCCTTGGTCTACCTCGACAACGCCGCCACGACGCAAAAACCACACCACGTCATCGAGGCGTTGCGGCGGTACTACGAGGAGTCGAACGCGAACGTCCACCGCGGCATCCACACGCTCGCGGAAGAGGCCACGGCCCTCTACGAGCAGGCGCGGGAGCAGGTGGCGCACTTCATTCACGCGCCGTCGGCGCGCAGCATCGTCTTCACGCGGGGCTCGACCGAGGCGATCAACCTCGTGGCCCAGGCCTGGGGACGGTGGGCCCTCAAGCCCGGCGACGAGATTCTCCTCACCGAAATGGAGCACCACGCGAATCTGGTGCCGTGGCAGTTGATCGCACAGGCGACCGGGGCCACACTGCAGTTCGTGGGACTGACCGCGGACGGGACGCTCGACCTCGCCCATGCGCAGGCGTTGCTGTCTGAGCGGACGAAGCTCTTCGCCGTGACGCACATCTCGAATGTGTTGGGCACGATCAATCCCGTGGCCGACTTGATCCGGCAGGCGCACGCGGTGGGGGCCCTCGTCCTCGTCGACGGCGCGCAGAGCGTGCCCCACCTGCCGGTCGACGTGCAGGAACTGGATTGCGATTTTCTGGTCTTCTCCGGCCACAAGATGTTAGGGCCGACGGGGATTGGCGTCCTCTACGGCCGGCCCGAATTGTTAGAGGCGATGCCGCCGTTTCAGGGGGGCGGGGAGATGATCAGCAACGTCTGGCTCGATCATGCGACATGGAACGAGATCCCCTGGAAGTTTGAGGCCGGCACCCCGCACATCGCCGGGGCCGTGGGATTGGGCGCGGCGATGGAATACCTCAGCGCGCTGGACATGGCGGCGGTGCGAGCCCATGAGCAATCCCTCGTCGCGTATGCGCTGTCGGCCTTCGAGCGGCTCAATCACGACATCATGATCTACGGCCCCAAAGACCCGGCCCTGCGGGGCGGGGTGATCGCCTTCAACTACCAAAACATCCATCCTCACGATGTGGGCCAGTTCCTCGATGGCGAGGGCGTCGCCATCCGCGCCGGCCACCACTGCGCGAAGCCGCTCATGCGGCGGCTGGGTGTCGTGGCGACGGCGCGCGCCAGTTTCTATCTGTACAACACGACGCAGGATGCGGACCGGCTCATCGCCGCCCTGCAGAAGACGAAGGAGACCTTCAGCGTTGTCGCTCACCGATGATCTGTACCGGGACATCATTCTCGAGCACTTCAAGAGCCCGCACCATCACGGCAAGCTCGAGCCGGCCGACATCACCGTGGAGGGGGTCAACCCGTTCTGCGGCGACGAGGTGACCCTGACGGCGCGCGTCAGCAATGGTATCATGACCGAGATCCAGGCGCTGGCGAAGGGCTGCTCGATCAGCCAGGCCTCCACGTCGATGTTGACCGACGCGGTCCAGGGACAGACACTCGCCGACGCGCAGCGGCTCGCCGCGCAATTCAAGCAGGTCATGCTCGAGGGCGGCCCCGCCGCGTGGCCGGAGGCGCTGGAGGATCTCGAGGCGCTCGAAGGCGTCAAGAAGTATCCGGTGCGCATCAAGTGCGCGATCATGGCGTGGAATGCGCTCTTGGAGGGGATTCAGGACTACACGAAAGAAACAGCAGTGACAGGTGGCGCGAAGCCATCGGCAATCAGCCATCAGCCATCAGCATCTGCGTCAACGGGGCTGACCGAAACGCAGGTACGCGAGGCGCTGCAGGCCGTCGAGGATCCAGAATTGCACTGGAGCATCATCGAGCTCGGGCTCGTCTACGGCGTGCAGATCGGAGGCGGGCTGGTCACGGTGGACGTGACGCTCACCTCGCCCGGCTGCCCGTACGGACCGATGCTGCTCGCCCAAATCCATCACGCGGTCAAGGAGCTACCCGGCGTGCAACAGGTCAAGGTCAACGTCGTCTGGACGCCGCCGTGGGACCCGCGCACGATGGCGACAGATGATGTGAAAATGGAGTTGGGGATCGGCTAAATGACGCCATCCATCCTTGGTACTGCCAGCAAAATGTCCCTGGGTACCGACGTGCTGTCACGGATCGGCCACACGCCGCTGTTACGCCTGCGGGCGATTGAGCGCAGCGTCCCCCACGTCACGTTACTGGCGAAGGCGGAGTGGTTCAATCCTGGTGGGTCGGTGAAGGACCGGGCCGCCTGGTCGATCGTGCGCGCGGCCGAGCGCAGCGGGCAGTTGACCAGGGAGCAGATCCTCCTCGACGCGACCTCCGGCAACACCGGCATCGCCTACGCGATGATCGGCGCGGCGAAGGGGTACCGCGTGACGCTGTGCGTGCCGTCGAATGTCAGCCAGTCCACGCTGCACACGCTGCGGGCCTATGGGGCCGAGCTCGTGCTGACGAATCCACTCGAGGGTTCCGACGGCGCGATCGTCGAGGCGCGGCGCATCGCGGGCGCCTCGCCTGGACGGTACTACTACGCCGACCAGTACGGTAACGCCGCCAACTGGCGCGCGCATTACGAGACGACGGGTGTCGAAATCTGGGAGCAGACGCAGGGCCAGGTGTCGCATCTCGTGGCAGGCATGGGTACGAGCGGGACGCTGATGGGGACCGGCCGGCGGCTCAAGGCGTACAACCCCTCCATGCATGTCGTCGCCCTGGAGCCGGATTCACCGCTCAACGGCCTGGAGGGCCTGAAGCACATGGCGAGCTCGATCGTGCCGGGGATTTACGATCCCGCCTTTCCGGATCAGCATCTGGAGATCGCGACGGACGAGGCGTATCAGGCGGCGCGGCGCCTGGCCCGTGAAGAGGGTTTGCTCGTCGGCCCGTCCTCGGGCGCGGCGCTCGCCGGGGCGTTGCAGGTGGCCCGCGCCATCGAACAGGGGACGATCGTCATGATTTTTCCCGATGGGGGACAGAAGTATCTGCATGAAACGTTCTGGACGAGTGACGAGTGACGAGTGACTGGTGACTGGTGTGAGGT
>JACQRC010000012.1 GCA_016206665.1 Candidatus Omnitrophota bacterium | reverse complement strand
CCTGCATGCCGCGCAGAACCAGGGCTTCTTCGACATCCCCGTCGACCATCTCTATGCGGTCAACGTCTTCGTAGACTACTTTCAGAAAAAGAAGCTGAAGAACCTGGTCATTGCCACTCCGGATGTGGGCGGGATCAAGATGGCCCGGGCCTACGCGAAGCGCTTCTCCGCCCCGCTGGCCGTCGTCGACAAACGGCGCATCAGCCCGGAGGCCTCCGAGGTGATGAATATCTTAGGTGAGGTGAAGGGCAAAAACGTCCTGGTCGTTGACGATTTGGTCGCGACCGCGAGCTCCCTGGTGGAGGCGGCGGTGGCGCTGAAGAGGGCCGGGGCCCTGGCGCTCTACGCGGCGATCACCCATCCGGTCCTCTCCGGGCCGGCGATCAGCCGCATCGGCAAATCGCCCTTCACCGAGGTCGCCGTCACGGACACGATCCCGGTGGCAGACCACAAGCGTCACTCGAAGATCCGGGTCCTGTCGGTCGCCGGGGTGCTGGGCGAGGCGATCCGCCGGATTCACTGCGAAGAGTCGGTCAGTTCACTGTTCGATTAACGAGCGAGGTCAATTCCCATGGAAACCGTGCAACTCCAAGCGACGCTGCGTGAGCGCCTCGGCAGCCGGCCGGCCAAGCGCCTGCGGGCCGACGGCTTCGTGCCCGGCGTCGTCTATGCCAAGCAACATGAACCGATCGACATCGCCGTGGAGGCCCGGGAGCTGCGCCGCGCGCTCCACACGAAGGCCGGCGAGAATGTCATCGTTAAACTCCTGATCGCGAAGCCGGAGACCGGAGCGTCGGGCCAGCCCCGGCAGGCGTCGCCAGAGGGCCGGGGCAAGCCGAAGGAGACGACCACCATCGTGAAGGAGGTCCAGCACGACCCGGTGCGCGGCGGGATCACCCATATCGATTTTCACCAGATCTCGCTCACCGAGACGATCACGGTCGGCGTCGCGGTCGTGGCCCAAGGCGAGGCGGTGGGCGTCAAGCAGGACGGCGGCGTGCTGGAATATCTGCTGCGGGAGCTCACCATCGAGTGTCTGCCGACGCAGATTCCGGAGCGGTTTGCGATCGATGTCGCCGCGATGAAGATCGGCGACACGAAGCACGCGAAGGACTTTGCGATGCCGTCGGGCGTCAAGCTGGTGACCGATCCGGAGGCGGCGATCATCTCCATCCTCACCGCCAAGGTCGAGAAGGTGCTCGATGAGGCGGCGGCGGCCGCGGCGACCGAGGGGGCGGCCGAGCCCGAGGTGCTCAAGCAGAAGAAACCGGAGGAGATTGAGGCCGAGGCGGCGGCGAAGGCGTCTGAAAAGGAAGCGAAGGAAGGGAAGAAAAAAGAGGAGAAGGCGGCCTAGGCCCGTTCATGAAATTGATCGTGGGTCTCGGCAACCCCGGCCCGGCGTACGCGCGCACGCGCCACAACGCGGGAGCGATGGTGGTCGCCGCGCTCGCCGCGCAGTGGCGGGTGACGTGGCAGCGTGGCCTGACGGGCTGGCGCCTGTCGGCGGCGCTGAGCGCGCCGGTCGCGCGGCAGGGACAGAGCGTGCGGCTGGCGCGGCCGCGCACCTTCATGAATGCGTCGGGTGTCGCGGTGCGTCGGTTGCTGCGCCATCTGCGGCTCACGCCGGAGGACTGTTTGATCATTTGTGATGACGTGAATCTGCCGTTCGGGCGGCTGCGGCTGCGCGCGGCAGGCTCAGCCGGCGGCCACCGCGGGCTGGCATCGGTGCTGGATACCCTTGGCACCGAAGCGGTGCCGCGGCTGCGCATCGGCGTCGGCGCAGCACCATTGCCGAAGGATTTGAGCGACTATGTGTTGGGGCCGTTCGCCCCGAGCCAACAGGCGCGCCTGCGCGAGGTGATCGCGCGGGCGGCCGAGGCCTGCGAGACCTGGGTCAGGCAGGCAGGCTCAACTGCGACAACCACGAGGTGAGCTGATGCACCGGTACGAAGCGATGATGATTTTGCGGCCCGAACTCTCCGAGGACCAGATGAAGCAGCTGGTCGCGCGCATCGAGGATGCCCTGGTGAAATCCGGCGGCCAGATCGAATCGTCCCAGGCCTGGGGCCGGCGGCGGCTGGCCTACCCCATTGCCAAAAGCCGCGAGGGCGTGTACCATCTGATTGTCTTTCGCGTCGAGCCCGCGGCCATCGAACGGCTGCGGAAGAGCTACCGGCTCGACGAACAGATCCTCCGGGCCCTCATCGTCCGGCAGGACCACCAGCCGGCACCCGTCACGGCCGCCGCATAAGGAGCCTCTCCCATGGCCAGCGTCAATCGTGTGCTCTTGATGGGCAATTTGACCCGCGACCCGGAATTGCGCTACATCCCGAACGGGACCGCCGTGGCCACCCTCGGCCTCGCCGTCAATTCCAACTACACCACGCCCGCCGGCGAGAAGAAGGAAGAGGTCTGCTTCGTCCGTGTCGTGGTGTGGGGCAAGCAAGGCGAGAACTGCAGCAAGTATCTCACGAAGGGTCGGCAGGTGTTTGTGGAGGGGCGGTTGATCTACCGCAGCTGGGAGAAGGACGGCCAGACCCGGTCGATCCTGGAGGTGCGCGCGGACCGCGTGCAGTTCCTGAACCGGCCGGGCGGTCCCCCGGCCGCCGGGGCTGAGACCGAGGCGCCGGCTGAAGAAGCGCCGGCCGAGGCCGAAGCACCAGCCGTGGCGGCATCGCCTGAAGGCACGGAGGACGTACCGTTCTAAAGGACAGACATCGATTCGGTGATTACAGTGATAAAAACTGTGATTACGGTGATACAACCGGTTGTATCATCGGCATCATTTTGAAATCACCGTAATCACCGATTCGCACCATTTCAACGGGAGGAACGATGTACCGAGGACGTCGTGAGCGGTTTGTTCGCCGAAAAATCTGCAAATTCTGCGTGGAGCACGTCGAGATCGTCGACTACAAGGATCTGGCCCGGCTCCAGAAGTTTCTGACGGAGCGCGGCAAGATCTTTCCCTCGCGGCTCTCCGGCAACTGCGCGCGCCACCAGCGGGTGCTAGCCCAGGCGATCAAGCAGGCCCGGTTCGTGGCGCTGTTGCCGTACGTCGCGGAGGCGTGAGCCGCTCATGGATGTGATTCTGCGTCAGGATGTGGAGCGGGTCGGCCAGGCCTGGTCGGTCGTGAAGGTCAAACCGGGCTACGCCCGCAACTTCCTGTTGCCCCAGGGACTGGCCATGCCGGCCACCGAGCGTAACCTCAGCCGCCTGGAGACCGAGCGGGCCGTCCAGGCCGCCCGGGTCGCCAAGGAGCGCGCCGCGGCGGAGGCGATGCAGGGCCGGCTCAATGCGCTCTCCGTCACGCTGCCGCGCCCCTCCGGCGCCGAGGGCCGCCTGTTCGGCTCGGTGACGAACGAGGATATCGCGCAGGCCCTGCAGGCCCAGGGGATCACCATCGACAAACGCAAGATTCTCCTGGCGGAACCGATCAAAGAGCTCGGCGTCTATCTCGTGCCGGTCAAGCTGACCCAGGAACTGAAGGTGGATGTGAAGATTCTGGTCGTCAAGTCGTAAGCATGGAACTGCAGGACCTCTCCCTCGACCGGCTGCCGCCGCAGAATCTGGAGGCGGAACAGGCGGTGCTGGGCTCGATGCTCCTCGACGAAGAGGGCATCGCCCAGGCCGTCGAGATTCTCCAGGAGCAGGACTTCTACAAGGACGCCCACCGCAAGATCTTCGGCGCCATCACCAAGCTCTACCGCGACAACCAGGCCGCCGACCTGCTCACCCTCACGGAGGAGCTGAAGCGCCAGAACAGCCTCGAGGACGCCGGCGGAGCCAGCTACCTCGCCCAGCTCACGACGACCGTGGCCACGGCGGCGAACGCCGCGCACTACAGCCGGATCGTGAAGGAGAAGGCGATCCTGCGCGGCCTCATCCGGGCCGCCACGCAGATCGTCACCGAAACGTATGAATCGGCGGTCACCCCGGATGTGCTGCTGGACCGCGCCGAGGGCCTGATCTTCGAGATCATGGGGCGGAAGATCAAAAGCGACTTCCTCCCGCTCAAGGAGATCATCAAGAGTTCCATCGAGACGATCGACGCCCTCTACCAGCGCAAGGGCTACATCACGGGCCTGCCGACCGGTTTTGACGACCTCGACCATATGACGGCCGGGTTGCAGCCGAGCGAGCTGGTCATCGTCGCCGGCCGGCCCTCGATGGGCAAGAGCGCCTTTGCCCTCAACATGGCCGAGCACGTCGCGCTGGCGCAGAAGGTGCCGGTCGCCGTGTTCAGCCTCGAGATGTCGCGCGACCATCTGGTCCAGCGCATGCTCTGCTCCCACGCCCGCATCAACGCCCATAATGTGCGCAGCGGCATCCTGCATCCGTCGGACTGGCCGCGCCTCACGAATGCCGCCGGCAAGCTCTCCGAGGCCGCCATTTTCATCGATGATACGCCGGGCGTGTCCATTCTGGAATTGCGCGCCAAGGCGCGCCGGCTCAAGGCCCGCCACAGCATCGGCGTCGTCGTGCTCGACTATCTGCAGCTCATGGAGGAGCCCTCAAAATCGGACAACCGGCAGCAGGAGATCGCGACGATTTCCCGGAGCCTGAAGGCGCTGGCGCGCGAGCTCAATGTCGCCGTCGTCGCCGTGAGCCAGCTCTCGCGCGCCCCGGAGCGGCGCGAGACCTTCCGGCCGCGCCTCTCCGATCTGCGGGAGTCCGGGGCCATCGAACAGGATGCGGATGTGGTGCTGTTGCTCTATCGCGAGGATTATTACACGCCGACCGAGGAAAACCAGGGTATCGCGGAGGTGATTATTGGCAAGCAGCGCAACGGGCCTATTGGCACAGTCAAGCTTGCCTTCGTCAAGGAGTTTGTACGTTTTGAAAATCTGGCCAAGCAGACGGCGTAATCGCTGGCAGCACGCGGGCGCCGCGCTCGTCCTGCTGGGCGCGGGCCTCGCGGTGCCGGCCTGGGCGGATGAGCCGGCACCGGCGCCGTCCACACCCGCGCCACCGACCATCCAGGAGGTCCGGGTGCAGGGCCTGAGCGTCGTCGCCGAGGAGACGGTCCTGGCCAAGGTCCGGACCAAGGCGGGGGCGGCCTTCGTCCAGGCGGTGGTCAATGAGGATGTGCGCCAGCTCTACCAGACCGGCTTCTTCAGCGATGTCAGCGTCGATGTCCAACCGGCGGCCGAGGGCGTGATCGTCACCTTCCAGGTGCAGGAGAAGCCGCTCATCAAGGCGATCGAGATCCAGGGCAACCGCATCCTGCACCGCGACAAACTGCTGAAGATGCTCGATCTCAAGGTGGGCGAGTTCCTCGATCCGAAGCGGTTCAAGGACGGCGTCGACCAGATCCTCGCGGAGTACCGGCGCAAGGGGTACACGAGCGCAAAGGTTGCCCACGACACCCAGGTGGACCAGGCGACTGGCGAGGCCACCTTGTACCTGCTGCTCGACGAGGGGCCGAAGGTGCGCGTCGCCTCCATCCTCATCGAGGGCAACGAGCGGTTCAGCGACCGGCGCATCCGCAAGGTGATGAAGACCAAGCGCGCCGCCTTCTGGCGCGCGGGCGTCTATCGGGAGGAGGTGCTGGACGAAGACCTGGATCGCATTCGGGCTTTCTACCGGCGCGAGGGCTTTCAGGATGCGCTGGTCGAGCGCGCCGTCGCCACGGATGAGCGGGGCCGGTCGGTCTACCTCACGCTCACCGTGACCGAGGGGCCGCGCTACACCGTCGGCACGGTGGAGCTGGCCGGGCAGCAGCTCTTCACCGAGGAGGAGCTGCACAGCCGGTTGCAGATGCTGCCCGGCAGCGTGTTCAGCCAGGAGGCCCTGCAGGAGGACGTCGGCTCGCTCCAGGGCGCTTACTTTGACCGGGGCTACATCTTCGCGCGGGTGGATCCAACCTCGATGCTGGATCCCTCCACCAAGGCGATGCAGGTGCGCTACCGGATCACCGAAGGCGAACTGGCCTACATCGACAAGATCGACATCCGCGGCAACTCCCATACGAAGGACGTCGTCATCCGCCGCGAGCTGCGGGTCAAGCCCGGCGATCCTTTCGACGGCGAGCTCTTGCGCCGCTCCCGCGAGCGGCTCTACAACCTCGGCTACTTCGAGGAGATCAGCTTCGACCATGAGCCGGGCACGGAGCCGCATCACCGGGATCTCGTCGTGCAGGTGAAGGAGACGAAGACGGGAGAGTTCAGCTTCGGCGGGGGTTTTAGCTCGGTGGACCGGGCGATCGGCTTCGTGCAGGTGGAGCAGCGCAACTTCGACTGGAAAAACTTCCCCACCTTCACCGGCGCCGGGCAGGATCTGCGGTTTCGCACCCAGCTGGGCACCGTCCGGCGGGAGTTCGACCTGTCCTTCACCGAGCCGTGGTTCCTGGGCCACCCGGTCTCGCTGGGCCTCGATGCGTTCCACATCACGCGGCTCGAGCGCCGCAGTCTCGGCTTCGCCTACGATGAGCAGCGGACCGGCGGTGGCGTGCGCTTGGGGAAGGAGTTCACGGAGCATTTCGCGGGGAGCGTGGGGTATCGCCTGGAGAATGTCGACATCTCCGACGTTTCCTCGGATGCGTCGGCCGATCTGCGCAACGAGGAAGGCGACAACCTCATCAGCACGCTGAGCAACGACTGGACCTACGACACGCGCGACAACCGCTTCGACCCGACGCACGGCCAGGTCTTCCGGTGGGGCGTCGATTTCGCGGGCAGCTTTATCGGCGGCGACAAGGATTTTGTCCGTGGGACGGTGAGTGACACCGTCATCTGGCCCTGCTGGAAACAGAAGGGCTGGCTCCTGGAGGTGCGCGGCCGGGCGGGCCTCATCGACGCCTACGGCGACTCGGAGGAGGTGCCCATCTTCGAGCGCTTCTTCGCCGGGGGCAGCACCACGATCCGCGGCTACGAGGAGCGCCGGGTGGGCCCGCGGGACGCGAACTCCAACGACCCCATCGGCGGCGAGGCGATGGCGATCGGCAACATCGATCTCGTCATCCCCCTCGTCGAGAATATCAAGGGGACCGTCTTCTTCGATGCGGGCAACGTGTGGCGGCGCGTCAACCAGTTTGGCGAGGACTTCAAGTTGGGGACCGGGATCGGCGCCCGGATCAAGACGCCCATCGGTCCGGTGCGGCTGGACTTGGGCTTTCCGCTCAACCCGGATGACAACGAAGAACAGCGGCTGCGCTTTCACTTTAACATCAGCCGCGCCTTTTAACTCACAGAGGAGGGGTGACCGTGAAGATCAGGCAGTGCATCATGGTGGGCATGGCGGTGGGGTGGCTCGTCGGCGCGGGCTCGCCCACCGAGGCGGCCATGACGAGCGCCAAGATCGCCTACATCAATGTCGGCCGGCTCTTCGACGGGTATCAGAAGACGAAAGAGTCGGACAAGGCGCTGGAAGCGAAGGCGAGCTCGCGCGGGGCCGAACGCGACAAACTGGTCGCCGATGTCAAGAAGCTCAAAGAGGGGATGGAGGTGCTGACCGACAAGGCCAAGGAGACGCGGCGGCAGGAGTTCGAGGCGAAGGCGAAGGCGCTCCAGGAGTTCGACCGGACGGTGGGGGAGGCCCTGCGGCGCGAGCGGGACGGCGCAGCCAAGGACATCTTCAAGGATATGGAGGTGACGATCAAGGAGTACGCCGCGAAGGAAGGCTACGATCTGATCGTGAATGACCAGGCCCTCCTCTACGGCTCGACGCCCCTCGATGTCACCGATCCGGTTCTCAAGATGCTGAACGACCGGTACGCCACGAAGAAATAATCCGCATGGCGCCGCAGCACACGATTGCTCAACCCGTGCGTCTGAAAGGCACCGGCATCCACACGGGTGCCGCGGTGGAGCTGCAGTTTCAGCCGGCGCCGGAGGGCACCGGCATCGTGTTCGTGCGGACGGATCTGTCCGGCCGTCCGCGCATCCCGGCGATGGTGGCATGCATCCAGGACACGGCCCCCCTCCACCGCCGGACGACGATCGGCCAGGACCAGGTCTCAGTCCAGACGATCGAGCACCTGATGGCGGCGCTGTGGGGGCTGGGGATCGACAATCTCGTCATTGAACTGAACGGCCCCGAGGTGCCGGGCATGGACGGCAGCGCCGTCGCCTTCGTCGACACGCTCCAGCGCGCCGGCCTGGCCGCCCAGTCGGCCCCGCGCCGCGTGCTGGACATTCGAGAGCCGGTCTATGTCGAGCACAACGGCGCGGCGATCACCGCGCTGCCGTACGACGGATTTCGCATTTCCTACACGCTGAGCTATGATCATCCCCTGCTGCATTCGCAATTCGTGACCTTCAACGCCACGAACCGGTTTGCCGAGGAGATCGCTCCCGCGCGCACCTTCTGCATGGAGCAGGAGGCGGAGGCGCTGCGCCGGCAAGGGCTTGGCCGCGGGGCGACCTACGAGAACACGCTCGTGTGGGGGCCGAAGGGCGTGATCCAGAACCGGCTGCGCTTCGAGGATGAATGCGCGCGGCACAAGGTGCTGGATCTGCTGGGAGACCTCTACCTGCTGGGCGCGCCGCTGCGCGGCCACATCCTGGCGGTCAAGAGCGGCCACGGGCTCAACATGGGCTTCGTCCGCGCGCTGGCCAAGCGGTTCGCCTTGCCGTCGACGACGCCGGCCGGCTCGACGACACCGGTCATGGATGTCGAGGCGATTCAGAAGATCCTGCCGCACCGGTACCCCTTTCTGCTCGTCGACCGGTTGATTGAGTTGGGCGGGCAGCGCGCCGTCGGCATCAAGAACGTCACCGTCAACGAAGCCTTCTTTCAGGGTCATTTTCCGAACCGGCCGGTGATGCCCGGCGTCCTGCTCGTCGAGGCGATGGCGCAGGTGGCCGGCATCATCGCCCTCCGGGCGCCGGACCAGCAGGGTCGCTACGCCTACCTCATGGGCGTGGACAAGGCCAAGTTCCGCCGGCCGGTCGTCCCCGGCGACCAGCTGGTCATCACGGCCGAGGTGCTGCGCTGCCGCGCCAGCTTCGGCCAGGTCCGTGGCACCGTCACCGTCGAGGACAAGATGGTGGCCGAGGCCGAGATCACCTTCGCCTTCGTCGATGGATAGCGATGCCGCCGTGATCCATCCCTCCGCCATCGTCCATCCCGGCGCTCAACTGGGCCGGGGGGTGACGGTCGGTCCCTATGCCGTCATCGGCGAGCACGTCACCATCGGCGACCGGACCGCCATCGGCACGCACTGCGTCATCGACGGCTACACCGCCATCGGCGAATCCTGCCAGTTCTTCACGGGCGCCGTCATCGGCAGCATCCCGCAGGACTTGAAGTACCAGGGCGAGCCCAGCCATCTCGTCATCGGCGACCGCAACCGCATCCGCGAATATGTCACGATCAATCCGGGCACGGCGGGCGGCGGCTCCCAGACGGTGATCGGGGATGACAACCTCCTGATGGCCTATGCGCACATCGCCCACGACTGTCTCATCGGCAACAACATCATCATCGCCAACAACGGCACCCTCGCCGGCCACATCACCGTCGAGGACCGGGCGGTCATCGGGGGGCTCTCCGCCATCCATCAGTTTGTCCGGGTCGGCGAGCTCGCCATCGTCGGCGGCTGTTCCAAGGTCGTGCAGGACATCCCGCCCTATTCCACCTGCGACGGCCATCCGGCGAAGGTCTATGGAGTGAATCACGAAGGCCTGCGCCGCGCCAATGTCTCCACCGAGGTGGAGAACCACCTGAAGGCCGCCTTTAAAATCCTCTTCCATTCGGGACTCACCGTCTCGCATGCGGCGCACCAGCTGGAACGGAATCTGCCGCCGGTGCGTGAGGTGCAGCACCTCGTGGAATTTATCCGCGCCTCGAAGCGCGGGCTGTGCGCCTCGGTGACACGCGCCCGCGGCGTCCGATCCGCGGTGTCCCAGGCCTAGGGCGGATACCCGGCAGCCATTCCCCATGCCCAATCTCGGTCTCATCGCCGGTGGCGGGGACTTTCCCCTGACGGTCGCGCGCTGCGCCAAAGAGCGCGGCTGGGCCGTCTATGCCGTCGGCCTCGCCGATGCGGCCTCGCCGCAGCTCACCGACGTGGCGGATCAGATCACCTGGCTCTCCGTCGGCCAGGTGGGAGAGCTGTGCCGCTTCTTCAAATCCCATCACGTCAGCCAGGCGATCCTCGCCGGCAAAATCACCAAAGAGGTCCTGCTGCGCGGTGCCTCCGCGTTTGACGCCGACGCCCTCGCCATCCTGGCCGCCGCGCCTGACCGCAGCGTGGACGGATTGTTGGGCGCGTTGGCCGCGCGCCTGGCCCGCGAAGGCACAGCCGTCATCGATTCGACGACCTTTCTCAAAGAATGGCTGCCATCGGCAGGCGTCCTGACCCGGCGGCCACCGACGCAGGAGGAGTGGGAGGATATTCGGTTCGGCCGAACGCTCGCGCGCACGTTGGCCGGGTGCGATGCGGGGCAGACCGTCGTCGTGAAACGCCGCGTGGTCCTGGCGGTCGAGGCGCTGGAGGGCACCGACGCGGCCATTCGACGCGCCGGAACGCTGGGCGGCGAGGGCGCGGTCGTCGTCAAGATGGCCAGGCCCCAGCAGGATTGGCGGTTTGATGTGCCGGTCGTGGGGCTACGGACCCTGGAGGCCCTCATCGCGGGCCGCGCCGCCTGCTTGGCGGTCGAGGCCGGTCGGACGCTGCTGCTCGAGCAGCCGACGCTGGTGGCGCGCGCCGATGCGCTGGGCCTGGTGATCGTCGCCGTGGAGCCGGAGGGTCGTGATGCCTCGTAAGGCTGCCAACACCCTGACGCTCGAGAAGCAGGCCTTCGCGCATGTCGAGCCGCCGTGTCAGCACTTCGGCATCTGCGGCGGCTGCACATTGCAGGATCTGCCGTACCCGGCCCAACTCGAGCTCAAGACGGCATTGCTGGCCAAGTCGCTCACCAGCCTCGGCATCACGACACCCGTCCCGGTGCAGGGCCTCGACGAGCCGTGGCGGTACCGCAACAAGATGGAGTTCACCTTCGGGACGTGGGACGGCGAGCTGGTGCTGGGGCTGCATGCCCGCGGGTCGTTTTGGAAGATCGTCGATGTGCAGGACTGTCATCTGGTGCCGGCCGTCTTCAACGAAGCGCTGGAGGCGTCGCGCCGCTGCGCGCGCGCCACACGGCTGCCGGCCTACAATCCCCACACCCATCAGGGCTTCTTCCGGTATCTCACGCTGCGCCACAGCCGCCTCACCAACACGGTGGTCGCCTGTCTCATCACCGCGCCGCCTGCCCGCCCCGAACCCATCGCGGCAGGCGGGGGCGATGAGTCGATCATCCGCGACCTGGCCGCGCAGATGCAGGCGGCTGTGCCATCGCTGGCCAGCGTCTATTGGGGGGTCAATCGGAAGCTGGCGGATGTGGCGGTGCCGGATGAGCTCACGCTGATCTCAGGGAGCGCGACCTTCGAGGAGCAGATCGGGCCGTTCCGCCTCAGCCTGCACCCCTTCAATTTCCTGCAGCCTCATTTGTTGCAGGCCGAGCGCATCTACGACACGATCCGAGGTGTGGTCCGGGTCGGCTCCGGCGAGGTGGCGTGGGATCTCTACTGCGGGGTCGGGGTGATCTCGCTCTATCTGGGGGCGTTGGCCGGCCGGGTGCTCGGCATCGAGAGCGATCCGCACAACATCAACCTCGCGCGGCTCAACGCCGAGCGCGCCGGGCTGACGCATCTGGAGTATCGGCAGGGGAAAGTCGAGGAGCTGCTCCGCGACCGCAACCGTTCCACCTGGCTGCACCAGCCTGCCGTCATCGTCGTCGACCCCCCGCGCAGCGGCCTCCACAAAGAGGTGCAGCGCGGCCTGGTCGCGGCCTTTCCCCGGCAGATCGTCTATCTCTCCTGCAACGCCCAGACCCTGGTGGCCGATCTGCGGCAGCTGCTGACCATGGCCCCGCAGTACCGGCTGGCGCATTGCTCCGCCTACGACATGTTCCCGCAGACCTCACACGTGGAGACGCTCGTCGTCTTGGAGCGATAAGAGGACAGCCTCATAAGCCATCAGCGATCAGCGGTCAGCAATCAGCGCTGATTGCTGATGGCTGGTTGCTGATTGCTATAATTGTTAGAGGGTTAGCCGGTACGTTTCAGGACCTGAATCATTTGGCCGTGAAGCCTGCCGTTCGAGACGAGGGGCCGCTTGTTCCAGATGGTCGCGGGAGCACCCTCCCAGTCGGTGGCGCATCCGCCGGCTTCGCGCACGAGGAGCAACCCTGCCGCGATGTCCCACGGATGCGTCCCCTCCTCCCAGAACCCATCGATGCGCCCCGCCGCCATGCTCGCCAGGCTCATGGCGGTTGAGCCCATCCGCCGCACGGCGTGGGTGATCGACTGAAAGGCCTCGAAGCGGCGCAGCAGGGGTTTGGGATGCTGACGGAAGGTATGGGGAAAGCCGGTGTTCAGCAGGGCCTCGGCGAGGCGCCGGACCTTGGAGACGCGGATCCGCCGGCCATTCAGGACCGAGCCGCCGCCCCGGATGGCCTGGAACATCTCTTCCCGCATCGGATCGTAGATGACGCCGACCACGAGCTCGCCGCGCCGCTCGACGGCAATCGAGACGGCGAACCACGGCAGGCCATGCACGAAGTTCGTGGTGCCGTCGATGGGATCCACGATCCAGCGGGTCTCGGCCTCGCTGGCCGCCTGGGTCTGTTCCTCCCCGAGGAAGGCGTGGTCCGGGAAAGCGCGCAGCACGATCGAGGCGATCAGCGCCTCGGTGGCATGGTCAATTTTGCTGACGAGATCCGAGGGCGCGCTTTTCATGCGCAGCGCGCCGGCGCGGCCGGCGTAAGGCTTGCAGTAATTGCCCGCCTCCCACGCCGCCTCGCGCGCGACATTCGCTACGTGCTGGAGTTCGCCAGAAACGGTGCGCATCGCGCGGCCATTATACACCACGGAAACACGGAAGGCCACGGAAACACGGAATGACCACGGCTACGCTCCGACAGGTTCTCGCCAAACTCTACCGCGCCCACCGTCACTGGAAGACGCCTGCCGTCTCGAAGATCTCGGAGACGACCCGCGATCCGTTCCGCATTCTCATCTCCTGCATGCTGAGCCTGCGCACGAAGGATGAAGTGACGGATGTCGCCTCGGCGAAGCTCTTCGCTCTCGCGAAGGCGCCGCGTGCGATGGCCCGGCTGCCGGTGGCGCGCATCGCGAAGACCATCTATCCGGTCGGCTTCTACCGCACCAAGGCGCGGCACGTGCGGGAGGTCTGCCGGCAATTGTTGACACGCTACCGCGGCCGTGTGCCGTCGACGATCGAGGAGCTGGTGACCCTGCCGGGCGTCGGCCGTAAGACGGCGAATCTCGTCGTGACCCTGGGATTCCAACGGCTCGGCATCTGCGTCGATACGCATGTGCACCGCATCTCGAACCGCTGGGGCTATGTCCGGACGCGCGCGCCCGACGAAACGGAGTTCGCCTTGCGCAAGAAACTTCCCACCCGGTACTGGATCGACTACAATGAATTATTGGTGCGCTTCGGCCGCACCATCTGTCATCCGACCTCGCCGTGGTGCTCGCGGTGTCCGGTCGAGCGGTGGTGTCCGAGGATTGGTGTGACACGTCACCGATAAAGATCATTCGGTGATGCCGGTGATAAAAAAATGATTACGGTGATAAATCTCGTCGTACTATCACCGTAATCAATGTAGGCGTCGGTGCGCTGTTAGCGATTAAAACCCAGCAGGGCGGTTGTTCGGTTTCAGCGCATCACTGTCATCACCGAATTAGATTAATTGTTGCCATTCCATGCTGACCACCACCTACAAGGCCTGGTTTGACCGATTCACGGATCCGCCGGGGCGGCTGCTCGTGCGCCTCGGGGTGAGCCCCAATACCCTCACCATCCTCGGCGTCCTGCTGTGCCTGGGCGCGTGCCTGTACCTGCTGGTGAGCCGCAACATCACCATCTTTATTGTCTTGTGCCTCGCGTGCGGGTTGTTTGACAGCCTCGACGGGGCGGTGGCCCGGCTGGGGGAGCGGAGCAGCAAATTCGGCGCCTACCTCGATGCGATGGCGGACCGGTATTTCGAGTCGATGGTCTACGTCGCGGTCGCCGCGGTGACCGGCTACTGGTTCTGGAGCGCGGTGGCCCTGACCGGCGCGCTGATCACCAGCTACGCGAAGGCCCGCGCCGGCTTGGAGGTGACGGTCACGAATACCGAGTGGCCGGACATGCTGGAGCGGACCGAGCGCGGGGCGATCTATCTGCTTGGGCTGGGCTTATCGCAGTGGTGGCCGATCCGGCCGGGGGGCCACGACCTCTTTTATTGGACGCTGGTGGCTTTGGCGGTGGGGACGCACGCCACGGTCTTGCAACGGGTCCTGCGCGCGAAGCGGCTCATTCAGGCCCGTTCGCGCTAAAGCGGTCTCAGCGGCCGGCCGGTTCGGTGGCGGAGCGCTCGACGGCGTGGCGCCACGCCTCGGCGGTCAGGGGCGGGACCTTCGCGGTGGCCAGATTTTCCATGACGTGCTCTTCCCGTTTCATGCCCACGAGGGCCACGGCCAGGCCCGGCGTGGAACGGACGAACTGGAGGGCGGCCTGCGCCGGGGTCGTGAGTGGGGCGGCGGCCTCGGTGAGCCACGCGGGCAGGTCCTTCGTCAGACGGCTCTGCAGGATCGATGCGCTGGCCATGACCGTCATGCCGAAGTGGCGGGCCGCGTCGAGCAGGGTCACGCTGTGGCCGGCCAGCCGTTGATTCCTGGCGACGGCGGCCTCAGGCATGGCCAGATTGCAGGGCAGCTGGATGAAGGCAAAGTGATGGCCGGCGCCGCCCGCCTGTTCCGCGCACCGCACCAACTCCTCCAGGGAGAGATACTCCTGCGAGGAGGGGGCCACGCGATAGCCGTTCCAGGTGGCCGTGCCGTACCAGCGGATCGCGCCCTGCCGCACCTGCTCCTCGAGGCAGGCGAAGGCGCGCGTCATGCGCTGGAGGAAGGCGCTGCGGCTCACCTCTTCCAATTGCATTTCAGGATTGTGAATATAGTAGACGTCGAGGCACTCGAGGCGCAGGTTCTGCCGGCTCGCGTTGAGCTGATGCTGGAGGTAGGCGGGCGAGAGACAATGGCAGTCGGCGACGATCTCCTCCGCGGTCACGATGCCGGGGTCGAGGAAGGTGGCGCGGATGTACGCGCCCGGGTCGTCGGGATAACTGCCATCGAAGGGAATGAAGCCGCCCTTCGTGGCGATGCAGAGCTCATCGCGCGTGGCGCGTTGCTGCCGGATGAGCTCGTCGAGCGCCTGGCCGACCACCCGCTCGCTGCGCTGGAAGCGGTAGTTGATGGCGGTGTCGATGACGTTGCCGCCCAGCTGGATCGTCGCGATGACGGCGTTGTGGTAGAGGTTGTCGGTGGCAGCGTCCGGCTCGCCGAGGTAGGTGCCGAGGCCGATCGATGAGAGCCAGAGCCCCTGGCATTCGCGGTAGTGGGCGGCCGACAGATGCTGGCTCAGGCGGTCGCGATACCGCATGGTGCCCTCGGATGTGGCGAAGCCGCTCAGGGGCATGCGTTCATCCTCATACCGGTACCGTACCGCGCTCGGGGGTCATCGTCAAGCCCCGCCCTGGGGCGCTGCAGGGCTCTTCTGTGGCGGCTGTAGTCATTGGTGTGTGATACTCACGCAGTTCCCACGCGGAGGTGTCTGATGCCCAAAGCCTTCATCATGATCGACGTGGAGCCGGGCCATGAGGCCAACGTCGAGCAGGCCGTCAGGAAGCTCGCCGGTGTCAAGCTCTGCTACCAGGTGACGGGCGAGCACGACATCATCGCCTTCCTCGACTCGGAGCCGTACAGCGAGTTTGCCGTCATCCTCTCGACGATCCGCAAACTCACCGGCGTGCGCGACACCGACTCGCATCTCGTGCTGTAAGCTATCGGTGATGTCGGTGATAAAAGTTGTGATTCCGGTGATAGAACACGGGCTTTATCACCGGAATCATGTTTTCATCACCGTAATCACCGAATACCCCGTAATCACCGAATTGCCCTAATGTCCGACGTCATCCTCGCGATTGACCAGGGCACGACCGGTACCGCGGCCCTGCTGATCGACCGCCGGGGCCGTCTCCGCGGCCGCGGCTACCACGAATTGCCGCAGCGCTACCCCCGGCCCGGCTGGGTCGAGCACGATCCCCACGACATCCTCCGCATCACCTGGGCCGCCATCCGTCAGGCCCTCAGCCATGCGCGCCTCCATCCCACCCAGATCGCCGCGATCGGCATTACCAATCAGCGCGAAACGACCATCCTGTGGGATCGCCGCACCGGTCGTCCCCTCGCCAACGCCATCGTCTGGCAATGCCGCCGCACCGCGCCGCAATGCGACGACCTGAAGCGCCGAGGCCATGCGGAGACGATCCACGCCAAAACCGGCCTGGTCGTTGACGCCTATTTCTCCGCCACCAAACTGCAGTGGCTCCTGCGCCACGTGCCTGGCGCGGCTTCCCGCGCCCGGCATGGGCATCTCGCCTTCGGCACCGTCGACGCGTGGCTGCTGTGGCACTTGACCGGCGGCCGGGTCCACGCGACCGACTACACCAACGCCTCGCGCACCATGCTCTACAACATCCGTCGTTTCGCGTGGGACCGCGAGCTGCTGCGGCTCTTCGGCGTGCCGGCGTCGGTGCTGCCGGCGGTCCGTCCGTCGAGCGGCCTCTTCGGAACCACCGCCCGGATCGGACCGCTGCCAGCCGGCCTGCCGATCGCGGGGATCGCCGGCGACCAGCAGGCGGCCCTCTTCGGCCACGGCTGCGTGTCATCCGGTGCCGCGAAAAATACCTACGGCACCGGTTGTTTTCTCCTGCTCCACACGGGCAACCGTTGCGTGTTGAGCCATCGGGGGCTGCTCACCACGCTCTCCTGTAACGCGGACGGCACCCAGCCGGCGTATGCCTTGGAGGGCAGCGTCTTCATCGCGGGCGCGGCCATCCAGTGGCTGCGCGACGGACTCCAGCTCATTCGACGGGCCGCGGAGACCGAGCCGATCGCGCGCGCCACGGCGTCGACGGGCGGCGTCTACGTGGTGCCGGCCTTCGTGGGGCTGGGCGCACCCTACTGGGACATGGGCGCGCGGGGAGCGATTCTCGGCCTCACGCGCGGCACGACGCGCAGCGTCATCGTGCGCGCGACCCTCGAGGCGCTGGCCTACCAGACCAAGGACGTCGTCGATGCCATGCAGCGCGAGGCGAAGGTGCGCCTGCGGGAACTCGAAGTCGATGGCGGGGCGACGGCCAACAATTGGCTGATGCAGTTTCAGGCCGACCTGTTAGGCGTGCCGGTCGTACGGCCGCGCGTCATCGCCGCCACGGCGCAGGGGGCGGCCGCGTTGGCAGGACGGGCGATCGGCTGGTGGCCTCGACCGCACACGGTCGGGGCCTTCCACCGCGTCGACCGCGTCTTCCGGCCGCGCATGGTTCCACGCGAGCGCGCCGCTCTCTACCAGGGCTGGCAACAGGCGGTCGCCCGCGTGCGGACCGCCGTTTGACGATGGCGCGAGTGTCGCTTGCGTCATTAGCCGGGCGACAGTTCGAGCTGCTGATCGTCGGCGGCGGCATCAACGGCGCCGGCTTCGTGCTTCGACGCATTCGACTCGCCCCGCCGTGGCGGGACTCGCTCAGCGTCGTGGTGAGCGAGCGACAGCGAGTCGAACCACGACTTCGCTCAGCACTCGCCCTGCCCGAGACATGCCCGCATGAGTAAGCTCGCAGGGCTCGCCAACCGCCAGTTCGAACTTCTCATTATCGGTGGAGGAATTAATGGGGCAGGGCTCGCCCGCGACGCGGCCCTACGGGGCCTCAAGACCCTGCTCGTCGACCAGGGCGACTTCGGCGGCGGGGCCTCCAGCAAGTCCTCCAAACTCGTGCACGGGGGCCTGCGTTACCTCGAGCACGGGCAGCTGCGGCTCGTCTTCGAATCCCTGCGCGAGCGAGCCAGACTCGTCCGGCAAGCCGGCCATCTGGTGCGGCCCCGCGAGTTTCTCCTGCCCCTCTATCGCGGCGACCCACGGCCGCCATGGAAAATCCGCATCGGATTCTGGCTCTACGACCTGCTGGCATCCGGACGGTGCCTCGCCAAGCATCGCTGGCTCTCGCCGCGCGCCGTCCTGGCGCGTGAACCGCGCCTCCAAGCCGAGGGCTTGTTGCGAGGCGCGCTCTACGGCGACGCCCAGATGCACGACGCCCGTCTCTGCCTCGAGAACATCCTCGATGCCGAGGCCCATGAGGCGGTCTGTCTCAATTATGTCCGCGTGGCCGCCTTCCTCTACCGCGACGGGCGGCTCTCCGGGGCGACGTTAGAGGACCGGCTGACCGGCGAGCGCGGCGAGGCGCGCTCGCACGCCGTCGTCAACGTGACCGGGCCGTGGGCCGACCGGGTCAGCCGCCTCGCCGACTGGCACGCGAAGCCCAAGCTGCGGCCCACGCGGGGCATCCACGTCGTCGTGCCGCGGCTCAACCACAGCCATCCGCTCTACGTCACGGCCCGGCAGGACGGCCGGATGGTCTTCATCCTGCCGTGGGGCGACTACACCCTGCTCGGCACGACCGATACCGACGACGACCGACCGCCGGAGGAGGTCACGGCGTCAGCCGAGGAGGTGGACTATTTATTGCGGGAGGCCAACCGGCTGTTTCCGCAGGCCCGGCTGACGCGCGAGAGCGTCATCATGACCTTCGCGGGCCTGCGGCCGCTCGCGGCCCATACGGGCCATGCGTCGAGTGTCTCGCGCGAGCATCTGATTGTCGAGGAGGAGTCGAGCCTCATCACCCTGCTCGGCGGCAAGTACACGACCTACCGGGCCGTGGCCGAAGAGCTGCTCGATTTCGTGCTGGATCGCCGGGGCGTGACGGGGACAGGGCCATGCCGGACGGCGCAGCATCCCCTGCCCGGACGGCAGGGGGACGTGGCCGCAGCGGAGCGCGAAGGACAGCGGAGGCTCCAGTCATTGGGGCTCGATGAGGCGAGCGCGGCGCACGTGGTGGCGACCTACGGCACGCGCTACCGGTTCATTGCGGAGATGCTGCAGGAGGCGCCGGGGTTGGCCGAGCGGCTCTGCGCGCACCACCCGCACGCGGCCGCCGAGGTCGTCCACGCGCGCCGCGCCGAGCACGCCGAGACGCTCAGCGACTGGTACTTCCGGCGCTCCTGGATGGCCTACAGCCCCTGCCAGGGGCGCGACAGTCTCGACAAGGTCATCCGCTTGTGGGAGAATGAAGGCGTCACAGCTCAGGCGCTGGCGGCTCAGCGACAGGCGTACCTCGCCGAGCTGGACCGGGCGATGGCGTGGCGAAAGACGGCGGGATGAAGGTTCAAAAACAGCTCTCCATTTTCCTCCAAAACCGGCCGGGCGGCCTGGCGAAGATCTGCAACACCCTCGCCGACGCCGGCATCAATATCCTCGCGATGGCGGTCCACGACACGATGGACCACGCCGTCATCCGCCTCGTGTGCGACCACCACATCAAGGCCCTGCTCCTGTTAGAGCAGGAGGGCCTCTACCTCCTGGAGCAGGACGTGGTGATGGTCTGCATCGACAACCGCCCCGGCTCGCTGGCCGAGATCGCCCAGAAACTCGGGCGCGCCGACATCAACATCGACTACGCCTACTGCTCGACGACCGAGCATAACCAGCAGGGCTGCCTCGTCCTCAAAGTGGATGACATGGACCGGGCGCAGGAACTGCTGCGGGACTGTCCGGAGTAGGCCCGACGGGTCCTGCCGCCCCGCCGGCTTCGCTTGGCTTCGCCGCGCGAAGCCAAGCGGGCGGGGCGTCACCCGTCGGGCCATGCACCAGCGCGCGGGTCATGTACGTTGCTTCCAACTGATATCCAAGTTTCCGGTAGTACTCCCGCACCCCCACTCCCGCAATCACCGCTAATCGCTCACAGCGCCACTCCTCCGCCGCAATCCGCTCCGCCTCGGCCATGAGCCGCCGGCCCAAGCCGCGGTGCTGCGCGGCTGCATCGGCATGCTCGTCGAGCGGTAACGTCGGGCCGTAGGTGTGGAGTTCGCGCACAAACGCCTCACCGCTGCCAGTTCGCCGGAGGCGGAGCACCGCGTAGAGCCGTGCCCCATCGGCGGACTCGAATGACAGAAAGACCTCCTGCCCGCCTGACGCCGCGTAGTTGCGGCGCACCAACTGCACGTCCTCATCCATCCTCTGATCCCGGACTTCACGGCAGCGAATGCAGACACAGCGTAAACCTCTTGCCGCCATCGTCCGGTGCAGAACTTCACGGAGATTGAGGAGTTTTCCGCCGGCTACCGTTGACGTGGATGGAATGTCGCGGACGACTCGCTCGATCCGCACATACGGTGGGACCTCATGCTTCATCGCGATCAGCACCTCCGTCAACTGCTTGTCGGTGTACGGCTGGTAGTGGCCTGCCTTCCACCACTCGTACAGCTCCGCCGAGGGCACGACGACGCAGGGGTAGAACTTCAGTTGATCCGGCTGGAACCGTTCATCGGCGAAGAGGGTGCGGACCGTCTCGATGTCACGCGCGGGTGTGGAGCCCGGCAAGCCGGGCATGAGATGATAGGTGACCTTGAAGCCCGCATCCTTCAGCAGGCGCGTCGCTTGGGCCACCGTCTCGACGGTGTGGTCGCGGATGGTCAGCGCCAGCACCTCGTCATCGAGCGACTGCACGCCGAGCTCGACGCGCGTGACCCCGAGGCGGCGCAACTGCCGCACTTCATCGTCGGTGACATAATCGGGCCGGGTTTCGATGGTGATGCCCACGAGCCGCCGCGCGGCCGTTTCGTTGGCCGTTTGCGCCTCATCGAGGTTCGCGGCCTCGGCGTCGTTGCACGCCTCGAAGCAGCGTTGAATGCACCAGGCCTGGTAGTCACGCGGATAAAAGGACCACGTCCCGCCCTTGATGAGCAGCTCGATTTTGTCGACGGGATGGCCAGTGTTGATGAGCGCTTGGAGGCGGGACTGGACCTGCGTGTAGGGATCGTAGTCGTGCCGGATCGCCCGCATGACCGCGGGTTCGTTGGCAAGGTAACTCTTGGGCACGCCGCGCTCGGTGGGGCAGTAGACGCACCGGCCCGGACAGGCATAGGGCTTCGTGAGAATCGTGACCGTCGCGACGCCCGACTGGGTCCGCATCCGGTTCTGCCGCAATGAACCTTCCACTGTACTGGAAGGTTGGAGCCGCCCCGCCGTGACGAGCTCGCGGTACCGGGCCAGCAGCCGGTCATTCCGCAGCATCCCCACGCCGAACTGCCGGCCGATCCGGGTCTTCAGGACGCGGAGCCGTTCCGGGGCTAAGACCGTCTCTCTGGCTAAGTGTTGCAGCAATGCCTCTTCGGCCGTCACCATGCGTCTATTATGCGCGGTGGGGCGGGGCGTGGCAAGACCGGAGGTTGGGCGAGCTTATTCGGCGAGGCGATAGATGGGTCGCGATCGGCGACGTCCACCGGTGGGCGGCGGGTCGTCGTGGGGCACCGCAGCGTCGGTCGAGGTGTTCCAGAAGAGGTTCGTGCGGCGGGTGGCGGCGAGGTACCACGCGGTGGCTCCGATATGGGGCGAGGCGAAGTAGGAGAAAAAGGGGAAACCCGTCGTCACGCCATCGTGCGAGGCGGCAACGATCGCCTTCCCGTTCGCTCCGCCGGCGCTCTGCTGCGCGCGGTTGAGCTCACCCAGATAGAAGGGCGAGAAATCCACCCCGCCTTGCCGGCCGGAAACCTGATAGGCGCTGGCCATCTGCGCGGTGCCCTCAAACCACACCCCGTCAGGCGTCGGGGAATACCAGGGGTCGCCGACACCGGTGTTGATGCCATAATCGAAGCCGGTAAAGCCGTCGCTGGACAGACCGAGTCGAGAGGCGGCCCACCCTAACGCCCCGCCATACTGGGCGACGCGGCCCAACGCCAGCATGGCCCACGACTGCACATCCTCCACCCAATGGGTACGATCCAACGACTGATCGGAGAGGGTGCCCGCCCAGAACTTGCCCTCCGTAGCATCCCAGGCCGTCGCGGTGACAAACTGTTTGGCCTCGTCCGCGTAGGTGGGCAGATTGGCATCGGATACGCCGAGGTCGCGCAGCCGATGGCACAACACGTAGACGTCGAGGTTGTGCTCGGTCGCCTTGGCCGTGATGCGTTGCGGCTGCAGCGGGTAGCCCTGCAATTGGACGGTGAAGCGCTCACCGCCGACCGCGCCGGCCACGCGCAGGACGAGCTGCGTATAGTCGGCGCCGTCCAGGCGTGGCAGATTGTTGGGATTCGCCACGAGGAGACTGTACCACCAATCGATGCTGCCGTCGGTATTGTTCCAGCGCAGCGTCCGCCCGGTGGGATCGAGCGAGATATCCACGATGCCACCGATGTCGAACCCCAGACTGTTCCGCACAGGATTGAAGTCGGCAAAGTCGTCGATCACGAGGACCGCTCCCGTGGAGGGATTCACGAGGCGAATCGCCTCGAAGCTGATGGTCCCTGTGGGCCATGACGGGTCGTCGAAGACGAGCGAGAAGGCCCGGAGCCGCTCGAGGTTCAGCCCCTGTGACGCAAAGGCCGTCAACGGAATGACGACATCCTGCGGGGTCACGGCCAGGGTGGCGTAGTTCGCCAGGGGTACGCCGACGGTCATATCGGTGGAGACTTCTCGATCGCCCTGAGACCAGCCGGGCTGCACGGGATCCCACACATGCGCCACCAACCAGTCCTTGATGGTGATGGCGGCTTGCAGGTACCGGACGTTGGGGTCATTGATGGGGTTCGGGATGGCCGGGTCCCGCACGCGCTGGAAATAGGTAAGCCAGGCCAGGCCCGTCCAGGCGAGCTCTCCGGTCAGCGAGTGATTGAACCCGGTGGGAATCTTCGGCCGGGTGGCCGTGATGAGGTCCTGGTCCGCACGATAGGCCTGTCGCAGACGGCCATCGGACAGCGGGTCATGGTTTTGGTACCAGAGCAACGCATCGCAGATGAGCCCGGCGCGCCGCACATCATCCGGCGTCCCGCGGGACGCGAAGGCCGCCACCGCCAGGGCATTGTCATAGATGAAGGCGATGTGCTCCAGGGTCCCATCCGGCCCCGGCGGGTAAGGCGTTGCGTAACTTTCGATGAGCCGCGCGCGGTTGTCGGCGAAATACCGGTCCATCCGCTCGGCCAGATGTTGGTAGGCCTCGGGTTCGCCGGCCGCGGCCAGTTGGCTGCCCGTCAATGCCAAGACCAGGCTGACCAGGACGGCGAGAGCGTGTGGTTGGCTCTGAGATGGCTGCATCGTTTGTGGCTCGGGGATGCTCATCAAGAAGCCGAGTTACCGACGGTAACAGGCTAAAGAGGATACCAAGAGTGTACCTGATGTCAGGGCCTGTGGCAACCCTCGAGCCGAATTTTCCTTGCTACCTTTCCCGTCGGCGGCGACAATAACTTCACGATGACCATGATAGCTGACTATGTCGCCGCTCACCGTAACGCCTTCCTGCAAGAGCTGATCGGCCTGCTGCAGATTCCCAGCATCAGCGCCCAGACGAACCACAGGGAAGACGTCGCCCGGTGTGCGCAGCATTTGACCCAACTCATGCTGGCCAGTGGCCTGGAGCGCGCCGAGGTCATCCCGACGGCGGGCCATCCCATCGCGTACGGCGAGTGGCTGGGCGCACCGGGCAAGCCCACGCTACTCATCTACGGCCACTACGATGTCCAGCCGGCGGATCCGCTCAATTTGTGGACGAGCCCGCCCTTTGAACCGGCCGTACGCGGAACCGAGCTCTACGCGCGCGGAGCTGTCGATGACAAAGGGCAGGTCCATGTCCATCTCAAGGCGGTCGAGACGCTCATCAAGACGAGCGGCGCGCTGCCGGTGAACCTCAAGATGATGGTGGAGGGCGAGGAGGAGATTGGGAGCGAGCATCTCGAGGAGTTCCTGCGGACGCATCGTGAGCGGCTCGCCGCCGATGTCGTCATCATCTCCGATACGCCGATGCTGCAACCGGAGCATCCGGCCATCTGCTACGGGCTGCGCGGCCTCTGCTACATGGAAATCATCGTCGAGGGGCCGGCGCAGGATTTGCACTCCGGGGCGCTCGGTGGCATCGTCGCGAATCCGGCCCAGGTGCTTGCCGAGATCATCGCCAAGCTGAAATCGCCCGACGGTCGGATCCTCATTCCCGGTTTCTACGACAAGGTGCGGCCGCTCTCGCGGGAGGAGCGCAAGCGGCTGGCATCGCTGCCCATGACCCCTCAGGAGTGGCTGCAACTGACCGGCAGCCCGCGCTTAAGCGGGGAGCCAGGCTACCCGGTCGTCGAGCAGCTCTGGGCCAGGCCGACCCTCGACGTCAACGGCATCGTGGGCGGCTATATAGAGGAAGGGGCGAAGACGATCATTCCCGCGAAGGCCTCGGCCAAGATCAGCATGCGGCTCGTCCCCAACCAGGACCCGAAGAAGATCGCGACTCTCTTCGAACGCCACATCAGGCAGCTCGTACCACCCACGGTGAAGGTGGCCGTGCTGAACCATCACGGAGCCAAGCCCTTTTACATGGCGCTCGACCATCCTGCCTGCAAAGTGGCTGCCGGGGCGCTGGCCGAGGGCTTCGGCCATCCCACGAACTTCATCCGCGAGGGCGGCTCGATTCCCTTCGTCAACACGATCGCCGAGCTCTTCGGCAAGCCGTGCCTCCTCATCGGCTTCGGCCTGCCCGACGAGCAGGCCCACGCCCCTGACGAGCATCTCCACCTGCCCAACTACTTCACGGGCGTCGCCGCGATGGCGGAGGTGTACGAGCGGATGGCCGCCTTGCGGTCGGCCTGAATCCTGTGCTATAGTAGAGACCTCGTACTCCTGAGAGCGCCGCGATGCCAGCCACAGACCTTCAAGTCATTCTGCATGCCGGATGGGTGATCAAAGGCATCCTGCTCATCCTCGCCGTCTTCTCGATCATCTCCTGGGCGATCATTCTGCAGAAATATGTCCACCTCAGCACGGCCGCTCGGCAATCCCGCGCCTTGGTGGAAACCTTCGGCTCCGGGGGGGATCTGCGGGCCCTGGTGCCGCAGGCAAGCCAGCTGCCCGCCAGCCCGTTGGCCAACCTGCTGCTGGCGGTGGTGCCCACGTCAGGGGCCGTCCAGTGGGATGAGTTAGGGCGGCTGCTGCAGCGGCATACCACGGTGGAGACGGAGAAACTCTACCGGTACCTTACCTTCCTGGCGACGACCGGCTCCACGGCCCCGTTCATCGGGCTCCTCGGGACGGTGTGGGGGATCATGACGGCCTTTCAGCAGATCGGCTCCGCTGGCTCGGCCTCCCTGGCCGTCGTGGCCCCGGGCATCGCCGAGGCGCTGATCACCACGGCCGCCGGGTTGGCGGCGGCCATTCCCGCGGTCATCGCCTACAACTACTACTTGAGCTGGGCGCGGCGGTTGACGGTGGAGCTCGACGGATTTGCGGACCACCTCAAGCAGCTGATCGTCAAACAATTCCCATGAGAGCCGAGCGGTTCCGCGGCCCCATGGCCGAGATCAACGTGACGCCGATGGTCGACGTCACCCTGGTGATGCTCATCATCTTCATGGTGGCCGCGCCCCTCTTGCAGCAAGGGATTGCGGTGCAGCTGCCCAAGGCCACCGCCACGCAGGAGGCGACCGACGCCGACCTCGCCATCACCCTGACGCGGGAGCACGTCGTCTACTTCAACAACGCGGTCGTCACGCTCAAGGAGTTGCGAAGCCGCCTGGCCGGCCTCCAGAGTGACCGGCCCGTCCTGATCCGGGCGGACCGGCACGCCTCCGTCGGCCGGCTGGTCGAGCTGTGGGACCTGTGCCGGGAGGTGGGACTCAACAAAGTGCAAATCCTGACCCTGAACGAATAGTGAGCGAGCACCCGATGTCCCGTGTGTGGCTGTGGGCCCTGGCGAGCGTCACGATGGTCGGCCTCGTCTCCTTCGTCGGCCTCTTTGCCGTAGCGTGGGGGGAGGCGCGGCTGCGGCGGGCCATCTTCATCATGGTCAGCCTCGCGGTCGGCGCCATGTTCGGGGATGCTTTCATCCATCTGCTGCCGGAGGCGTTTCACCGTTCTCATCTGCCGCTGGCCACCTCCCTCTACATCCTCGCCGGCATCTTCGCTTTCTTCCTCCTGGAGAAATTCCTGCGCTGGCGGCACGAGCACGCCGCCCTCGAGTGTCCGGCCATCCATCCCGTGGGCTACATGAACCTGGTCGCCGACGGCCTCCACAACTTGATCGACGGGCTGCTCGTCGGTGCCAGCTATCTCGTCAGCGTGCCCGTGGGCCTCGGGACGACCCTGGCGGTCCTGCTCCACGAGATCCCGCAGGAGATTGGCGACTTCGGCATCCTCCTGCAGGCCGGCTGGAGCAAGCGCCGCGCGTTGTGGTTGAATTCTCTCTCCGCGACCTTCGCCATCCTCGGCACCGTGGTCGCCCTCGCGGCGGGCCACGTGGTGAGCGATTTTCCTCACGTCATCCTGCCCATCACGGCCGGGGGCTTTATTTATATCGCGGGCTCGGACCTCGTCCCCGAACTCCACAAGGAACGGCAGCCCGCCAAATCCCTGGTGCAGCTGTTAGCGATCGGCGTCGGTGTCGGGCTCATGCTGCTCCTGACGCTGTTGGATTGACGCTCGCGGCCCGCACCTGCTACAATACCTGATGACGATGGACACCCAGCACGAATTCCAACCCGGCCAGGTCATCCGGCGCAGCCTTGGCTTCAAGGCGCAGGTCCAGGTCCCGCTGAAGGCCGACTACCACTCCGCGATTGTCGAGGCGATGCAGACCAACGGCCACACGCTCTCGGTCGGCCCGCTCACCTTCAAGCTCGCCAAGGAGTTCGGCTTCTGCTACGGTGTGGACCGGGCGGTCGATCTGGCCTACGAGTCGCTGGCCCGGTTTCCCGGCAAGCGGATCTACCTCACCGATGAGATCATCCATAATCCGCGCGTCAATGAACGGCTGCGGGAGCTGGGCATCCGGTTCCTGCGCGGGACCTACGCCGCGCAGGAGCAGCTGGGCGACTTGGGCTCGGGGGATGTCGCAATCATTCCCGCCTTTGGCGTGCCCACGAAGGACCAGGCGGCGCTGCAGGAGCGGGGGTGCATCGTCGTGGATGCGACCTGCGGCTCGGTGGTGAATGTCTGGCGGCGGGTCGAGTCGTACGCGAAGGACCAGTTCACCGCCATCATCCACGGCAAGTACTGGCACGAGGAGACGATCGCCACCGCCTCCCGCGTGACACAGTATCCTGCGGGGAAGTGTCTCATCGTGCTCGACAAACCGCAGGCGCGGGTCGTCTGCGATTACATCGTGCGCGGCGGGTCGCGCGCCGCCTTCCTGCAGACCTTCGCGGGCGCGATCTCCGAAGGCTTCGACCCGGAGCGCGATCTCGTGCGCGTCGGGGTGGCCAATCAGACCACGATGCTCAGCTCCGAATCCCTCGAGATCGGCGAGATGCTGCGCGCAGCGATGGCGGCGCGGTACGGGGCGGCCTCCGCCGGCGACCATTTTCGTTCCTTCGACACGATCTGCTCGGCCACCCAGGAGCGGCAGGACGCGATCATTGCGCTCGCCCAGGATCCCACCATCGATCTCTTTCTCATCGTCGGGGGCTTCAAGAGCAGCAACACCGCGCATCTGTGCGAGATCGCCTCGCAGTCGCAGCCGGCCTACCACATCGAAGGCGCGCGCGGCATCGTGTCGCTCGAGGAGATCGAGCATAAGCCGGTCAGCCAACCCGAGCCGCGGCGCAGCCGGCGCTGGCTACCGGCCGGACGGGTAACGATCGGCCTCACGGCGGGGGCCTCCACGCCGAACCGCCTGCTCGGCGAAGTCATCGAACGGATTGCCGCCCTGCGCGGCCACACCGCCCTGCCCACGACCCATGCCGGCCACCCCGCTTGAGATCGTGCACGACCGCGACCACCACCGGTTCGTGGCGGTGGTGGGCGGGGTGGAGGCCTACCTGCGCTACAAGGAGCAGGGCCGCGTGCTCGACTTCTTCCATACCTACGTGCCGGAGGCCGCGCGTGGCCGGGGCATCGCCGAGCAACTGGTGCGCGCCGGCTTCGCGTACGCCAAGGAGCAGGGCCGCACGGTGATCCCCTCCTGCCCCTATGTTGGCCGGACCTTCCTCAAGCGCTTACCCGAATTCCAGGCGCTTGTCCAGCGACCGAACGCATGACCCATTCGACTCGCTCCTCACTCCGTTCGTCGCTCGCTCAGGGTCATGGTGAGCGAGCGGAGCGAGTCGAACCATGACCCATTCGATGCTTCGACTCGGCTCCGCCTCGCTCAGCATCGTGGTGAGCGAGCCCTTCGACTCGGCCCGCGACAGCGGGCCTCGCTCAGGGCAAGTGCTGAGCTTGTCGAAGCACGAGCGCCAGCGAGTCGAATCCACGACTCGCTCCTCACTCCGTTCGTCGCTCGCTCAGGGTCATGGTGAGCAAGCGCCGCCAACGGCGGCGCGCGTCGAACCATGATGGCGCATCAGATCCGGTCCCGCGGCAGCCTGCTCATCATCGCGCTCTGGTTGATGGTGCTGCTGAACCTGTTCGCCTTGGGGCTGGGCTTTCGCGCATCGCTGGAGCTCAAATTGGTCGAGTATCAGGTGCGGAGCCTCCAGGCGCGCGGCCTGGCCCTCGCCGGGGTGCAGCAAGCGCTCGCCGTCATCGATGCGGATGCGACGCCGTCGGTGGACGGCCTGGCCGACACCTGGAGCGTCAACCCGCAAGCCTTTGACCGGGTGCCGGTGGGCCAGGGAACCTTCACGGTGGCCTATGCGCTGGCGCGGCCGGAGGCCGGAGGGCTGGTCTTCTATGGATTGATCGACGAGGAGCGCAAGCTGAATCTCAACGCCCTGAAGGCGAATGACTGGCGCCTGCTCGAGCGGCTGCCGGGCATGACGCAGGAGACCGCCCAGGCCATCGCCGATTTCGTCGATACGGATCCGTACGCGCTCCTGCCCGACGGCGCCGAGGATGAGTACTACGAGGGCTTGGAGCCGGCCTACAAGGCGAAACAGGCTCCCCTGGATGCCCTCGAAGAATTGCGCCTGGTCAAGGGGATGACACCGGAGCTCTATGAGCGGCTCCTGCCCTACGTGACGATCTACACGCAGGGCCAGGCGGTCAACGTCAATACCGCGCCGCCCGAGGTGTTGCAGGCGCTCGGCATGCCCGATACGGTGGTGGAGCGGATCCTGCAGGTGCGCGACGGGGAGGACCGGCTGCCCGGCACCGAGGATGACGGGGTCTTCAGGGATTTCAACGACATCGGAGCCAAGGTGGGGATGACGGCGAATGACATCCTGCTGTACCTGGTGCCGGCCCAGCCCTATTTGGTCTTTCGCTCCAGCACCTTCACCATCGAAGCGGAGGGGCGCTCGGCCAACGGGAAGATCGTGCACCGCATCCATGCCGTCGTCGGACGGCAGGCCCATCCGCGCACCCACCGGCGCGTGATCGCCTGGACGGAAGAATAACGTGGCCACACCACACACGCTCTGCATCCTCGACATCGACCGCACCTGCATCAAGGCCGTGCTGGTGACCGGGCAGGCCAAGCGGGCGGAGATCGTGCGCTGCGCCCATCATGCCATCGGAGCGGCTGAGGAGCCGGGGCCGCTCCTGCAGGAAATGCTCGCCGGCAGCCCGCCGGTCGTCGATGTGGTGAGCGCCATCGCGCGGGATCAGGCGCTGGCCCGCTTGCTCGTCCTGCCTTCTTTGCTTCCCGAGGAACTGGCTCAGATGGTGGAGCTGCAGGCGAAGAGCCAGCTGCCCTACGCGAAGGAGGACGTGATTGCCGACTACCTCACGGTGAGCCAGTCGGCGGATGGCTCCTCGGTGGTGCTGATGGTGGGCGTGCACCGCGAATTGATCGCGAAGCACCTGCAGGCGCTGCAGCAGGCCGCGCTGTCGCCGCGGGCGATCACGATGACCACGCAGGGCCTGCTGGCCTGGTACGCAGCGCAGCGGCCCGTAGGGGCAGGCCCCGCCCGCTTGGCGAAGCCTCGCGAAGCCGGCGGGGCAGGCGAACTCACGGCGTTGCTGGACGTGGATTACGACGCGGCGGAGCTGCTCATCCTCGAGGGCACGGCCTGCCTGTTCACGCGCAGCCTGCCCTTCGGCACGCGGCTCACCCTCGACGGTGATCCGCAATATCTGCCGGCGAACCAGTGGGAGGATGGGCTGGGCAACGAGGTGGAGCGCAGCTTCGCCAGTTTTGCGATGGAGCGGCGCGGGCAGACGGTGACGCGGCTCATCCTGACCGGCGCGCGGCAGGCCGGATTGGAGGAGGCCCTGGGCAAGCGCCTCGGAATCGCCTGCGAATTCCGCGATGCGGCCGAGGCCGTCAAGCACCTGCTGCCCATCGCGCCGACGGCCACGTTGCCGGCGCAGGAAGCCTCGGTCTCGTGGGCCGCGGCCTACGGCCTGGCGCTGGCCGCGTCCAGCCGCCTGATGAATCTGCTCCCGAAGACGGTGCGCCGGGAGCAGACCGCGGCCGTCGCGCGCCGCGCGCTCGTCACGATGGCCTGGCTGGTTTGCGCGCTCCTGCTCGTCATCGGCGGGGGCGGGGCCGCGCATCTGACGCGCAGTCTGGGCTATGAGCATGAGATTGCGCAGCGGCTGCGCGAGACGGATGAGCCGGCCCGGCAGGTGGAGCGGCTCACGCGCCGCCTGCAGCGGGTGCGCGCCGGGCTCGAATCGCGCGGGCGCATGGTGCGATTGCTGCAGGAATTGTATCGCATCACGCCGAGTCGCCTGTCGCTCGCGAACCTCTCCTGTGAGGCTGCGAAGGAGCTGACCCTCAAAGGCAGCGCCACGCAGCGCAGCGACATTCCCGCCTACATCAGTGCCCTCGAAGAATCGCCGATCTTCGAAGGGGTCTCGCTCAAATACTCGACCAAACGCCGCGCGAAGGACGCCGATGTGACCGACTTCGAGATCACCGCGCAAATCAGCGCCGGAGCCGCGCATGAAACTGTCGCTCAACGCTAACGAGCGGCGCTGGCTGATGGCCACGATAGCGGTCGTCGCGCTGGCGCTGGGCTGGACCCTGGTGGGCGAACCGCTCATCGACCACCTGAGCGCCGTGTTGGAGACGATTGCATCGAAGCAGACCAAGCTGCAGAAGAATCTGAAGATCCTGGCTCACCAGGACCAGGTGGCGCGGCTCGCCGTCTCGTACGCCGACTATCTGAAGAGCCCCGCCGGTCCTGAACCGGAGAAGGCGGCCTGGATCGAGCAGATCGAGGCGAGCGCTGAGAGCGTCGGCCTGCGCGTCACCAGCGCCAGGGGCAAACCGGTGCGCACCCAGGGCAGCGACCTGCTCCTGACCGTCGAAGTCGAGGCGGAATCGACGGTGGAGACGCTCGTCCGCTTCCTCACGAAGTTAGAGCAGGGGAGCGCGCTCGTCACGGTCGAACGGCTCCGCATCACAGCCGGCGGTAATGCCTCGGCTCCCGTCAAGGTCAGCCTGGTCCTCACCAAGGTCGTCATCGGATAATCACAACCAACGTATCATCAGTCTGTTGTAGAAAATACTTGACAGGATAGTTTCTACCCTATAACCTACTCTCTAGGTAGAGAGTGCCTATGGAAAAAGCCAAGTCGCGTGTCTATCTCTTGAAGGATCTGTCGAGCCTCACCGGCTTTTCCATTTACACCTTGAAATTCTATTTGCAGTTAGGGCTGATTCACGAAGCCGATCGCAGCCCGGCGACGCGCTTCCGATATTTTGACGACGCGACGGTGGCCCGTCTGCAGCAGATTCGCCGGCTGCGCCTCCAAAAGCGGACCCTGGCGGAGATTCGCGCGCTGCTCGCCCGCAAGGATGAAGCCGGAGTGGTGGGGTGAGCTACTACCAGCTCCTCGGCTTGACGCAGGAGCCCTTTTCCACGAGTCCGGATCCCTCCTTTTTCTTCAAATCGACTTCGCACCGCCAGGCCCTCCATCGGCTCGAGATTGCCATCCGCCTGCGCCGTGGCCTCAGCCTCATCTTAGGCGACGTCGGCACCGGCAAGACCACCCTGGCCCGCACCTTGATGAACGCCTTCCGCGGGGAGGATGACCAGTTTCTGTTTTATCTGATTTTGGATCCCACCTACGACTCCGAGTTTCAATTCCTCAGCACGCTCACCAAGCTCTTCGGCGCGGTCCCCGCCTTCAAATCCACGCTCGATCACCGCGAGGCGATCGAGCGGTGTTTGTTTCAGCGCGGCGTCGAGGAGCAGAAGACGATCATCCTGGTCATCGACGAGGGCCAGAAGCTGACGCCCTCGATGTTAGAGGCCCTGCGGGTGCTGCTCAACTACGAAACGAATGACTACAAACTGCTGCAACTGGCGATCTTCGGCCAGATGGAGCTGTTGCCGCGCGTGACGCGCATCCGCAACTTCGTGGACCGCGCGGCGCTCAAGTATATCGTCAACCCCCTCGATGAGGCGGAGACCGGCCAGCTCATCCGGTTCCGCCTGACGCAGGCCGGGCTGCCGGAGGGCCGGGAGCTCTTCACCTCCGACGCGGTAAAGGCCATCTACGCCGCGACGCAGGGCTATCCGCGGCGGATTGCGCTGTTGTGCCACAACGCGCTGGAGCTGGCGGTGATGCACGACGCGCCGAAGGTGGACGGGGGCATGATGGCTGATCTCATCAAAGACGAGGTGCGCTGGCGTGGCGGAGAAGGAATATTCGCCTGAGGAGCGGCTCCTCAAAATCATCAAAGGTGAGCTCAAACCCCCGCCGCCCGCCGGCGGGGGCGCGGCAGAGCAGGGGGTGACCCCACCCTCGCCTGCCGGTCCGCATGAGGGGCGCTCAGGGGCTCCACTGCGCTTCCGGGGGCTACGCCTCTGGTTGCGCGGTCTGGGCCACCCCCGGTTGATGGCGTGGCTGCCGCGCATCAATCAGGGGCTCATCGTCGGGCTCATCGGCTCCGCGGTCGTCATCATCGCCGGCCTGCTGCGCCCGGTGGGCGGGGGCACGAAGATCCCGGCCGGGACCGAATCGCTGCCGCAACTCGCTCTGCTTGAGGCGATGCCGCCGCCGCCCGCGCCCGCCATGGAGCTGTTTCAGTCGCGCCAGCTCTTTCGCCCATCGGGGCAAGAGGGCGCCGCCACGGCCGGCACGCCGACCGTGCCCGAGGCGCAGGAGCAACTGGCGCGCTACACCTTGATCGGCATCATGAGCGGGCCCAGTCCTCAGGCGGTGGTCGAGGATGCGCAAACGCACAAGACCTCCTTTCTCTCCGTCGGCGACTCGCTCGGCGACACCTTTCGCGTGGACCAGATTCTCGAGAGCAAAGTGGTGTTGAGTGCGCCGGACGGCAGTCAATATGAACTGCGACTGTAACATGAGGCCCCGACCCCACACCCAGGTCACGGAAAGCAACTCGTCCTGGGTGTGGGGTCGGCGGGCCGAATGTCACCCCCCACCCAGCAGAAGGACTAAGTGCAATGGTACAGCCAACCTTCGCCGTACCTTGGTGGACGGCACGTGCTGCGGTGGATGTTGCGCTGCTGGGTGGGGGGTTCAATTCGCGCGGTGAGTTACGTCGCCCGTTTGGGGCTCCGTAACTCACGCGCTCATTGAAGGGGGGTGAGGGTGATGTCGCGCGGCGTGCGTGTGGGATGGGTGGTGGCTGGTGCGGTGTGGGCGTTGTGGCGCCCGGACGCGGTGGCGGCGGCCGCCCAGCCCGCGCCCGGCCAGGCGGTCGTGGGCCAGAAGATTTCCCTCGACCTGAAGGGCCTGGACATCGGCGACGTCCTGAAGCTGCTCTCGCAAAAGAGCGGCCTCAATTTCGTGGCGAGCAAGAACGTCACGGGCAAGGTGACCCTGTTCGTGCAGGACGTCGATGTGTGGGACGCCTTCGAGATCATCGTCGCCACCAACGATCTCGCCTACGAGCGCAAGGGCAGCGTGGTCACCGTCATGGCCGCCCGCGACTACGAGCAGAGCTACGGCGAGCGGTTCCAGGACAAGAAGCGGGTCCAGGTCAAGAAGCTGCAGTACGTGAAGGCGAGCGCCACGGCGACGCTGCTCAACCAGATCAAGTCGAACATCGGCCGCATCGTGGTGGATGAGCCGTCCAACACGGTGGTCCTCATCGATGTGCCGCCGAAGGTGCAACAGATGATCCAGATTGTGGAGCAGGTCGATTTGCCGACCGAGACGCGCGTCTTCGAGCTGGGCTACGGCAAGGCGGACAAGCTGAAGGACAAGGTGCAGGAGCTGCTCACCGCGGGTGTGGGCAACCTGAAGATGGACGAGCGGACGAACAAGATCGTCGTGACGGATACGCCCACCCAGCTCGACAGAATCGCGACGCTGCTCACCGCCTTCGATGCGAAGGCGCGGCAGGTGCTCATCGAGGCGAAGGTGGTGGAGGTGATCCTGAGCGATGACAAGAGCCTGGGGATCGACTGGACGCTGGTCCTGAAGAACGTGTTAGGGGATGCCTCCGGCAATCCCGTCAAGGTGCGCGGCTCCTTCGATCCGGCGAACATCGCCGGCCGGGCGGCGGACATCATCAGCAGTTCAACCTCCGGCAGCGGCAAATCAGGCGTGGCCGCGACCTTCCTGCTGGGTCGGGGGCAGCAGTCGGTGGCCACGCTGGTGAAGGCGCTGGAGAAGTTCGGCGAGACGCGCATCATCTCCAGCCCGCGCATCGCCGTGGTCGACGGGCAGGAGGCGAAGATTCTCATCGGCACCAAGCAGCCCTTCGTGACCAGCACGACAACCGTGCCCTCCAGCGGACCGACGGTGGAGTCGGAGCAGGTCACCTTTGTCGACGTGGGGGTCAAGCTGTTCGTGACGCCCGTCATCAACGCCGATGACTTCATCGCGATGAAGATCCGTCCGGAGGTGAGCTCCCTGGGCACGCCGTTCAAGTCGGCCAAGACGGGCAACGAATTTCCGGTGGTGACCAGCACCGAGGCGGAGACGAACGTGTTAGTGGAGGACGGCAGCACCATCATCATCGCCGGGCTGATCGAGGACCGGAAGGAAAAGACCGTCGAGAAAATTCCGTTTCTGGGCAGCATTCCGTTGCTCGGCCTGCCCTTCCAGGACAAGGAGAGCAAGTACAAGAAGACGGAACGGGTCGTCTTTCTCACGCCGCACATCATCACCGGCGACCGGGACATCACGACGTGGAAGCAGGATGCGGAGCCGCCGGAGGAGTACCAGCCGCCGCCCCCGCAGCCGCCCGTCACCGTCGCTGCGCTGCCCCTGGCCTATCAGGCGCTGGTCCGCAGCCGCGTGGCCGAGGCGGTGACGCAGCAGTTTCGCGGCACCAGCGTGCTGCCCGGGGAGGTCACCCTCCAGTTTGACCTGGCGCGGGATGGTCTCCCCCGCGGCGTGCCGGAGGTGCTGCGCGCCTCGGAGCCCCAGTTGGGCCGGCTGGCGGCCGAAACGGTGCGCCTGATGCGCTTCGAGCCGTTTCCGCCCGAGTCCTCGCTGCAGGCGGCGACGATCCGCGTGACCATCGCCTATGAAGAGTGAGTGAGAGAAGAGTTGCATCGGGCGCGGCCATCGGTATAATGAGGGGCAACGGAGGTCGTCATGGGGGAATCGAGCGGCATGAAGAATCAGTGGGCGGTCATCCTCGGGGCCTCGAGCGGGTTCGGCGAGGCGACCGCCCTGGAGCTGGCGAAACATGGGGTGCACATCTGCGGGGTCCATCTCGACCGCAAGACGACGCTCGCCAACGTCGAGCGGATCGCCGGAGCGATCACATCCGCCGGCGCGCGGGCGGAATTCTTCAACGTGAACGCCGCCGACGCGGACAAGCGCAAGGCAGTCCTCGACCGGCTGCAGCAACTCACGCAGGAGACTCGATCCTCCGTGAAGGTGCTCATGCATTCGCTTGCCTTTGGCGCGCTCAAACGCTACATCGCCGAGCCACCGGAAGACGCCCTCACCCAGCCTCAGATGGAGATGACCCTCGACGTCATGGCCCACTCCCTCGTCTACTGGACGCAGGAGCTGGTATCGCGCAAGCTCATGACGCAGGGCGGCAAGGTCTTCGCGATGACCTCCTCGGGCGGCGCCCGGGTCTGGCACACCTACGGCGCGGTCTCGGCGGCGAAGGCGGCGCTGGAATCGCACATGCGGCAGCTGGCGCTGGAGCTGGCGCCCTACGGCATCACCGCCAACACGATCCGCGCCGGGGTCACGGACACCCCGGCCCTGCGCAAGATCCCCGGCAATGAAGAGATGATGAAGTTCTCGACGATGCGCAACCCGTACCACCGGCTCACCACTCCACCCGACGTGGCCCAGGCGATCGCGACTTTGTGCAACAGCGGCACCCACTGGGTCACCGGCAACGTCATCGGGGTGGATGGGGGAGAGGATATTGTTGGTTAAACATAGGAGCAATCAGCAGTCAGCAGTCAGCAGTCAGCAACCAGCAACCGCGGTGGCTGATTGCTGATGGCTGATTGCTGATGGCTTCGCATGTATTTCAAGCGCCTGGAGCTTCTCGGCTTCAAGTCCTTCCCGGAAAAAACCACGTTCCAGTTTGAACCCGGCGTCACCGCCATCGTCGGGCCCAACGGCTGCGGGAAATGTGTGGACGGCGACACCCGCGTTTTGCTGGCCGACGGGACCTACCTGACAATCCGCGAGCTCGTCGAATCCGCGTTGAACCACGCGATGCATCGAGAGACGATGGATGACGGGCTGCTCACGCGAGACAATCCGCTTAACCTTCACGTCTTTTCGCTCAATCCTGACACCTTGAAGCTCGAGAAGCGACGGATTGCGGCTTTTGTGAAACGCACGTCGCCAGGCGTGTTGTTCAAGATCAAGACCAAGACAGGGCGGGAGCTCACGGCCACGGGCTACCATCCGCTGTTTTCGTTGGAGGCAGGGCGGATCACAACCCTCAAGGCCGGGGACCTCAAGCCGGGCATCCGTGTGGCGTTGCCCCGCCGCTTAACAGTGTCTCCCGGTATTGCGGCGCTGCCAGTACGCGAGATGCTGGAAAGCTTCAGGACGGATGACTCGGTCTACGTGCCGCCCTCCGAAACCTTGCGCGATATCCTCTACGCAGCCCGGGAAACGGCCGGCGGTGTCGCCGAGCTTGCAGCCAGGGCCTCTATCAATGGAAAACAGATATCGAGCGTCGCTACAGGCCAGGCGATGGAAGTCACCGCATTTTTCAAAGTCATCAACACCGTCGGTGCGCCTGATGGCACCCTGTTCCCCACGGAGCTGAAGTCGCGAGGCAGAGGGGCGCTGCGTCTGCCCACGGTCCTCGATCGAGACCTGGCCAGATTTCTCGGATATGTGATTGCCGAAGGTCGGAACACAGGTGCCGATCAGGTCTGGTTTGTCAACGAGGACCCGGCCATCGTGGCGGACTTTTGCGGGATCGTTCAGCGGGTGTTCCACCTGCAGGCGAAGGTGTTTTCCTATAAGCCGACCACCAAAGATGTCATCGTCTTTTCTCACGCGCTCGGCAAGCTCCTTGAGCGCTGGTTCGGTCTGGGGGTTGAGGAACCATCGGCGCAGAAGAAGGTGCCGCCGGCCGTGTTTATGGCGACGGATGAGGTCGTGGCCGAATTTCTCTCGGCGCTGTTTGAAGGCGATGGCTATGTTGCCATCCAGCAACCGCCACAGCGCAAGAACGCCACCGCCTATTTCGAATACTGTACCGCCAGTAAACAACTGGCCGATGGCGTCATGACGTTGCTCCTGAGACTCGGCGTTCAATCGGTATTGCGAGAGAAGACGAAATGGGCCACCAACACGAGAGACCAGATCAAGCGAACGTACTATTCCGTGTATGTGTATGGAACGGCCTCCTTACAACAGTTGGCCAAACAACTCCGGTTTGTCGGTAGGAAGCGAGGACGGCTGGAGGAGCTGACCCAGCTTCCAATCGCTGACAATCCCAATTTGGATCTCATCCCTGGCGTGAATGGCGTGGTGAAACGGCTGGTCAGACAGGCGGGAGTGAACGTCAAAGCCATCCGACAGCAATGCCCAAAGCTCGCTGCGTATTATGAGGATCGCTGCCTGGCGTCCAGAGGCGGGATCCGGGAAGTCGTCGAGATCGCCCGAGCGATTGGGAGCTTCAGATCTGACGAAACACGCCTGGCTGAGGATCTGTTGCGGCTGACTACGTCAGATGTCTATTGGGATGAGATTACAGCAGTCACGCAGTTCGCCTCGGCAGCAGAGTGGGTCTACGATCTGTGCGTCGAAGAGACGCACAATTTTGTGGCCAATCAATTCATCGTCCACAATAGCAACGTCGCCGACGCCATCCGCTGGGTCCTCGGCGAACAAAGCCCCAAGGCCCTGCGCGGCTCGAAGATGGAAGATGTCATCTTCAACGGCACCGACCAGATCGCGCCCCTCGGCTTCGCCGAAGTCACCCTGACCCTCTCCAACGAAGACAAGAGCCTGCCCATCGAATTCACGGAGGTCTCCATCAGCCGGCGCGCGTTTCGCTCCGGCGAGAACGAGTACCTCCTCAACAAGACCCAGGTGCGGCTCAAGGACATCCAGGAGTTGCTGATGGGCACCGGCCTGGGCGTCGACGCCTACGCCATCATCGAGCAGGGCAAGATGGATTTGATCCTCAGCTCCCGGCCGGAGGACCGCCGGATGGTCTTCGAGGAAGCGGCCGGCATCACGAAATACAAGACGAAGCGCGAGGAGGCGCTGCGCCGGCTCGAGGAGACCGAGCAAAATCTGCTGCGCTTGAATGACATCGTCGCCGAGGTGGAGCGGCAGATTCATGCGGTGGAGCGTCAGGCGGAGAAGGCGCGCCGGTATCAGGAGCAGTTCGACAAACTGAAACGTCTCGAGACGCAGGCGGCGCTCATCGAGCGCAGCCGGCTCGCCCAGGAACGGCAGGCGCTGCAGGCCCAGGCGGCCCAACTTCAGGAGCGGCTCGGTACCGTCGAAGCCCAGCGGGCAGGGCTCGCGCAGGAGTTGGCCGCATCCCGCGCCTCGATGGAGACGGTGACCTCGGAGCGGGCCGAAGCCAAAGCGGCGCTCATCGAAGTCACGGCCTCCATCGAGCGGCTCGAGCGCGAGATTGCCATGGCCGGGCAGTGGCAGCGGGAGTTCGGCCAGCAACAGGCGGAGCTGCGCGCGGAGATCGAGCAACTCCTCCAGAAGCGCCGCCAGCTCGAGGCGACGCGCGCCCAGCAGGAGGCCGAGCTGATACAGCATCAGGCCTCCCACGGCGCGCAGACCGAGCGGCACGCCTCCCTCGGCCGTCGGTTGCAGGCAACCGACGCCGCGATCACGCTGGCCAAACAGGCGATCCAGGAGGCCAAGCTCGCCCTCGTCGACGTGGCGGCGCAGGCCTCCCAGGCGCGCAACGAAATCATCAAGCTTGGCAACCAGGCCGCGACCCTGCAGGCGCGCGAGAAACGGCTCCAGGCCGACGAGGACAAATTTCTGCAGGAAGCCCGGCAGCTAGGCCAACAGGCCGCCGCCGTCCAGGAGCGGCACGCCGGGCTCCAGGCACGGCTGGCCGAGGCGCACACCCAGCACGGGACCCATGTGCAGCAGTTGGCCCAGCTCGGCGATGAGTTGCAGCGTCAGGACCAGCAACTGCACGACCTGCAAAACCGCGAAGCGCAGGCGGCCCAGCGGGTGCAGTTCCTCGAGGATTTGTGGCAGCGGCATGAGGGCTTTGCCGCCGGCGTGAAAGCGATTGTGGAGCACCGCCTACCCAAGGTGCGGGGGCTGCTCGCCGACCTCATTGACGTGCAGCCGGGCTTCGAGCGGTCGATCGAGTTGGGCCTGGGGGACGCGATTCAGGCGATCGTCGTCGAGGATACAGCCGCGATGTGGGAGTGCATCAAGTTCCTCCAAGATGGGAAGCATGGGCGAGCCACCTTTCTCCCCCTTGATGCCATGGCCGGCAATCAGCAGTCAGCCATCAGCCATCAGCCTAAGATAGAGGGACTTGTAGGCGCGGCGGGACAATTTGTGAAAGCTGAAGGTGGTCTGCAGGCGTTTGTCCACGCGCTCCTGCAGAGCACGTGGATCGTGGAGGATGCGAGAGCCCTGAGCGGGCGGCCGGCAGCGGGCGGCCGCCTCATCAGCAAGAGCGGCACCGTCATCGACGGCGGCCTGGTCACCGACGGCAGCGCGCCCTCGGAGCGGGACTTGAGCCTGGTCGGGCGCCGTGTGCGCCTCGAGGAGGCGCGCCACCAATGGCAGGCCCTCACGGCCGAGGCGCAGAGCCAGCAGGAGCGGTGCGGCCAGGCGCGGCTGCGCCAGCGCGAGTTGTTAGAGGTGGAAAACCGCTCCGAGCACGCCTTGCAGGAGTTGCGCACCGAGTTGTCCGGCCATGAGGTGACGTGCCGGACGGTCGCCCAGGCCCAGCATCGCTGCGACGAGGAATTGAGCGTCGTGCGCCTGGAGTTAGGCGAAGTCGCCACGGAGCTGCGTGATCTGCGCCACACGACGGAGGAGCGTCAGGCCGCTGCCGCCGGGCTTGCGGCCACCCAGCAGGGCCACGAGCAGGCCATCGCGTCGTCGCAAGACCAGCTCACGCAGCTGAATCTTCAGCGCGAGCAGCTGCTCGTTGAGCTCACCCAGGTCCAGAGTGCGCTGTCCGTGTTTGAGGAACGGGCCGCCGCGCTCAGCCGGACGGTCACGACCACCGCCGCGGCGCTCACCGAGGCCGACCAGGCCCTCGAGGCCAAGCGGGGACGTCTGACCGCGCTGCAATCCCGTCACGAGGAATCCCTCCGGCAGGTGGGCGCGCATCAGCAGGCGATCACGCAGGCTCAGTCGGTGCGCGAGGCCAAGGCGGCCATCGCCTCCGAGGTCGACGGCCGGTTCGCGACGGCCCAGCGAGGGCTGCTCGAGGTCGAGCAGCGCGTCGCCACGCTCAACACGGACGCCGAGGCGCAGCGCAACGCAACCCATCAGCTCGACCTCAAAGAGCAGGAACTCCATTTTGCCGCTCAGAGCCTCGTGCAGCGATTGCAGGAGGCGTATCAGATTGATCTGGCCGCCATCACGGAGGCGCCACCGGCCGCCCTCGATGCGTCGTCGCTGCAGACGGAGATCGAGGGGCTCAAGAGCCGGCTCAGCCGGATGGGGGCGGTGAGCCTGGGCTCGATCGGCGAGCATGAGGAGCTGCAGACCCGCCACCAGTTCCTGCTGACGCAGAGCGCCGACCTGGTGCAGGCCAAGGAGTCGCTGAAAGAGGCGATCGCCAAGATCAACCGCACGACGCGGGAGCTCTTCAGCGAGACCTTCGCCAAAGTGCGCGAGGAGTTCCGCCACTTCTACAAATCGCTCTTCGGCGGCGGCGAGGCGGATATCCTGCTCCTCGACGAAAACGACGTGCTGGAGTGCGGCATCGAAATCGTCGCCCGCCCGCCGGGCAAGAAACTCCAGACGATCAGCCTGCTCTCCGGAGGCGAGAAGGCGCTGACGGCGATTGCGCTGCTCTTCGCGCTCTTCAAGGTCAAGCCCAGCCCCTTCTGCCTCCTCGACGAGATGGATGCGCCCCTCGATGAGGCCAATGTGGACCGGTTCACCCGGGCGCTGGAGGAGTTCACCAAACTCTCGCAGTTCATCATCATCACCCACAACAAGAAGACGATCACCCGCTGCGACGTCATGTATGGCATCACGATGGAGCAGCCGGGCGTCTCCAAGGTCGTCTCCGTCAAGTTCGCCCGCGAGGGCGAGCGCACACCCGCCGACGAACCCGCCCCCCAGCCCGCGTAACCCTTGACATCACGGGCAGTTCGTATTATCCTACTGGCCGTTGACTGAATCACTCCCATCCGGCCAGCGTCATCTATCCTGTCATCACGTCGTGACCTCCGCGAGGATCTGTCTGCCATGCGTCTAAAGGTCAGTGACCACGGGTGGTTTCGTGCCATCAGCCGCCTGGTCATCGTGGCCCTGGTGACGACCTCCACACCGCTCCCGCCGGTCGCGGCTGCCGAACATCAGGACGGCGAGCGACGACTCCTCCCGCCTCCCGGCCGTCAGATCAGGACGCCCGGCGGAACCATCGCCACGCGCATCGAAATCGTCCCCGAGCCTGCCGGCCTCTGTGCCACCCAAACCCAGCAATTTAGCGTCAACTTTTACGACGCCGCAGGCGGGTTCCTCGGCTCGCGCACCCAGGCGCCCTGGGTCGTCTCATCCGGGACGATCACCCCCGAGGGCCTGTACGCCGCCCCGGATGCCGGGCTGGCGGCGGTGACCCTCAGCGTCACCTTTGATGAGACGCTGACGGATACCATCACCTTCGCCGTCCCCAAGGTCGCCATTGACGCGACCAGTCCCCGCTTCGTGTTCACCGGGGATCGGATCACCCTGACGGCGACCGCCGCGCCCCCCGGCGGGACAACCAGCTGGCGGGTCGATCTGCCCGCGCTGGCCTCGGTCACGGCGGCGACGGGTGAGCTCACCGGTCTGGACGACGGCACGCCCGCGGTCGAGGCGGACTACCAGTTGGCCGGAACGACCTGCAGTTCCGGACCCTTTCCGGTCACGGTCAACACCGCGGGCTTCGCCGACGGGCAGGTGCGGCACGCCATCACCGAGGCGCCGATGGCCGGCGCCGTCATCACGGTCGAAGGACTGGACGAGACCTTCCAGACCACGTCGGATCTCAACGGCTTCTACGCCATCCGCGCTCCCTCGGGCAGCGCCATCAAACTGACCGTCACCAAACCCGGCTTCACGCTGGCCCAACGGCAATGCACCCTCATCCCCACGCGCGACGACGCCGTCAAAGAGGTCTTCCTGACGCCCCTCGACGCGACGACGGCGCTCATTACCCCGCAGGCGGGCGGCACGCTGGTCGATTCCACCGGGCAGGTGGAAGTCGTCTTTCCGCCGGACGCGGTGGCCCAGGAGACGGTGGTTAGTGCCACCCCCATTCCCGCCGAGCGCGCCCTCCCGGGCGAGCTGCCGCGCGGCGTGCCCTACCTCGGGATTCCCGTGGACCTCCACCCGTCAGGGTTGCAGCTCACCGTGCCGGCGGTGATGCGCCTGCCCAACGGCATGGGCTTGGCCCCGGGCACCGAGATCGCCTTCGGTTCGTGGAACACCGACGCGCTCGCCTGGGACCCCATCGGGGTCGGCATCATCTCCGCCGATGGCACGAAGATTGAGATGCCGATCACCCATTTCAGCCTCAAGTTCGGCGGCTGCCATGGGATTCCGCCGCCAACGTCGTCGCCGGCCGTGCCGGCCGCCCAGACCGCCGAAACGCTCTCCCAGCCCACTAACTGCCCCGGGTCGCAGATCGGTCTGAAGGAAGGCAGCGTGCTCGTGGACTACGCCCTGCCCACCGTGCGCCGGCTCAACACGCCCCAGGGGCTGGTCTTCACCTACGACAGCACGGCCGCCTATCCCACCGCGGTGCTGGCCAGCAAGGTGGACCTCGACGACAGCAAGCTGACACCGGGCACCTCCACGGCGGCCTTTTCCTTTGAGGGCCAGCGGCGCGACGTCACCTTCCTCGGCACCAACCAACCCGCCCGCCAGGCGCTGTGGCTGGAGGCGAAAAACGGGCGGGGGCTGTGGCTGCCGACCGGCAGCTATCCGTATACGATGCAGTTCTCCAACAACTACACCGGCAGCCAGCTCTTCACGACCAACTTCTTCGGCGGTCCACCGATTGCGCCGATGGGGGCGGTGTCGCCGGTGGCTGAGCCGCAAACGATGCCGGTCTCGGGCCGCGTCATCGTGACCAATCTCCAGGGCAGCCCGTTCGGGGCAGGGTGGTGGCTGGCAGGTTTCCAGCGGTTGCATCAGGATCCGGATGGCACCGTCGTCGTGATGCAGGGCGACGGCCAGCCGAGACTCTTTCGCCCGGCTAAACGGCTCGCAGGGTATGGCGATCCGGAAAATTCGTACGGGATCATCATCAGCTCGACCTTTGGCGTGCCGGCGGCGGTGGCCTTCGATGCCCAAGGCAATCTCTACGCGGCGGTCAGCACCTTCGTCCTCAAGGCCACGCCGCAAGGGCAAGTGACGACCTGGGTGAATTTTGGCTCCGGGGGCATTTCAGGGATGGTGTTCGACAGCCAGGGCAATGCGCTCATCGCCAACAACAGCCGACTGTATCGCGTCACCCCGTCGGGATCGGCAACCATTCTCGCCCAGCCGGCCGGCGGCTTCGGCGGACCGCTGGCCATTGACCAGCAGGACCACGTCTACGGGGTGCAGAACCAGCGGATCATCCTCGAAGTGGACCCTAACGGTACCGCGACCACCTTCACGACAGGCATTGAGGCAGGGGCGATTAACGGATTGACCGTTGGCCCGGATGGGTTGCTCTATGGCACCCAGGTGCCGCTGCCGGATCAGTTTGGCAACCAGCAGGGCTTCAACCGGGTCTTCCGGGTGGCGCCCTCGCATGCCATCGAGACGGTGGCAACCGGTGTCGTGATCCCGGCCGGCCTCGTCTTCGACCGGCAGGGGAACCTGCTCATCGCCGACGGGGCGGAGCAGTCGGCAGGCATGGTCTTCAGCAAAGTCTTTCAGCTGCTGCCCACGGGCGAGCAGGTGCCCGTGGTGTACACCAAAACCGGTGGAGGCAACGGGGTCAGCATTCCCTGGATGGGCAGCGTGGGGCGGCTGGGGGATGCGGCGATTGACCCGGTGACGGGTACGGTGGCGATCGCGGCCGGGTTCGGGGGCGGGGCCGGCACCATCGAGGGCACGGCAGCCCTCCTCGTGGACCAGAGCGACGTCTACCTGCCCCCGTTGGGGGACGCCTCCGCACTGCGCCGGCTGGCCGACGGGACCTTTACCCTGCGCACCAAGCACGGCACGGTCTCGACGTTCGACGACCAAGGTCTGCTGCAATCGATCACGGACCGGAACAACAACGCGACCACCTATGCCTATACGGACGCGAATGGCGACGGCCGGGCCGAAGAACTGGCGACGATCACGGACCCCACCGGGGCCGTCACGACCTTCGGCTACACGGTGGACGGCTTCCTCGACCAGGTGACCGACCCGGCCGGCCGGACGACGCAGTTTGCCGTCGACCCGGCGACGGCGGAGCTGCGCGCCATCACCGCGCCGGACCTGGGTGTGACCCAATTCGCCTACGACGCGAGGCGGCTGCTGCAGACGCGGACGGACCCGGGGAATGTGGTTACGGCCTACGACTTCGATGAGTTCGGCCGCGTGCGGTCGGAGTCGTTCCCGGCCACCGGGGAGACCCGCCGGTTCGTTCCCGAAGCGACCCAAGCCGTGGTCAACACCATTCCTCCAGGCAGCGGCACGCCGGCCAACCCTGCGCCGTTCGTGAGCCCGCCGCAGGCAACCGAAACCGATGGGGAAGGCCACACCACGACCTTCACCGTCAACGCCCAGGGTGGGGCCACCTCGATGCGCGATCCCGTGGGTCGGCTCACCACCTTCAGCCGGGACGAGACCGGCGAGGTGACGACCCTCATCCCGCCCAACGGCGCGCCCAACACGTTGACGTACGATTGGGGGCGTTTCGGCGGCGCCGGCAATCTCCGGCTGATTGCCCCCCGGATTGCCGGTAGTTTCGCCGCCAACTACGAGGCGACCTTCGCGCAGCCAACCGCTATCAGCTTTGGCGGCCGCAACTTTAGTTTTGTCCTCGACAGCCGCGGCAATGCGCGGGAGATCTGGACGCCCAGCGGTATCGGTTCGCCCGGTTCATCGGTGACCCGGCTGACCTACAACAGCCGCGGCCAGGTGGAGACCATCACCGACCACCTCAGCCACACCACCACCTTCGCGTACGACAGCGCCACCGGCAATCTCCTGACGGTGACCGATCCGCTCCTGCGCGCCACGACGCTGACCTACGATGCGGCAGGCAACGTCACCTCGTCGCGCGACGCCCTGAACCGCGCGACGACCTTCACCTACGATGCGGCGAACCGGCTGACGAGCGTGCTCGATGCGGACAATCGGCTGACCCAGTACGCCTATGACGGGGCCGGCAACCTCATGCGCGTCACCGATGCCAACCTACACGCGACGACTTTCGCCTACAGCAGCGTCGGCTTGCTCACCCAGGTGACCGATCCGCTCCTGCGCGCCACCGCCTTCACCTATGACCGCAACCGCAATCTCACGACGGCCACCGACCGCAACGGAGCCGTGACCGTCTTCGACTACGACGCGGCCAACCAGCTCATCCAGAAGCTGACCCCCGATGGCCTGGTCACCTTCGTCTACGACGCCATGGGTCAGCTCGTGGGAGCCCGCGATGGTGATAGCGCCACCAGCTTTACGCATGACGCCAGCGGTCTCCAACGGCTCCTCCGCACCGACGCCGGCGGCGACCCGTACGCCGACCGAATCGTCGCGACCAGCGGCACGCCCACCAATCCCCAAAATCTCCTGGGCGCCACCAACGGCATCACCGTGGTCAACCCGGGAGACGAGCGCCTCAATCACGCCCTCTTCTCGACCCTGGGCGACGCGGTGACGGTCGAATTCGTCGATAACCTCCTCGTCGACGGCCCGGGCGACGATTTGACGATCGTCAGCAGTACTGGTGCAGGACCCAGGCTCCTCAACATTGTCGTCAGTGCCGACGGGCTCACCTTCCTGCCGATCAGCCCGTCGAGTCCGTCGGGTCCCGTCACCTACAACCTGGCCTCGACCGGTCTGACCATGGCGCGATTCGTCCGCCTGACGCATCCCGGTGTCATCAGTGGCAACAGCACCCGTCTGATCGACAGCCTGGAAGCGCTCAACACGACCTATCCCGTCTTCAGCCAGCCCAAGACCCGCAACGCCTATACCTATTCGGAGGCCGACCGGACCACGCTCAACGACCCGGCCAACGGCACCACGACCTACAGCTACGAAAGCGGCACCCGGCATCTGCTCTCCGTGACCAACCCGGCCGGTCTGCTCACGCGCTTGACCTACGACAAACTCGACCGCCGCGCGACCTTGACCCACGCCAACAACGTCGTGGCCACCTACAGCTTCGACAACGCCAGCCAGCTCGTGGGGCTCGTCCATCAGCTCGGCACGAATCCCGCGCTCGCCCTGGCCAACTACACCTACGACAACGTCGGCAACCGGCTGACAGCCAGCAGCAATCAGCCATCAGCAATCAGCAACTACACCTACGACGCGCTCAACCGCCTGACCAGCGCCACGCATCCCACGCTGCCCCCGGAAAGCTTCACCTACGATGGGGTGGGGAACCGGCTGACAGCAATCAGCAATCAGCAGTCAGCAATCAGCAACTACCTCTACGATACGGCGAATCGGCTCCTCGATGACGGCACCTTGACGTACACATACGATAACAACGGCAACCGGCTGACGGCCATCAGCAATCAGCAATCAGCAGTCAGCAACTACCTCTACGACGCGGACAACCAGCTCACGGGTATCACCTTCCCGGACGGTTCGCAGGCTACCTACGCCTACGACGCGCTGGGGAGGCGGATCCAGAAGACCGTCAACGGGACAGCGACGCGGTTCGTCTACGACAACGAAGATCTCCTCATGGAATATGACGGGACAAACACCTTGCGAGCCCGCGTCACCCACGGCCCGGGGATTGATGAGCCGCTGAGCCTGGAACGCGACCTCGACTTAGACGGCACGCTCGAGACCAGAATCTTCTACCACACTGACGGGCTGGGCAGTACCGTGGCGCTCACCAACCCCACCGGCCAAGTCGTCGAGCGCTACCGCTACGCATCCTTCGGGAACCCCACCATCCTCGGCCCGGGCCCCGACGGCCTCATGGATACGCCTGATGATGTGACCCTCGCGTGCTCGGCCTATGGCAATCCCTACCTCTTTACCGGCCGCGAATACGACTGTGAATCGGGGCTGTATTACTATCGGGCGAGATATCTGGATCCGCAGACTGGAACATTCCTGCAGGAGGATCCCTTGGCAGGTGGAAGGCTCACACCGCAGAGCCAGAATAAGTATCCTTATGTTGTTAACAATCCCATCAACAGAATCGATCCAAGCGGTGAATTGTCGCCCGCTGAAATCGTTACAATTATTGGTGTAGCCCTTTTTGCGTTAGCGTTGACACGATTCGCTTGCGAGGTCAGTCAGACTCCAGGTGGTCTTGAACAAGCTGCTCTAGAAGGTGTTCGTAAAGACCCAGAAGCAGCTGAAGAAGCGGCACAAGCTCTCTTCAATAAAAGTCTCAGTCAATTGACTAGAGAAGAGTTAATTGAAGTTGGCAAACATACGCCAGAATTTAAGAACGAAACCGTCAAGCGAGGATGGCGGCTTATTGAGCGAGCTATAGACGTGGAGTCGTCTTCGGTCCCGACGCCATGAGAAGGCCATCAGTATAACTACGCCTGGTGCAAGGAGGATCAAGTGGTTGGATGGCAACTGTACGCATGGCTGTATTTGATTGGAGGATTGGCTCTAGGAGTTATTAGCGTGTTGGCTCGACAGGTGACGTTAGCTGAAATACTAAGGAACGTGATCTGTTGGCTCCCATCTCCTGTCTTAGTTTTTGCATTTAACAGTAAGCGCCGGTTGCTGAATCGCTCTTTTTGGGTGGTTTTTTTCTTCTATATACTCGTGAATACCGCGTATGACGTCTTGGTAGTAGACTGGGCGTCTGTGATAAAGCTTGGAAATCCTCCCTTAATGAATCTTGCCTTTAATTCAGCTAAAATCCTTTTGTTCTTACCTGCTTTTTATGTGCATTTTCTGTATGCCTTTCGGCCGAGTGAAATAGGTCCCAATTCCCACAACCCTTCGTAGCTACGGTTTGTCTTTTTAGGAGGAAAGTTTTTTGCTCGCCGTCGGCAACCGCGCGCCCACCACCGCCGTCTACGATGCCGCCAACCGCCTCCTCGATGACGGCACCTTTACGTACACGTACGACAACAACGGCAACCGCCTGACGCAAACGGACCAGACCACCCAGGCGACCACCACCTACGACTACGATACGGACAACCAGCTCACGGGTATCACCTTCCCGGACGGTTCGCAGGCTACCTACGCCTACGACGCGCTGGGGAGGCGGATCCAGAAGACCGTGGACGGGCAAATCACCCGCTACGTCTATGATAACGAAGACATCCTCCAGGAGGACGACGCCACCAACATCCTCCGCGCCCGCTGGACCCACGGCCCGGGGATCGACGAGCCCTTGATCCTGGAGCGAGACCTCGACTTGGATGGGACGCTCGAAGCGCGCCTGTTCTACCACACCGATGGCCTGGGGTCGAGCGTCGCTCTGACGAACTCCACGGGTGCGGTCGTCGAACGCTACCGCTACACGACCTTCGGCCAACCGACTATCTTAGGTCCTGGGCCGGATGGCCTGATGGATACTCCCGATGATGTCACCCGGAGCTGCTCCGCGTATGGGAATCCCTACCTCTTTACCGGCAGGGAGTATGATTGTGAGAGTGGGCTCTACTATTACAGGGCGAGGTATTATGATCCGAAGACGGGAACATTCGTGCAGGAGGATCCGG
>JACQRC010000013.1 GCA_016206665.1 Candidatus Omnitrophota bacterium | reverse complement strand
AGAACGCCCACTTCGCCGAGATCTGCGAGTCGTGCAACATCACCTTCATCGGCCCGTCGCCCCAGACGATCCGGCTGATGGGCGACAAGGTGGCCGCGAAGGACACGATGCGCAAGGTCGGGCTGCCCATCACCCCGGGCAGTCTCGACGTGGTAAAGAGCAAGGAGGAGGCGCTCAAGATCGCGAAGCGCCTGCGCTATCCCGTCATCGTGAAGGCGGCCGGCGGCGGCGGCGGGCGCGGCATGCGCATCTGCCACAACGACGTGCGGCTGGTCTCCGCCCTCATGACCTGCCAGGCGGAGGCGGAGGCGGCCTTTGGCAACGCGGATGTCTTCATTGAGAAATACCTGGAGCACCCCCGCCATGTGGAGTTTCAGATCCTGGCGGACAAGTTCGGCCACACCATTCACCTGGGGGAGCGGGACTGCACCGTCCAGCGGCGGCATCAAAAACTGATCGAAGAGTCGCCCTCGCCGGCGGTGGACGGCAAGCTGCGCAAGCGGATGGGGGAGGTGGCGGTGCGCGCCGCGAAGGCGGCCGGCTACACGACCGTCGGCACCGTGGAGTTCCTCCTCGACCGGGACGGCGCCTTCTATTTCATGGAGATGAACACCCGGATCCAGGTGGAGCATCCGGTGACCGAGATGGTGACCGGGATCGACCTCGTCAAGGAGCAGATGCGCCTGGCCGCCGGGCAGCGCCTGTCCCTGAAGCAGGACGACGTGGAATGGTCGGGCAGCGCCATCGAATGCCGGGTCAACGCCGAGGATCCGCAGAACGGTTTCACCCCATCGCCTGGGCGGGTGGAGACGTGGATCGTGCCGGGCGGCCCCGGCGTGCGGGTGGATACGCACGTCTACGCCGGCTACACGGTGCCGCCCTACTACGATTCGCTGATCGGCAAGCTCATCGTCCACGGCGCGACCCGCGCGGAGGCGCTGCGGGTCATGCTGCGGGCGCTGGATGAGTTCATGATCGAGCCGATCAAAACCACGATCCCGCTGTACAAGCAGATCTTCAACGATCCCGCCTTTGTGCGCGGGCACATTTCGACCCGATACATCGAGCAGTTATTGGGGGACGGGACAACCACGAAAGGTGAGCCAGCAAAATGAAACGGGTGGGTGTCTTGACAGGCGGCGGCGACAGCCCGGGGCTCAATTCGGTCATTCGCGCGGTCACGCGCCGCGCGCTCGCGGCCGGCTACGAGGTGATCGGCCTCAAGAACGGCTGGAAGGGCCTGGTGGACGGTCTGACCGTTTCGTTGGATCTCGCCTCCGTCTCCGGCATCCTGCCGAAGGGCGGCACCATCTTAGGGACGTCGCGCACCAATCTCTATGCAGTCCCCGCCGACCATGACCGGGCCGTGGCGACCTACAAGCAATTGCAGCTGGAAGGGCTCATCGTGATCGGCGGCGAGGACACCTTGGGGGTGGCGAACAAACTGTCCCAGGAGGGGCTGCATATCGTCGCGGTGCCGAAGACGATCGATAACGACCTGGCGAACACCGATTTCACCTTCGGCTTTGACACGGCGGTCAACATCGCGACCGAGGCCATTGACCGGCTCCTCACGACTGCCGAGAGCCACCACCGGATCATGGTCGTCGAGGTCATGGGCCGGCACGCCGGCTGGATCGCCACCTACGCCGGGATCGCGGGGGGCGCCGACGTCATCCTGATTCCGGAGAAGCCCATTGACGTGCATGAGGTCTGCGACATCCTGCGCAAGCGCCATGCGCGCGGCAAGGAGTTTTCCATCGTCGTCGTCGCCGAGGGGGCCGCGCTCGACCATCAGTCGGAGGTGGCCAAAGCAGAGAAGCTCGACGCCTTCGGCCACATCCGCCTCGGCGGCATCGGCGACACGCTGGGCAAGCTCATCGAGGAGCAGACGGGCATCGAGACGCGGGTGACCGTCCTCGGCCACATCCAGCGCGGGGGCAGCCCCACCGCCTTCGACCGGGTGTTAGGGACGCGCTTCGGTGTTGCGGCGATGGAGCTGGTCCTCAGCCGCGACTTTGGCAAGATGGTCAGTCTCCAGGGCAACAAGATCGTGGCGATTCCCATCGCCTCCGCCGTGGCGCAGTTGAAGACCGTGGATCCGGAGCTCTATGAGATCGCCAAGATCTTCTTTGGCTAACACCATGAAGACGGACGCCACGCTCGCCCTCATTGCGCAGACCCTGCGGGACTCCATCGCCGTCAAGGAGCGGCTCTGTCAGGAGCCGCACCTCTCCCGCATCGCCCAGGTGGCGGAGCTCTTCGCGCAGGCGCTGCGCGCCGGCCGCAAGATTCTCCTGTTCGGCAACGGCGGCTCGGCCGCGGATGCCCAGCACATCGCCGCCGAGCTGGTGGGACGGTTTGCGAAGAGCCGGCGGGCTTACCCCGCGCTGAGTCTCTGTGTCGATCCCTCGGCGATGACCGCGATCAGCAATGATTTCGGTTACGAGCAGGTCTTCGCGCGGCAGCTGGAGGCCCTGGGACAGCCCGGCGATGTGGCGGTCGGCCTCTCGACGAGCGGGACGTCGCCGAACGTGGTGGCGGCCATCCGCCAGGCCAAGCGGCAGGGATTGCGCACCGTGGCCTTCAGCGGAGGCGAGGGCGGTAAGCTCGCCGCCGAAGCCGAGGTGGCGATCCTCGTGCCCTCCGCGCACACCCCACGCATTCAGGAGGCGCACATCACCATCGGCCACATCCTCTGCGCCCTGATTGACGAACAGCTGACCGCCGCGTAGACGGCCGGACCCTCATGATTGACGCGAAAATCAAGACGGTAGCGGAGCTGTCTGACATCGTTGAACGGCTGAAGACCCAAGGGAAGCAGGTGGTCTTCACGAACGGCTGTTTTGACCTGCTGCACGTCGGACACATCCGGTATTTGGAGCAGGCGCGGCAACTGGGCGGCTGTCTCATCGTGGCCGTCAACAGCGACCGCTCCGCGAAGAGTTTGCAGAAGGGCGCCGATCGCCCGTTAGTGGGGGAGCGTGACCGGGCCCAGTTGGTCGCGGCGCTTGCCAGCGTGGATTATGTGACGATCTTTGACGAGCCCACGCCGCTTGCGCTCATTGAAACGCTGCTGCCCGCCGTCCTCGTCAAGGGCGGCGACTGGCGGCCGGAGCAGATTGTGGGCCGGGAGGCGGTCGAGGCGCACGGCGGGCGCGTCGTCAGCGTGCCACTGGTGGAGGGCTACTCGACGACGGCGCTGGTGGCCCGGCTGCGCGGGGTCCAGGGATGACCCCACCACCTGACTTCGGCCCTGCGGGCCGGTCAAACCGAAGGGTTGACCCGCCTTCGGCGGGGAAGGCAGGTGGTGGGGTGAAGCGCGCCGTCATCCGGATTCTCGACGCCAACCTGAACCGCGCCCAGGAAGGCCTGCGGGTCTGCGAGGAGGTGGCGCGGTTTGTGCTGAAGGCGTCTGCCCTGACGGCGCAGTTCCGCCGGACACGCCATCGGCTCGCCGACGCCGCGGCGGATCTGGCGGTGTCGAGGCTGCAACGGACGTCGTCCCGTGAGAGCCGCCACGACGTGGGCCGGCGCGCAGGCTCCCTGAATGGCCTGCGGCCGCGCGGGGTGAGCGACATCCTCACCGCCAACTTTCAGCGGGCCGAGGAGGCCTTGCGCGTTCTGGAGGAGTACGGCAAGCTGTGCGAGCCCCGCGCGGCGGCCCGGTTCCAGGCGATTCGCTTTGTGACCTACACGCTGGAGAAGACCACCTGTGCTCGACTGGCAGCTCTACGTCATCCTGGACCGCGCCGCCGCAGGAGCGCGTGACCTGACGGCGATCGCGCGCCAGGCAATCGCCGGCGGCGCGGATGTGGTGCAGTTGCGCGATAAGACCGCCTCCGTCCAAGCCGTGATGGCTGAGGCGCGGTCCCTGCGCGTCGTGACACGCGAGGCGGGGATTCCGTTCATCGTCAACGACCGACCCGACGTGGCGCTGGCGGTGGATGCGGACGGCGTGCATCTGGGCCAGGACGATGGCCCGCTCAGCCTGGCGCGGCAGATCTTGGGGCCCGGCAAGTTAGTGGGCCGTTCCACGCACAGCGTGGCCCAGGCCGCAGCGGCGCTCGCTCAAGGGGCAGACTACATCGGCTTCGGCCCCGTCTTTGCGACGCCCACCAAGCCCGGCTACCGGGCCATTGGGACGGGGGAGATCGGGCAGGTGGTGTCGCAGGCGCCGTGCCCTGTCGTCGTCATTGGCGGTATCGACTTGTCCACGGTTGATCGAGTGCTGCACGCCGGCGCCCGGTGCGTCGCCGTCCTCCGCGCCGTCACCGCCGCACCCGATCCCGAATCCGCCGCACGGGCTCTGAAGCAGAGGATCATGGCTGCAACGACAAGTTCGAGTTCCGCCACTCGCAGCGCGAGGGTTGACTCATGACAGGCAGGGGTTGATTGACAAGAAATCTGTTGATGGTATACTCTGAAGTGCCATGGAATTCCAAGTGAAGATCCCCGTACAATTCCTCAAAGAGGGCAACCAGGTGGTGGCCGTCTGCCCTGTCCTGGACGTCTCGGCCTACGGAGACTCCCTCGAAGAGGCCAAGGTCAACTTTGAGCACGCCCTGGATGCCTTCGTTGACGAAACGACGAAAAATCACACTCTTGATCAAGCGTTGAAAGAGCACGGCTGGCAAGAAGTGCAGCAGGCCAGCGGACCCAGGTGGAGTCCACCGCAGGTCATCGAAAGCCATTACGAAGAAATCACCCTACCCATCTAAGTGCCGCACGTCTTAGAGCCGATCCCTGCCAAACAGTTCAAGAAGTTCATCGAATACATCCTCTGTGAAGCGCGAGCTTCGAGAGGGCCGCTCTTGGTCTACTGGCGCGGCGATCTCCGCCAGCCGGTCACGTTCAAAGCCGATGGCCTCGTCCCTGTCACGCACATCCAGACCTGCCTGCGCATCCTCGGCATGACTATCCAGCAATACCTCTCCATTCTCGACCACCTCTTTCCGAACGACTGAGCCGCCCGCTTCCTCTTTACACTGCTCCAACCACGCGATAAGATATGTACTTACCACCAGGAGGGATGTTGGCGAGAGGGCCTCGCCCCGACGGGTCCTGCCGCCCCGAGCAGCCCCGCCGTGCTCGGAGGTTACTGAGATGACGAGCAGAGGTGGCTCGGGGTGCTCCCTCCGCGGCACGCTTGCCGGCCCCAGCGTGGCCGGCTGCACTCCCGAAATCGCCTCGCTCGTCCCGCCTGCGGGCGGGACACCGTGCCCGCTCGGCGATTTCGAGGGCCGCGTCGGGCCACCCCTCGCCACCTCTGCTGGTGGTTAAGGGAATTTTGACATAGCACTGCGGTAGCTGGTACCGATAGTACCGATACGTGAGGTGAGCCATGACTGAGGAACACAAAACCCCAAAACCACCAAAACCAAATGTGAGTCTATGGTGGTCATCCGAAAAGATCCTGGGTTACATAGTTGTGATAGGTGCCTTTGCGATTGGGAGATTTTTAGGCTGGTCATTGTTGATCCCCCTCTTTTTCGTCGGCTTGACGGCTTGGCTCGGCTCCAAATACCTCAAGCCAAAAGCTAGGCCTTTTCTGATCGCACTCTCCCTGATGGGGGGTCACCTCTCGTCGGAGATACTCGGAGTTCTCGTAGTCTACAGCGGCCTCGCGCCGAGCCCGGTGTCGTTTGACGTTTCGCTTTCTGGCGTCTTCCTGGATATCTGTCTTTTTGCGGGTGGAGTACTCTGGTTGGCAACACGACCAGGATTGCCCGCGGTCATCTACCTGACAATTTACAAAGGCTGGTCTGTGGTCGTCCATGGTTGGTATCTGTTCACCTACGCACTGCTCGCTAGCCTGATTATGCAATTGCTGTTGGACATCTCGGCAATTGCCGCACTTATCTACGGGTATCGGAAATTCAAGAAAAGCTTCGCGGTCCCCCAACGCACGATATTGCCCAGCCCGGGAGGGACGCAGGGTGTTTGAACGGCCTGGCACTGCTACATTTCTGCCGAGAGTATTGCCGGATTTGCCGCGAGGTGACCGGTGACAATAACTACCCCCTCTACAAGTGATGTTGAGACATTTGTGTCGTACTTCCAGAGGAAGATAACCTCTATTGGTTCGATACATATCGATGATGATCCAGACGCCACGCCCATATTTCAAAGGATTCTCTACCTTGGAATCGTGGATACTCTTGCTAAGACGGTCTACCCGCAGGCTGGTAATCGTGACCGATTCGTTCGGTTCGTCAAAAAATTTTCTAACTGGCGATATACGGACAAGATTAGCCTTCCTCACTTGGCGAGATTAGTAAGTAAGAACCCAGAACCTGAGCTCTCAAATCTAAGGCAATTTGCATATACCGAGCAAAGCAAATGGACGGAAGGAATGTTTGTGACCTTGGATAAAGATATAGATGAAGTGGAAGTTAAAAAAAGATGGCCTAAGGAATTGCCTATGAGCAATTCATCAACCCCATGCAACAAGTGCAGTTGCTCTACACGTATCGTAACTTTCTAATACATGAGATGCGTAGACCAGGTCGAGGTATGGATTTTGATGAAAACGATGTTGAGCCGTATTACCACTCAACGACTTACGAACTTGGTACATCGAGAGAGGTGCACACTTGGAGGAATCCGTACCGGGTACGCAGGGGACACGTTGAGTTCTGTAGTAAAGGAAGGTTCGAGCCCGCCTGCGGGCGAGGCGAGAACCAAAGGGGAAAGGGTTGGTCTGCGTTACGACGTCAGTACGCCATAACCGCCCATCGGTGGGGGGCGTATAGATATTTTGTCTGGGGGGTGTTCGACACCCCCCAGACACAGCCGGGGGGAGCAGACCAGCCCGCCCCGCGCTGTTGACCGGCAAGCGGGCTGGACGATGAGGGGGGGCAGAGCCCCCCTCATAACGATTGCCGCAAGGAACGTAGAGTTCTGCGGCAATCGTTGCGGGTGTAGTTCAGTGGCAGAACGCAACCTTCCCAAGGTTGATGT
>JACQRC010000015.1 GCA_016206665.1 Candidatus Omnitrophota bacterium | reverse complement strand
GCGCTCCGGCTTGACCTCTTCCAGCGCCCGGTGCACGGAGGAGGCGTCGCGCATGTCGCAGTTGAACATCGTGATGCGGTCCTTCAAGTGGTCGATGTTGTCGGTCTTGCTGCGCCAGCGCTCGATGCCGAAGACCTCGATTCCGCGCTGGGTGAGCAGCCATTCCGTCAGATGACTGCCGACGAACCCGGTTATCCCTGTGATGAGGACGCGCATGCAATCTCCTGTCGTTGGCGGTCGCGGATCAGCTCCCAATATTTCGCCCACTTCAAGAAATGGACCCACGCATAGAGGATGGCGAAGACGAGGCCGTGCCATCCCTCGCGGCGGCCCTGCTTTTTTACATAGCTCTTCCAGAACAGTTTGACCGGCCGCCAGGTCAGGTTGTACCGCACCAGCCGCTGCGGCAGGACGCCTTGCGTGTCGAGCATCTCCTGCGCCTCGAGCGAGGTGTAGCGGTTCTGGCGAACCACGAACTGCTCGAGACTGGTGAATGGATAGTGGAGCACCGCCGCTTCCAGCTTGCCGATGGTGCCGCTGGTCTTCAGCAGATGATGCACCCGCCCCTCGTACCGGCACGACGCCCGATGGTAGAAGTGCGGATAGTAATGGTACCAGCCGCCATGCGTCATCCAGTGGCCCAGGAAATTATTTTTGCGCCGAATCTGAAAGGCCGCGTGCGTCGTGCCGCCGGTCAGCACCTGGCCGATGGCCTGACGCAGCTCCGCACTGACTTCGTCGTCGCCGTCGAGCTGGATGATCCACTCTCCCGACGCGGCCTCGGCGCCCGCGTTGCGCTCCTCGCCGAAACTGCCTGAAAAGGGCCGCGCGATGACCTGCGCCCCGTAACGCCGGCAGATCTCCACGGTGCGGTCGGTGCTCATCCCGTCAACCACGATGATCTCATCGGCCCAGCGCACGCTCTCGAGGCACCGGACGATCTGATGCTCCTCGTTCTTCGTCAGGATGACGGCCGATAAACGTTCACGCGGCATTGGAGGTGGTCCCGTGCGTCAGCTCCCAGTAGTGGGCGTAGCTCATCAATTGATACCACCCGGCAAAGCAGGCCACCATGAATCCCACGAAGCCGTCGCGGTAGCCGGCCTTCAGCAGCCAGCTCCGCCAGAACCGGTCGGTCGCCCGCCACAGGCATTTGCCCAGGCTCACCCGGCGGCCGGTGCGATGCCACTTGACTGCCTCTCGCCGGGTCTGGCCGTTCAACTTCTCGAGAAAGTCATTGAAGTCACGGTACGAATAGTGGAGCAGGTCGCTCTTGAGTGTGCCCCACGGCCCCTCGGTGAGGGCCCGCGGATGGACCTCGGCCTCCTCCCACTGAAAGGTGCCCTGCTTGAACAGCTTCACCTGCTCGCTGGGATACCAGCCGCCGTGGCGGATCCACGTCGAGCCGATGTAGTTGCGCCGGGGCACGGCATACACATTGACGGCCGGCGCTCCCGCCAGGAGCGCGGTGATCTCCTGCTGCAGTTCCGGGGTGAACTGCTCGTCCGCATCGAGCGAAAAGATCCAGGGCTGGGTCGCCTGGGCATATGCCCAGTTGCGGTGGCGGCCTTCGATATCCATCTTCCGGCGTAGCACCCGCGCGCCCAGACCTTCGGCCACGGCGACCGTGCCGTCGGTCGATTCATCGTCGACGACCAGCCGCTCGGCCGCCCAAGCCGCGCTCTTCAGGCACGCCGGCAGGCGCGCGGCTTCGTTCTTCGTGATGATTACGACGGAGAGTGGGACTGTTGTTGCCATGCCTGCTGGAATCCTGTCTCATCCTCGGCGTCGACGGCGAGGGCGTGGTGGCACGCGCGCAGCCGTCTCGCCCATCGCAGCAGCTGCGCGTCGTCCGTCACCAACAAATCGAAGGGCTTCTTGCGGCGCGCCAGCAGCCGCGCCAGGACCACCCAGCGCCACCCGCCCACCGTCACCGGGGTGACCGTCACGTCCGCGTGCTCCGCCAGCCCGGCGGCGCGGAAGAGCTTCGCCCGGTCCGCGCCGCCGTTAGCCTGCGGATGGTAGAGCTGGATGAAGGCCCCCCGCCGGGCCCAGTCCACGCTGCGCGCCAGCTCCTGCCGCGTGGCAGGGTCCCCGGGGACCAGCGGGCGCCGCCGGGCATACAGGATGCGCAGCGGCCGGCCCCAGCGCTGCTCGAACCGCCGTCGGTTCTCCTGAAAGATCTCCTCCCGCTGCGCCATCTTCCGGACGGTCCGATGCTCATGATGCCAGACATAGGACGACGGCACGAGAGCGCACCGAAAGCCGGCCGCGACGGCGCGGCGGCAATAGTCGGTGTCCTCAAAGAAGATCTGGTTCACCGTCTCATCCAAGAGGCCGATCCGCTCGATGACCGGCCGCGTGATGAGCATGCAGAAACCGACGCAGGTCCCGATCTCGCGGTACTGCCCGCGTTGCGCTTCGAGCTCGCCGGCATAGGCCGCCAACGACATCCCCCGCGGCGGGAGTTCGCTGAAGTTGTTGCTGGCCGGATTGAGCACGCCCAGCTCGGGATGGGCGTCCGCCACTTCCAGCAAGCGCTCCAGCCACCCTGGCGTAAACAGCAGATCGTTATTGAGCAGACAGACGCACGGCGCGGTGGAGGCGCGCAGGCCGCGGTTCATCCCGCACGGGAAGCCTTCGTTGGTCGCGTTGCGCAGTAGCTGGACCTCGATCCAGTCGTTTCCGCGGACCTTGTCGAGATACTCCTTCGCGGGCGAGACGCTGCCGTTATCGACGATGAACAGCCGGCACCGCACCCGCGTGTGCGCGAAGAGCGACTCCAGGCATGGCCGCGTTTCTTCGAGATGGTCCCACGTCAGCAGGACCAGATCGCAGCGGATGGTTCCTCCTGCGTCTACCCCTGACACAGCCCCCGCGCCTCCAGCTCTTGCGCGGCCTCGTCGACCCGGTCGACCGCCTCCGTGGCCTTGCCCCAGGCCACCAGATCGCGCAAACCGGTCTCCAGCGTGTGCGCGGGCTGGAAACCCAGCGCCTGCAACCGGGAGACATCCGCGATGCAGTGGCGGATATCGCCGGTGCGGTACTTGCCGACGATCTGCGGGGCGACCGATGAGCCGTACAGTTTGGCCAGGACCCGCGCGATATCCAGAATGGTGGTGGGCGTTCCGGTGCCGACGTTGAAGACCTGGCCGTCCGCCTCCGGACGCTCAAGCGCCAGCAGATTCGCCTGGACGATATCGGCGACATGGATGAAGTCGCGCGACTGCAACCCGTCCTCATAAATGAGGGGCGCATGCCCGTTCTTGATCCGCGAGGAGAAGATGGCGCACACCCCGGTGTAGGGATTGGAGAGCGACTGCCGCGGTCCGTAGACGTTGAAGTACCGCAGGGCCACCGTCGGAATCTTGTAGGCGGTGCCGATCAGCAGGCACATCGCTTCCTGGTCCTGCTTGGACAACGCGTAGATGGAGGTGGGATGGCGTGGTTTGTCTTCCGTCGTGGGGATCGGCGTGGCGGGCCGGCCGCACCGCGGACAGCGCGCTTCCCATTCATGCCGCGCCAGTTGCTCTGGCTGGCGCAGCTGCGGGGCGACCGGCCCGCAGGATACGCACCGGTACAGGCCCTCCCCATAGATGCTCATGGAGCTGGCGACGATCAGTTTGCGCAGTTTCGCCTTCGTGTTGACCAGCACATCCAACAGCACCGCGGTGGCCTGGGTGTTGGCCTGCATGTAATGAGCGATCTGGTACATCGACTGGCCGACGCCGACCGCGGCCGCCTGGTGATAGAGCACCTCCGCCTGCGGGATCAACCGCTCAAGCGCAGATCGGTCCTGCACCTCGCCCGTGACGTACTCGGCCCGGGGATTCAGGTAGGCCGGACGGCTGCGCTGATGGACCTGCGGATCAAAATTGTCCAGCACCGTCACCCGGTGACCGGCGGCCACCAGACCATCGACCAGATGCGAGGCGATGAACCCGGCCCCGCCTGTTACGAGGATGCGCATGTCGACTCCTTCAACATGGCGAGCGATGGATAGCGGCCGCCCAGCAGGCGACCCACCAGCTCGAGCAGGACGCCCACGCGGTGGCGATAGGTGTGCGCAGCCGTCGCCAGATGGCGCCCGCGCGCGGCGATCGCCTCACGCTCCGCTTCATGGGCGAGGTAATAGTCGATGAGCCGCCACAACTCGTCCGGCGATTGGTAGCTCACCAGGTGTTCCCGGTCGCGAAACAGCTGCCCGAAGCCGTTGTCGTGGATGGCGTTCGTGACCAGGAGGGCCCCGCAACTGAGGACTTCGAACATCCGCATATTAATATCATTCCGCAGCGAATAATTAAAGGCAATTCGTGCGGCGCTGTAGATCGACGCCATCTCGGTGTGGGGCGCGGTCCCGATCCGGCTGCGGGGATACCGCTGCGTCAGCTGGGCGAGCAGTTGCTTGCGCAGGCTCTTCTTGCCATCCGTTCCGACAAAGCCGATGTCGTACTGTTTGGGAACCTCCAGCCTCCGATGAATCTCCGGATCGCAGCCGAGCGGCAGCCAGCAACAGGGCGTCCCCGTGTCGCGCTGGAGCCGGAGCGCTCCCTCCTGCTGGGCGCAGCAGACCAGATCATAATGCGTCACCTGCCGCCGGATCTTCTTGTAGGGCTTGGGCAGATGGGTGTCCACCACCACAAAGACGCAAGGTTGCAGATCGGCGGGCAGATCGTCTGTGTAGTCACCGTGATCGACCCGCAGGTAGAGGTCGTAGGTCCGCGGGATCGCCGCGGCCGCCTTGGTCCAGTAGTGATCGACCGTGTGGCCGGTGCCGGCGAGGGCCCGCTGGAAATACAGCCCCACCGTGTCGGCCCGGTCCCAGTTGAAGATGAGCGCCACCCTCATGCCGCGAGTAGCTCCTCCGCGGCCCGGGCCACGTCGTCGGCCGTGATCCGCCGCAGGCACTCGCGGTCGATGGGGCACGGCGGCAGATGGAATCGTTGGTAGCAAGGGCGGCAGCCCGGGTCGTAGCTGATGACCCGATGAGCGCCGTCGGGCGCGTACGGACCGTAGACCTGCTCGCTCACCGGTCCAAAGACGGACACCGTGCGGGTGCCGACCGCTACCGCCAAGTGTAAGGGACCACCGTCGTTGCACACTACGACCCGGCACTGAGCCAACAAGGCCACAAACTCCATTAAACTGAGCTGGTCGCATAGATCATGGATGTCGGGAACGAGGCTCACGATGGGTGGGCACAACTCACGGTCCGCGTGATCGCCAAAGAGGAGGAGCTGCATGCCAGGCCGGCGCTTGAGCCGCTGTGCCACGGCCGCGAAACCCTCCGCATGCCAACGACGAAGCGAAGCGGAGGTACCCCAGCTCGCCCCACCACCGGGGATGAGCCCGACCAAGGCCTCCCCAGCACGGATGCCCATCTCTCGCAGGCGCTTTTGCGCCCACCGCTGGAGTTCTGGTGGCACGACCACCTCCAGGTGACGGTCAGCGGCCGTAATGCCCAATTCGGCGAGCAAGTCAAAGTAGTAATCCACCACGGGCTTGTCGTCGAAACCGGCCAAGGGGACACGCTCCGTGAGGAACAGCCCGCGCCGACGGTAATCGAAGCCCACGCGCCGGGGAATGCCCATCAGCCACAGCAGAAAGCCGACGCGGCTGTTGAAGGAGAAATCCAGCGCCAGCTCAAACCGCTTGGCCCGCAACTCGCGCACCCATGCCCAGAGCCGACGCAGGCACGCCCACGGCGACTCGTGACGCCAACATTGGCGAAACTCGTCCTTCTCAAACACCACGACCTCGTTGACGTGCGGATTGTGCCGTAGCAGCGGTTCGGTGCGGCGGTTGCCGAGAAAGGCTAGATAGGCCTGCGGCCAGGCCTGCCGCAGCGCGCGAATCACCGGTGTCGTGAAGAGGACATCTCCGATGCCAAAGGGGTTCACGATCAGCACGCGCTGGGGGGTCACCCCACCACCTGACGCGCCCCGCCGGAACGGCGGGCGGCCCGCCATCGGCGGGCCCGGCCCTACGGGCCATGCGGCAGGTGGTGGGGTCATGACGCCAGGTAACGCTGGACGGCCTGCACGACCTGCTCCACCGAAATCGCGGAGAGCTCCTCGGCGCGCAACACGGTATGGCCGTCACCCCGCGGAGCCCACCGCTCCGGCGAGGCGGCAGGGTCGCTGCCGCCGAAGAGCGCGACGACCGGTGTGCCCACCGCGGCAGCCAGATGCATGGGGCCGCTGTCATTGGTGAGCAACACCCGGCACCGCTGCAATAGCGCCGCCAGTTCCAGAAGATTCACGCGGCCGGCCAGCGACACCGGCCGCGAGCCGAGCCCTGCGCAGAGCCGTCGGGCGGCTTCGGCCTCCTCGACGCCGCCGAGGATAACCGGCACCGCCGGCGTGGTCGTGGCGAGCCGTTCGAGACATTGCCTGAAGCGCTCGACCGGCCACTGCTTGCGCGGATGGGACGTCCACGGGTGCAGGCCCACTATGCAATCGCCATCGTGGATTCCCTCCTGTCTGAGCAGGGCGGCGACGCGGATGGCCGTCTTCGCAGCGACCGGGAGCGACAGCGGGACCGGTTCAGCGACAATCCCCAGCCGTTCCAGCAGATGGACGTTGGCATCCACCTCATGCCGGCGCCGTGCCACCTTGTCATCCGCAAGACGATGCGTCAGGAGCCAGCCCCACTTCCGATCATAGCCCAGCCGCCGCGGAATCCCGGCCAACGCGGCGGCGAGGTGCAGCGATTTCTTGGGATGCGCCACGACCGCCACATCGAACCGGTGCGGTCGCAGCAACCGCGCGACACGCCACGCTTCACGCCACCAGGCATCACCGGATGACGGCGCGTAGCTGAGGACCTCGTTCACGTCCGGAGAGCCGGCCACTAATTCGCTGAGATACGGCTGGACGAGCAGGGTGATGCGGGCGGCGGGATAGGCGCGGCGCAGGACCCCGACCGCCGGCAGGTTCAACAACACCTCCCCGAATCGGTCGAGACGAATCCACACAACGGCGCGGGGATCCAGCGCCTGTGGCGGCGCATCCATCAGGAGGAACCGATGGCGGCGGGACGGGCGGCGGCGGACTGGGCCAGGCCCGTCGCCAGTCCGGCCACGACCCAGAACAGGACAACCTGCCGGAGGGCGTAAAAATTCGTGTCCACGGCCGACTGGACAAGAAAAGCCAGCGCAGCTGCCGAGAGACCGACGAGGAGGGCACGGTCCGCCTCAGGCGCCAGATCGCCCAGACGGCGCCACCACGTCACGAGGAGTGCCGCCAGTAGCCACAGAAAAGCGAGCAGACCCGGGATGCCGACTTCCGCGGCCGTCTGCAGATAACAGTTGTGCGCATAACGCGGCATCTGCTCCCCGCCCACCCAATACTGCAGGTAGTTGGCCATGAAGGTGTTGAGCCCCACCCCGGTCCACGGATGGTCCCGCACCATGCCGAGCCCTGCCTGCCACATGAACCACCGATCCTCGGGACCGTGACCGATCGCCTGCGCGTACGACGGCAGGCCATGATGCCGCCACACCACCACGGCGCCGGCCAGAAGCAGCAGCAGGCCGACCACGAGCGGCTGCCACGCGCGTTTGAGGCGCCGCACGAGGAGCAGCCCGCCGGCTCCCACGCCCAGCCAGGCCCCCTGCGAGTCGGTCCGCACAAAGGTGATGAAGAGCAGGAGCAGACCGCCGAGGCGCCACCACCGCCCGGCCCGCCCCGGTTGCGACCAGGCTGCCCACGCCAGCAGGAGCGTGACCATCAAGTACGTCGCCAGATCGTTGGGGCTCCGGTACGGCCCGGTCATGCGCCCGTAGCCGGTGCGGGCCATGGTGTGCCGGAGCAGATCCGACCCTGTCCACTCCTGCAGCCACCCATCCAGGCAGACCAGGACCGCCGAGATGCCGAAGAGCATCACCGCCCTGCGGACCACGGCGCGGTCACGCGCCACGTCGGCGACGATCACGAGAAACCCCAGGTACTCGAGGGTTTTGCCGATCAACCCGGTCAGGCTCAAACGCCAATCCGTGCTCCACGCCACTGAGAGCAGGCACGCTACCACGTAGGCGGCCAGCGGCCACGTGAGTTGCGCCGGCAGCGTCCAGCAGGCCGCCCGGCTCCGCCGGCGTTCCCACAGGCGTCCCGCCCAGGCGAAGAGCATCACGCCGAAGCTCACCTCCACGAGGGCAATGGAAAATGGGAGGCAGACGGCGAGGACGTAGAGCCCGCCGCGCAGGAAGCGGCTACTCATCCACCAGCACGTCGCTGAGGCTCCGCAGCCGGATGCCGAGCAGGCGGCACTGTTCGGTGATCTCGCCCAGCGCCTGGCGTGACAGTCCGGGCACGGCCACGATCAATTCGTCGATGCGGCTGACCTGCGCCAGCTCTGTCAGTTGCTCGCGGGTACCCATGATCGGCACCCCATGGATGGACTGGCCCACCTTGAGCAGATCCTCATCCACAAAACCCACGACCTTCGGCCGCAGCAGGCGGTGCTGCTTCAACTTGCGCAAGGCCAGCTCCCCCGCATCGCCGGCGCCGAAGATGACCACCTGCCGTTGGCTGACCGTGGCCGAGGTAATGAGCTCGTCGAGCAGCCGCTCCGCCACACGGGTCCCGCAGACCCCTAAGAAGAGCAGCAGCCAGTCGATGATGAGCACGGCCCGGGAGTAGCCGATGAACCGCCACAGCAGGACGAGGGCCACGGCCGATGCGACGGAGCCCAAACTGACCGCCTTGAAGATGGCGATGACATCGGTGAGGCTCGCGTACCGCCATAGTCCCCGATAGAGGCCGCATAGATAGAACATGGTAATCTTCAGGACCACCAACACCGGCAGCGCCTGCACGATCAAGCGCTGCAGGTCGTAGGAGAGCATCCCCTCGAACCGCAGCAGATGCGCTCCCACAAAGGCCACACCGATCAGCACCACGTCCGTCACGACTTCAACGATCCGACGCTTGTACCACAGCGTGGTCTCGATGACGACCTGGCCCCTCGAGGTTTGGGCCTGGCGGTCCGTCGTGAGCCGTTCCAATTGATAGACCTTGACCTTCGCCAGATAGGCGCCGCAGATGAGCAGCCCGATGAGTGACAACGGCAGGATCACCCACATCGTGACCGGCCGGCACGCTGCACAGTAGATGCTCAACAATCCGAAGCCGAGGCTCACGCCATACAGGCTCAGCACCACCTGCCGCTCCGTCAGCCCCATGATGGCCAGCCGGTGCGAGATGTGGTCGGTGCCCCCTTGAAAGGGCCGGCGCTTGTTCATGAGCCGCAGGACCGTCACAAACACGGTGTCAAAAATGGGCACCGAGAGAATCAGCACGGGAATCGCCAGGACGCTCACCAGCTGGGTGGTGTGCTTCCAGGTGCCCATCAACGCGACGGCTGCCAGCGTCCCGCCCAGGAACTGGCTGCCGGCATCACCCATGAAACTGCGCGCAGGGGGAAAGTTATAACGAAGAAACCCGATGGACGCGCCGGCCAGGGCCGTCGAGAGCACGAGGACGGGGGCGGACCCGCCCCACCAGCCGTGAATCGCCAGAAAGCAGGCGGCAATCGCCACGACACCGGCCGCGAGGCCGTCCATGTTATCGAGCAGATTGATGGCGTTGGTCAACAGCACAAACCACACGATCGTGACCAGCACCGCGACCCACTCCCACGGGATGATCTCGACGCGGATGCCGGCGAGCAGCAATCCACAGGCCACGATTACCTGGCCCAGGACCTTGGAATAGGGCTTGATCCGGATAAAATCATCCAACAGCCCTAACACAAACAGGGCCGTCCCTCCGCCCAACACGGCCCAGAATTTTGGCGTGCGCGGCCCGAGCGCCACCGCAGCCACGATGAAGCCGGCCCAGATGGCCACTCCGCCGAACTGGGTCACCACCCGACGGTGCCACCGTTCGTGGCGGGGCTTGGCCACCCACCCCCAACGCAGGGCCACGCGCCGGATGAAAGGAAGCATCGCTGTGCTGATGAGCGCGGCGAGTGTTGCGGCGCCCAGGGCACGCTGGAGCATTACCGTTGGACTCCTTGCGGCGCGCGGCGCATGGTCTCGATCACGTCCCGGATGATATCGTCCAGTTTCCGCGTCGGCTTGAATCCGATCAGCCGCTGCAACTTGGTGGTATCCGGCACCCGGCGCTGCATGTCCTCAAACCCCTCTTCGTAGGCCTCGTCGTACGGCACATGGACGACCTGGGAATTGCTGCCGGCCAACTCGATGATGCGCTGGGCCAGCTCATTGATGGCCACTTCTTCCTGACTGCCCAGATTGAACGCCTCCCCCACCGCCCCGGCATGCTCCGCTAATTTCGCCAGCGCAGCCACCACGTCCTTCACGTGCAGGAAGCAGCGCGTTTGCTTGCCGTCACCGTAGACCGACAGGGGCTTGCCCGCGATCGCCTGCCCCACGAACCGCGGAATGACCATCCCATACGCGCCCGTCTGGCGCGGGCCGACGGTGTTGAACAGCCGCACGATGACCGTGGGCACCCCCTTCTCCTTATAATAGATGTAGGCCAGGATCTCATCAATGGCCTTGGCGGTCGAGTAGCTCCACCGGCTCTTAAGCGGCGAGCCCAGGATGCGGTCTTCGTCCTCCTTCAAGGGGCCGTTGGTGTTCTTGCCGTAGATCTCCGAGGTGGACGCCACCAGCACCTTGCGCCGGTAGCGGTGCGCCATGTCGAGGACGATCTCGCTGCCCTTGATGTTGGTGGTGAGCGACTCCAGCGGCCGCTTGATGATCAGCTCCACACCCACGGCAGCCGCCAAATGAAAGACCACCTGCGCGCGCTCGACGAGTTTGTCGACGAGGGACGCCTCCAGGATGGAGCCGTTGACAAACTGGAATCCGGCGTGACCGTCCAGATGAGCGATGTTTTCGTACCGGCCTGTGGACAAGTTATCCAGGGCCGTCACCTCATGGCCCTGCTGGAGCAGCAGCTCCGACAGATGCGACCCGATGAAGCCTGCCCCGCCTGTGATGAGTGTTTTCATGGCACCAGTTCCTCGTAGAGTTGTGTCAGATGATGGATGAGTTGCTCCGCACTGTAGTGGTGCTGCACAAATTGTCGGCCGGCCCGGCCCAGCCGGAGCCGTAGCTCGTCCTGCGCGGCCAGCATCTGCACGGCGCGGGAGAGCGCGGCGCTGTCGCCGTGACCGATGAGCAGCCCCCGCTCGGCGATCTGGATGCCTTCCTGTCTGGTGACCGTCGGCCCGACGATGTCGCGCACCCCGCCGACCTCGGTCGCCACCACCGCGCGGTGCGCGGCGAGCGCCTCAATGAGGGAGACCGGGGTCCCCTCATTGGCTGAGGTGAGACAGACGACATCGAGCCCGCGGTAGACCGCCGGCAAATCGGACTGCCAGCCGGTGAAGGTCAACGTACCGTGCAAGCCCAGCCGTTGGGCGAGGCCCTCCAGCTCGGACCGCCGCTCGCCATCGCCCACGACGGCAAACCGCCAGTCGGTCCCCGGGGCCTCCATGCGGCAGCGCTGCGCCATCTGCAGGAAGAGCTCGTGGCGTTTGATCGGCACGAGCCGGCCGATGATGCCCACCCGGCACGGCCGCGCAGGGGCGGGCGGCGGCTCTACCGCGAGCAAATCATCCAGCGGCAGGCCCAGGCGCACCACGGTGACGCGCTCGGCATCCCCGATGCCCAGACGCAGCAACTCTTCCCGCACCGAGGGGCTGACGGCGATGATGCGGTCGGTCCGTCGGGCCAGGGCGCGCTCGATCCCGAGAAAGAGCCGGGTCATCACCTGAGGAAAATAGCCCGCGAGGACGTGACCGTGAAAGGTGTGGACGAGTACTGCCCGGTGCCGGTCATGCGACCAGCGCCAGCGGGCGTTCATGAGTCCTCCCGCCAGCCGGCCGAGCGCGCCGGCCTTCGCCGTGTGCGTGTGAATGATGTCCGGCCGGAACTCGGCCACGACCCGGCAGAGCTGCCACAGGGTGGCCACGTCATTGATCGGATGGAGCTCCCGCCCGAAACGGTTCAGACGGATGCGGGAGGCCGACGCGTTGAGCCGGTCCGACCAATCCCCCTCATCCGGCGCCGGTCGGCCGTAGACCAATCGCGAGGCGAATGACCCGCCATTCAGCGTCTCGCTCAACAGCAGCGCCTGGCGGGCCGGCCCCCCGATGTTGAGCCGCGCGATGATGCGCAGGATGCGGATGGGACGCGCCTCACGCATGGCTGACCAGCAAGGCGCCTGCCTTGCGCAACCGCAGCCACGTTTCCAGCGTCAACAACGACCACAACCGCTGACTGTGATCGCGCGCTCCCAGGAGATGTTCGTCCACCAACTGTTGCACGGCTTCACGCCGTAGGTAGGCCAACCACTGCGCCTGGGGATCGAGCAGGAGTTCCTGAAGCCGCGCGCGCAGCGAAGTCCGAAACCACGCCCCGAGCGGCACGCCGAATCCCCATTTCCCACGATGCTGAATCTCCGGCGGCAACAAATCCGCGAAGGCGTCCCGCAGGATCACTTTGGTCCGCCAGCCACGCAACTTCATGGCGTCCGGCAATCCCAGTGCATATTCGATGAGCGCCGTGTCGAGCAGGGGCGAGCGCGTCTCCAGCCCATGGGCCATGCTACACCGGTCCATCTTCACATGCAAGTCGCCGGCGAGATATTCACGCAGATTCACGTACAAGAGCTTGGAGAGCAGCGTGCCGTTGGGCGACGCCTGAAAGATCTCGCGAAAATTTCCCATGAGCCGATCGTCCCGCACGAGGCCGGCCAACTCGGGGTGCAGCACCTCTTCCGGCTGAGGGAAGTACGCGGTCAGCCGGAAGAGCCGTTCCGCCGGGGGCAGCCGGGCCGCCTCGCACAGACGCGCAGCGCTCGCCAGCGCGTGGTGACGACCGGACCAGCCGGCCAGCCGCTGAGCGAGGTGGTGCATCCGGCGCCGCATCCACAGCGGCCAGCGTTCGGCCCGGACGCAGACCGCGAACCGCAGATAGCCGGCGAACAGCTCATCCCCCCCGTCACCATTGAGGGCCACCGTCACCTGCTGCCGTGTCAGCCGCGACAGCAAAAAGGCGGGAATCGCCGAGGAGTCGCCGAAGGGCTGGTCGTGATGGTAGACCAGGGTATCCAGCAGCTCGAAGGCCTGCGGCTCGACGATGAACTCGGTGTGCCGGGTCCCAAACCGCCGCGCGGCGATCCGGGCGTACCGGGTCTCGTCAAAGCGCGCATCGCCGGAGAAGCCAATGCTGAAGGTGCGCACGGGCTGGTCCATCAATTGGCTCATCACGCCGACGACGATCGTCGAATCGAGCCCGCCGCTCAAGAACGCCCCTAACGGTACGTCGGCGATGAGCCGTTTGCGCACCGCCTCCGTCACGAGGCGGCGCACTTCGGTGCGGGCCTCGGCCGCGGATGGCTCCGTCCGTCGGACGCGGCGGTGCACCTCCCAGTACGGTGTGACCTCGGCCGTCCGCCGCTGGCGGCTCAGGACGAGGCGGCACCCTGGCGGCAGCTGCCGGATCCCGCGATAGAAGGTGTCAGGCGATGGGACATACCCGTGGGCGAGGTATGCCGGCAGGGCCTCGAGGTTAATCTCGTCCGGGATGCCCGGATGAACCAGCAGCGCCTTGATCTCCGAGGCGAAGGCCCACACCGACGGCCCCTCATAATAGAAGAGCGGCTTCTTGCCGGTGCGGTCGCGGGCGCAGAAGAGCTGTTGCTGGCGGGCATCCCACAGGCCGAAGGCGAACATCCCGTCGAGATGCTCGAGACAGTCCAGTCCCCACCGCTCGTAGGCGTGGAGAATCACTTCGGTATCCGATTGACTGACGAAGACGGCGCCGGCTCGCTGCAGTTCGTCCCGCAGCGTGCGGTAATTGTAGATCTCGCCGTTGTAGACGATCCACGCCGTCTTGGCGGCGTTGGCCATCGGCTGATGGCCGGCGGCGCTCAAGTCGATGATGCTCAGCCGCGTGTGGCCCAGGCCCACGCCTGGCGCGGGGCGCGCGGTCCCTTCATCGTCGGGGCCGCGGTGGCGCAGCTGAGCCGCCATCCGTTGCAGCAGCTGCTCCGTCACCGGTTCCTCCGTCCAATGCCACACCCCGCAGATGCCGCACATGGTCGTCTGGTTACCGTGCCGCCGGCCGCGCCAGACGCGGTGTTTTCGCGGTTTCCCACTCGTACACCCGCTCAAAATAGCCTTTGATGCAGCGCAGCTCTTCCACCCGCTTAATGATGCGGGCCGGATTACCCGCCACCACCGCTGCCTCCGGCACATCTTCCGTCACCACCGAACCCGCCCCCACCAAGGCATGGGCACCGATGACCACCCCGGGCAGGATCGTCGCGTTCCCCCCGATCTTGGCCCACGCGCGCACCGTCGCCCCGCGCACGCACTCCTCGTAGCGCGGGCACATCGGGTGCGGGTCATCGGTGAAGACGACGCCCGGCCCGATGAAGACGTGGTCATCGAGGATCACCAGTTCCAGGAAGCTGCCGGAGTGGATGCGCACGTGGCTGCCGATCCGGTTGCCATGCTCCAGCACCGCATGCGTGCCGACGCTGACATCGTCCCCCAGGCGGTTGTCCTCGCGAATCAACGCCCCGTGGCCGGTGGAGAGATGCGCACCGATCGTCGTGCCCGCGTAGATGACGGTGAAGGCGCGGATCGTGGCGTGTGGCCCGATCACCAACGGTAGTTCGCCGGCGCGGCGGCCGCGGGGCGGCTGGCCCAGAATGCAGGGGCCGGCCACCTCGGCCGGACGGCCCAGCGTCACCTTCGGAAAAATCTGCGCGTCCTGCCGCGTCACCCCACCACCTGCCGCACGGCCCGTAGGGCCTGTCGGGCGTACGGCCGACGCCCCGCAGGGACGGCGGGGCGCGCCAGGTGGTGGGGTCACGCCGTCAACTCCTTCGGCTGAGCGGCCGGGGTTTCGATGCGCAGCTCCTGGCCGCGCCGCTGCATCGAGGCCTCGACCCGCTCCAGGATCCGCACCACTTCCCATCCGAACTGCCCATCGGTCAGCAGCACCCGCCGTGGATCGTCGATGCTGTCCCGGAAATGCGCACACATCGCCTTGAGCGGCTCGGTCGTGTCGAGCTTCGGCACCCAGACGTCGCCCGTACGATAGGTGAGCTGGCGCTCTAACAGCCCCTGCGGCTCCGAGGCATTCAGCAGGACGCCCTTGTCGTAGACGCGCACCTTTTCGATGTTTTCGATGTCATCGTACAAGACCATCTTCTTACTGCCGCCGATGAGCGTCTGGCGCACCTTGACCGGCGAGAGCCAGCTCACGGCGATGTGCGCCATCAGCCCCTGTGGGAAGGTGAGGTTGACGTAGGCGATCTCCGGGATACCCTCGCGGATGAAGGAGCCGCCGTGTGCCGAGACGGCGATGGGATGTTGGCCGGTCAGATACAACAGCATCGAGACATCATGCGCCACCAGGTCCCACACGACGTTCGTGTCCGGCTGGAGCAGCCCCAGGTTGATCCGGCTGGAGTCGAAGTAGTACAGCTCCCCCAACTCACCGTCGTCGATCAGCTCCTTGATGCGCCGCACGGCCCCCGCGTAGACAAAGGTGAAATCCACCATCAACCGCACCCCGCGCGCCTTCGCCAGCGCCACCAGCGCCGCGGCCTCTTCGGAGCGGAGCGTGAAGGGCTTTTCAACGAGCACATGTTTGCCCAGTTCCAGCGCCGCCTTCGCCAGCGCCGCATGGCTCGAGGGCGGGGTGGCGACGACGACCGCGTCGACCTGGAGCCCTCCCGAGGCCTCGGCTTGCACGAGGCGGGACCAGTCATCGTAGAGCCCGACGTGGGGAAATCGCTGACGGATGTAGGCCAGCCGGTCCGGCCGAGCGTCGACGCACGCCACCACCGACACCCCGTCCGTATCCTGGCAGTTGCGGATCAGGTTCTGTCCCCAATAGCCGCAGCCGATGATGGCGACCTTAAGCACCCAGCGCCTCCGCGTAAAATTGCTCCAAGCGTTCCGTGACCCGCGAAACTTCAAATTCTGCTTCGACGAGGCGGTGCCCCGCCTGCCCGTATCGCTGGCGCAGCATCGGTTGCTCCACCAGCGAGATGGTGGCTTCGGCCAGCGCCGCCACATCCCCGCACGGCACCAGCAACCCTGTCTGGCCGTCACGAATCGCCGCTTTGACATCCTCCGTCTCAAAAGCGATGACCGGTTTGGCCATCGCCATCGCCTCCAGCACGGTGATCCCGACAAAACCTTCGACGATGCCAGGCTTGATGTACAGATCGAGCGCCGCCAGAATCTCAGGGATGTCGTGCCGCAACCCGAGAAACCGCACCGCCTCCCCCAGCCCGAGCTCCTGGGCCAGCGCCGTCAATCGCTGACGCAGCGGCCCCTCTCCGACGATCACGAATCGTGCCTCCGGATGCCGGCGGTGCACCAGACTGGCGGTGCGCAGAAACAGGTCATGGCTCTTGCGTTCGGCCAGGGCACCGATGGTGCCGATGATGGGGGTCGCGGCATCCCATCCCCACGTCTGCCGCAGCCGCACTGCCGTCTCCGGGGCGACCGCCTGAAACTTGCTGAGGTCCAGCCCGATGTGGCACAGCGACGTGACGCGCGCAGCCAGGCCGGGCAGCCGGTTCACCGTCTTTCGGATCTCCTGCGAGATCGCGAGAATGCGGTCCGCCCCCCACAGCGGCCAGAGCCGGCCGTAGGTTACGACGGCGCTCTCCGCCGGCGACTCCTGCAGCCCGCCCGGCACGCTCACGAGCAGCGGTCGGATCACGCGATGCCCGTTCAAACCACCCAGTTGCCACCGGGCCAGATCGGCGATCAACGTGGCGCGCGGTGAGAAGGCGTGGATGACGCCGATCTCCGCTTCCCGCAATACCCGCGCGACCCCGGCCGCGGCCCGCCACCAGATCCACGGTAGACCGCCATCGGCGGGCACCGCGGCGTAGCGGATCTCGCTTGGCAGCGCTGCCCGCAGCGGGCCAGGTGCAGCCGCGACGGTCACGGCATGGCCACGCCGTCGAAATCCGTGGGCCAGCGCGACGAGATTCGTTTCCACGCCGCCGACCTCGAGGCTGTTGGTGATCAGCAGCAGGCGCAACGGCTTCACCCCACCACTCCCTGCAACACCTGCTCTAACTGATCCACGACGCGTTCCCAGTCATGCGTCGAAACGGCCAGTTCCCGGCACCGCTCGCGTACGGCATGCTGCTCCTCGGGTGTGCGCCGCAGATATGCCCGCACACACGCGGTCAAGGCTTCGACGCTGTCTTGCCCGGCGACCAGCGCGGGATCGACCCGCGTAATGGCCTCCGGCACGCCGCCCACCGGTGGCCCGGCCACCGGCGTGCCGCAGGAGAGCGCCTCGAGGATGGCGAGACTCTGATTTTCGAATTGGCTGGAGCAGAGCTCCAAATCGGCCGCGCGCATCCAGGCCGCCACCGTCGTGCTCGGTGCATACCCCGTGAAGATGATCCGCGAGGAGAGCCCCAGTTCCTCTGCCAGCTGCCGCAGGCCTGTGTCGGCCGGCCCGCCGCCGATGATCGCCCCCTGCCAGGATGGCGCGGTGTGCACCGCCGCCATCGCCCGCAACCAGCGGTCGAACCGCTTTACCGCGGTCAGCCGCCCGACGCCGATGACCAACGGCCGCTCCGAAGCGAGCCCCAGCGCGGTCTTAGCGGCGGATCGGTCCGCGGCTGGCGCAAAGATGCGCGTGTCCACCCCGGTCGGAATCACGAGGGTCCGCGGCTGGGCCGATGGTGCGACCGCAGCAATCTCCCGTTCGGAAAATCGGCTCACCGCGACAATGCGCCGCACCCGGCCGAAGGCGAACCGCTCCACGCCCTCCACGTACGCCTGGGCGGCGGGGCGGATGCCAGGCAGGTCCAGCCACCAGGGATGGCCGTTGGTGCCTGTCGCGTGCAGCCATGGATGATAGAGGCTGCTGTGATAGATGAAGATGGTCGGCAGGTCCCTGAGGCCGCGCAAGGCCAGAGTGCCCACGGCAGCGTCATAGGAGCTAACCAGCACCACATCGAAGGATTCCTGGCGCAGCAGGCGCGCCACACAGCGCCTCGCCGACCAGATGTTGCTGACGTGCGTCGTCACCGGATGCCAACGAACGACCGGATAGCCGATGCGGCGCACCGAAGGCAGCGCGGCCTCGACCGTGGCCGTGGTCCGGCTGCTGACCACGGTGACCGCATGACCCCGCGCCGCCAGCCGGGCGCAGACCTCCACCGGATACCGGTTGCCTCCCAGCTCGTCCGGTTGAAACAGATTGCGGACAAAGAGAATCCTCATGACGCCGGCTTGACCCCAACCGCCCGCCAGCCATAATTGCCTGTCGGCGAGAGCTGCGGCTCGCCCAACCCCGCGCGCGCGAACCAGCTGTCTAGCTCCTCCGGATCATAATAAAAGCGGATGGGCGCGGCCAGCCGGTCAAACCAGTCGGCATAGGAGACCTGAAACGGATAGGCGGCATAGACCTTGATCCGCGACAGCGTCCACCGCTCAACCCAAGGGCCGAGACCCGGCAGACGATGCAGCAGCTGATAGGGCCGGATATACCCCCACCACTCGATCGAGGCCGCCAGCCAGGAGAGCGCCTTCACCACCGGATGCGGCAGATGGGCGGTCACGCGCCGCACCGCCTCGAGGAGATGCCGTGTCAGCCGGCGATGCTTGCTGTAGACCCAGATCGCCATCGTGCCGCCTGGCTTGACGAGGCGTGCCAATCGCTGAAACGCGGCCTCCGGATCGGGCAGGTGATGCAGCACACCGATGGAATAGACAAAATCGAAACTCCCGTCGGCCAGCGGCGGATGGTAGATGTCCGCCTGGGCCAGGGTGACGTTGGGCAGCTGCGCGGTGTTGCGGGCGCTCACATCGATCGCGGCGCTCAGGTCGATGCCCACCATCTCCGCCCCCAGCTTGGCGGCGTTGAACAAATGCCTCCCAAAGCCGCAGCCCGCGTCGAGGCCTCGCTTACCGAGGAAGAACTCCGGCGGCAGCGGCTGGACGTAGTTCAAGAAATTCTCCTCGAAGTCGCAGACCATTTCTCCGAACCGGGTCCACTGGAAGCCGAAGCTTTGGCGCGTCCGTTCCATCATCTCGCGGTGCGCCGCCGCGCCCGACCCTGCGCCGCCGGCAGGGAGCAATCGCGGAATGCCGGCGATGATCGGATAGTCGGCACCACAGCCGCACCGCAGCCGGCTCGCCTCCGCGATCAGCGCTCCGCTGCAAACGGGACAGCGCCACGATCTCGTCAAGGTGTGCGCGTTCATCGTTCTCCGTGAGGGAACCCGTTTCCGGAGCGCTGGAAGGCATGGCGCGCCACCCAGCTGTCCTGCACCAGCGTCCGCCACGACAGTGATATTCCCCAGCCTACCAGGCCCAGGCTACATACCACCGTCAGCCCCACCCATTCCAGCGGCGTCGGGGCCCGATGCAGGATCCAGCAGGTCACGCCGTAGCCCAACAGGATACCGAGCGACCAGGAGGCCGCCGCGGTCGTGGCCGCGGCGGACCACTCCAGCCGTTGCCGCCGCCACCACGCCACGCACCAGCTCCGCTCGCCCTGGACACGCCACCATCGCGTCATCGTCTGCCAGGCCGCGCGCCAGGTCCTCACCGCGACACTCTCCTCCGGCAGGCGGCCGAGACCGCCCGGAGGCCGCGTCCAGCGCTGCAACCAGCTCGTCGCCCACGCGCGCTGCCACACGAGGCTCATGAGGAGGGCAGGGCCGGCACCGGCGTCGGCCCGCCGGGGGGAAACGCGGCCTGTTGCACATTCCCAAAGAATCGCCGGCCCCGGATCTCGATCGGGATCGACAAGTTTTTTTGGACCGGCACAAACTGGAAATAAAAGCGCCGATCCTCCAACCCCCCATGCAGCCGGAGCAGGGCCTTGACGCGCCATTGCCCCTGCACCGGAACCTGGAGCACGAGCCCGCCCTCCAGATCGACCGGGCGGGTGTGGACCGTCGGTGGCTCCACGCTGAGCACCTCCAGCAGCACCCGGCCGTGTTCGTCCACCTGGCGCTCCCCCGGCTTCAGGACGGCTACTTCCTCAGCAGACATCCCTGGACAGATCACCTCCACATCCAGCACGAGCGGGACGAAGCCGGCTTTGTACTGGTGCCACTGCTCGATGGTGAGCGGCCGCTCCATTTGAAAGTACACGACGTCACGGGGGGCGGCGATCTTCAGATGCATCCGGCCCGCCACGACCAGCGCGCCCACGCCGGCCACGAGAGCCAGACAGCAGAAATCGATGAGGTTGATCTTCCCGAACAGCCGGCCTGAGGCATCAATCACTCGCATGCGTCGTCACCCTCTCTGATGGCGTCACCCTGCCTGACGGTGTGGTCGAATGTAGCCCTTGAATCGGTAATACACGATGCCCGCATATTCATGCAGGATGGCCTGCATCTGGCGCAGCTGCACGGGTGGGCCGCCGCCACCGAAGAAGACGCTGTGGGGCAGCGGCGCCAACAGCACCGTCAGGTCGGGTGCGACCGTCTGATAGACGAGGGTCACGCGGCGCGCATGGTAGGGACTCGTCACCACCATCGCGGAGTGCCAGCCCCGGTGGCGCAAAATCTCGGCCGTGTACACGGCGTTTTGATAGGTGTTGGCGGAGCGCTGCTCCAGGATGATCGCCTGCTCCGGCACCCCCAGCGACACGGCCAGTGCCTTCATGACCTCGGCCTCCTGGATCACGAAGACGTAGCCGGAGGAGCAGATGAGCGCCGGCGCGTACCCGTCCCGGTAGAGCTGCACCGCGTACTGGATGCGCTCCTCATACCCCTGGCCGGCCCGGCCCGATTCTCCGACGCCGCCACCCAGGACGATGATCGCATCGACCGGCCGCAGCGGATCGGCGACCTTCAGCGGGCTGGCCGCCCACCAGACGAGCGGCGTGTGAAACGCCAGGCCGTAGAGCAGGGCGCTGCCCACCGCCCAGCGCAGGAACTGGTGCCGTGAGCGCCGGATCCAGCGCACCACCGCCTCCTGCCAGCCGCTGGCGCGCGCCGTCTGCCGGCGCTGGATCGCCTCGGCGATCAGTGCGCTCATCGATGCCATTTTGACATCCCAGGTATTCAAGCGGGCCACGGAGCGCCGACGCTCCAAGAGCTCGCCGTCGCCCGTGTCATGCAGGGCGCGGTCGACGAGCTGGGCAAATTCCTCCGGTGTCCTGCCCAACAGGACGAGGGCACCGTGGCGCTCGTTGAAGTGGCTCACCTCCGGCAGCGCCGTGGAGATGACCGGCTTGCCCAGCGCCAAGTACTCGTTCAGCTTGGTGGGATAGACGCTGTGCGTGTAGTCGGTCAGTCGATAGGGAATCAGGCAGACATCGAAGGCCTGAATGTACTGGGGCAGCTGCTCGGCCGGCTTCTGGCCGAGGAAATGGACGTTGGCCTGTCGCTGCAGCGTGGCCACGTCGGTTTGGATGGGGCCCACAAAGACGAAGGAGTACCCGCGCTGCCGCTGCGCGAGCTGGGCGAGCAGCGGTTGATCCACCCACTGATGCAACCCGCCTACATACCCGATCCGCGGATGCGGGATGGCGGCGATGTCCGGCGGGGCCTCGCCGGCGGCCGGCTGACTCCCGTCGAACCACTTGCTGCTGACCCCGAAGGGAAAGACGTGCACCGCGGCATTGTGCGGCCGGCAGTGCTCCTGCAGGCGATGGGAGGTGACAAAGACGAGGTCGGCCATGGCGATCAGCCGGCGTTCGCTCTCGACGATGCGCTTCGCGGCCGCCGAGCTGTCGATGAAGCTGTCGATGCAGTAGTAGATGAGCAGCTTGTAGTCCACCTGGCGGACGAGGTCGATGGTGATGGCCGTCGGCAAAAAAGTCCAGATGATTGGATGGTAAAAGTCCATCGCCTTCATCCAGCGGCGGATCGTCCGCAGCAGCAGCCACCGGTTGATCCGGCGCGCCAGCCGGGAATAGGGAAAGGGCAGCACCAGCGGCGAGTAGACGTAGAGCCGCTCGCGCTCCTGCCGGATGCCGCCGATGCCCTTGCGCCAATTGCGGAGGCGCCGCTGCAGGCGGGACCAGTCGGACAGCCGCACCCGGCGCACGCCGGTGTTTTCGATAAACAAGACGCGGTTGCCCTGGGCGGCCAGGGTGGACATGATCTCCTGGTGGCCCTGCCAGATGAAGTCCCAGTCAATCGAGGAGATGCACAGGATGTTCTCGCCGCGAATCATGGCTGGTCCGTCCTGCCCACAACGGGCGGCTCTCCCATCGGCTTGCGGGCGATCACGGTCATGAGACCCGCTCCCGTGATGGTCGCATGCCAGTCGTTCCAGCGCCACCAGCGGCCGGCGCGCTCCAGCAGCCGTGCCGCACCGCCCAGATACGGTGCCAGCCGGCTCCAGAGATAGCGCAGGCTGACCACGCGCACGTGCGGCTCGATGAGCACCACCTCGAACCCCGCCTGGCGGAGCAGCCGGGTGACGGTGTCACGCGTGAAGTAATACAGGTGCATCTCCATCAGCCACCACCACCGCGTGCCGAGCCACCGGGCGCTCTGGCTGCCGATATCCACGGTCGTCAGGGCCAGATGGCCCCCGGGTACCAGCAGTGCTGCCATCCTGCGCAGATCGCCGAGCGGATCGGTGAGATGCTCCAGCACGTCCCACAGCGTGATGACGTCAAACCCGGCCGGCGGCCATGGCGCGCCGGCCAGCGTGCCCGCCTGCACCGCCAGTCCCGTCTGCCGGGCCGCGACGTCGCACGCCCAGCGACTGGGCTCGAGACCCGCCACCTCCCAGCCGCGCGTGCGGGCCACCTGCAAGAACACCCCTGTATAGCAGCCCACGTCCAACAAACGCCCGCGGACCGGGTGGTGCTGCTCCAGCAGATCGAGCGCACGTCCAAAGGTGAGCAGCCGGCCCTCGGTCTCTGCCACGTAGGTCGGGTCCTCCACCTGCTCATAGGCCTCGTGAATCAATCCTTGCCGGCACCGGGGATTGGTATACACGAGACCGCAGCGCCGGCAACGCACGATCCGGCCATGCTGCCCGAGGCCATCATCGGTGCACCGCAGCCGGCCCTCGCGTCGCTGCGCCAGGGAGGCGTTCGCCGCAAAGAGCTCTGCCACCTGATCGCCGCCGCACAGATTGCAGGCCACGGTTTCCAGCTCCGGCGCGTTCGGCGGGAGTGTCGTGGCTCCGGTTCTGCCGGCGGTCATGGGAGTACCCCCTCCTGCGGAGCGCGTGCGTCGGCTGGCACCAGGGATGGGGCCTCGTCACCGTCAGCCACCCCAGACAGCCGCGACCACGGGCGGGTTCGTGCGGTCGCCATGAAGGCCAGATATTCGGCAATCGTCCGCCGCACCGCCAGCTTGCTGCGTCCGCGTTTCACCCCATAACAATAGCGCAGAGGCACCTCGGCAATGTTCGGCCGCAGGGCGCGCAGCTTGATGAGCAGCTCCGCGTTACAGGCAAAGGTCCGCAGTTCCGTGAGACGCTCGCCGAAGCGCTGAAAGCCTCGCTGCAAGAGGCCGGCTCGATAGGCGCGGAAAAAGATCGTGTAGTCACGGACGCCGGCCATGGGAAATCGCAGACGCAACAGGAGATTGGCCCCCAGACTGAGCGCCATCCGGCGCACCGAAAATCCCCCGTATCCCCCGCCAGGCCGGTAACGAGAGCCGATCACGAGATCAGCGCCTTGGTGGATTCGGCCCAGCATCGCCGGCAACACCGCAGGATCGCTCGTCCCATCCCCTTCCATGAGCACGATGACATCGTGAGGAGCCGCCTGTGCGCAGGCGGCCGAGAATCCCGTGCGGAACACGGCTCCGACCCCGCGATTCTGCGCATGACGGAGGAGTTCGATGGGCCGCGTCACGGCCAGCTGTCGCACCACCTCCGCGGTCTCGTCCTCGCTGCCGTCATCGACGACGATCAGGGTCATCGACTCCTGCTGCGCCGCCAGCACCTGGTGGACGCCTGTCAGCAAGGCCGGCAGATTGAGCGCTTCGTTGTAGGCGGGGATGACGACGAAGACGTGCGACGGCACCGCATCTGCGCTCTTCATCCGCGCCCCTTCCGTGCGGCGTCCACCCACGTCTGCCATGTCAGCTCTCCCAGCATGCAGAGGTAGTCCATCATCACGCGCGGGGTCAGTTTGCTGTCGCCGTGTTGGCGGTCTCGGAAAAGATAGGGCAGCTCCACCACGGTCCGAGGCCGGCCGCGCACACAGAACTCCAGCAGAATCTTGTAGCCGCGCGGTCGCACGCTGTCGCGCACCCGCTCGTAGAAGCGGCGGTCCATGGCGAAGTATCCGCTGGTCGTGTCCGCCAGAGGCACCTGCAGCAACCATCGCGCCAGCCGGTTGCCCGCATCGCTCAAGCAACGGCGGTGCCAGGGCCACGCTTCCGCCCCGCCGCCAGGCACCCGGCGCGAGCCGATGGCGAGCTCCGCACCCCCGCGCACTCGAGCCACCAGCTCGGATAGGAGCGCCGGGTCATGGGACAGATCGGCATCCATCACGCAGAGCACGCGGCCGTGGGCTCGCTGCAACCCGTCCATGACCGACCCACCGAGCGATGGCTCGGCCTGGCGCCGGATCACGGAGAGCCACGGCCGGGTCGTGGCCAGAGCGGCGACCGCGTCGGCCGTCCCATCCGACGAATCATCGTCCACCACGATCATGTCGAAGGAGCATCCCTCGAGCACCTCAGCGACGGCCTCCACGAGCTCCACGATATTCTGCCGCTCATTATAAGTCGGGACGATAACCGAGGCCTCGAGGGAGTTATCCGCGCCCTCAACTGCCACCCCGTCCTCCGGCCGCCACTCCACCTGCAGGCTCATCACCGACCCTCCAAGGCCGGCCGGCCGCGCAGCCGCTGCCAGGCGGCCTCCAACCCCGATGCGGCCAGCACAAAGTAGAACGGCATGATCGTGATCCGATACCGAATCTGCGATGCGACGACGGCGTGGAAACCGACGAGGGCCACGATGAAGCCGAGCAACACCAGCGCCGGCAGGTGGCGGCGCTTGACCGCCAGCGCCACCCCGAGGAGGAAAAAGGGAATCAGGCCCACATACAAGATGTAATTGCTCCACACGCGGTACCACTTGGCACCCGGGTAATCGGGCCGCCAGGTGTTCCACAGCGTGCCAGGCATCGCCCGGAAAAAGAATCCTGGATCGCTCAGGAGGAACTGCTTGGCGGACCGGCCATAGACATCGTCCTGCAGATATTCAGCCAGCACCGGTGGGGTGGTGCGGGGCAGGGTGATCGGCTCTTGCGGATAGAACTCGTTGACGAAGCCCGGCTTGGCATAGATCTCATTGTGCATGTTGAGCGGGCTGTACAAGAACCGCAGATGTTTGCCGCCGAAGGACGCGCTCACCTCCCACCGGCCGGTGTGGCGGTAGTTGCGTAGCACCCAGGGTGCTAGCACGAGGGCCGTCGTCACGACCAGGACCGGGGCGCTGGTCAGGAAGGCCCGGGCCAGCCCCCGCCGCCGTTGAACGAGATATGCCGCGAGAAAAATGGCGGGCAGGAGGGGCCAGAGCAGCGGCTTCACCAGGATCGACGCGCCCACCGCCAGGCCTGTCCAGCAGGCCGTCCAGATCGACGGACGCTCGAACCAGCGCACGAATCCGTAGATGGCGCACAACAGCAGAAAGACCAGCACGGTTTCCACCAGGAGCGTAATGGCCTTATACCAAAACGGATAGTAGCACACGGCGATCGCATAGGCGATCAGGGCTGCCTTCGGTGAGCCGGCCCGCCGCCCGATGGCGTAGATGAGGAGCGCCGATACCGCGCTCAAGATTGCCTGGACAACCAGCACCGGCACCAGATGGTAGCCAAAGAGACGGAAGAGGATCGCAAGAAACAACGGATAGCCGATGGCCTTGCGGGCCGTCGGCCGCGGCGGCATAAGTGTACGCGTGTGTTCCGGATCGCGAAAGACATCGGCGAGGACCGGTTCATAATGGTTGGAATATCCCTCGCCGTGCGCCAGACTCACCGCCAACGTCACGTAGGCCGCCATGTCCCCGTAGAGTTGATGGTAGGGGTTGTACTGGCCGCGCAAGGCGACCTGCACGGCCCCCAAACGCAGCAGGCAGGCCAGCACAAAGAGGCCGATGACGAGCCACGTCGTCCGCCGGCCGGATCCACGATGCCCCTCCAGCGTGGGAATCATGACCGAAGCCTCCACCTTAGGTTGACGACTCCTTATGTGCCACGGCCAGGATGGACACCCCAAACGGCGGTCGCAACCAGCGCGCCGACCAGACATCGAAGGTAAAGATCGTCGTCAGGAAGCGGTTGAGCCAGCGAGCATTGATCTGGTTTTCACTCATGACTGAGATCCGGAACAAGCGGATCAACCGGCGCGCCAACCAAATCGGTCCGAATAAGAGGTAATTGAAATGGAACTGTTCTCGGCAAGACAATCCGGCCGCACGCAGACGCGCCGCAAAGGGTTTCATCCGGTATCGCCGTTTGTGGTGCGCGACGTCATCCTGCAAACCCCACAGGCAGGGGAAGGCCGGCACCGTCACGATGGCCGTGCCTCCTGGAGCCAGGACTCTCGTCAATTCCGCCAATGCCCCGAGGTCATCATCAATATGCTCGAGCACATCCGTCGCCAGGATGAGTTGAAATCGACCGCGCTCAAACGGCAATTGACGCATATCGCCGTGGCGGACCGACCCGAACCCCTTGTCGGTGCAGTAACGGATGGCGGTGTCGCTGGTATCTACGCCCACCACATTCCGGTAGCCGAGGTCCTGGAGCAAGCGCAGATTGCTCCCCGTACTCGTCCCGATGTCAAGGACGGGCGACTCCGTGGGAACGACCAGCGTGCGGATCACGCTGGCGAGCAGCCGCCGCCGGGCCACAAACCACCAATGCGTCGCTTCGACAGCAGCCTCAACTTCGTACGTCGCTATTTCCAACGTCGCGCATCCCCGATGACGAACGGCCCTGCGTTCGCCCGCATCGTCCACCAACATTGCCGGAGTCGCTCCACCAGCCACGCGCCGCCGCCAGCGGTAAACATCAGCAGGAGCGGTTCAATCCCCCAGCGGTGCCGGCCTTCCACATAGCACAGACTCTGAGCCACCGCAACACTCAGGATCAGTCCCACCATCGCCCAAGCCATGGCCCGCGTCCGCGGGGCGGCGGCCCGCACGCTTCGGACCCAGCCCACCATCGCGAGCCCCAGCACTGACCCATAGTAGAGACGATACCAGTGCAGGTAGCGCTGCGGGTACCACAACCCGGATTGGGGCGAGAACCAGAAAAAGTAGTACAGCTTGCGCAGCGTGCGCACCACGAAGGCGCCGGGATCCTGGCGGATGTAGGCCCACGCTACCTCCCCGAAGATTCGCTGCTGGTCCACCTCATTGGTTTGAGCCTCCAAGCGGCTGAGCAGCTCAGGTGGGATGGCGTTGAAAATGGGTTCGTTGGCCTGGGTCAGCGCTGAGCCGGAGAACCGCGGATTGTTCCCCAGCCACAGATGTTCGTTCTTCAGCGTGATCATGAGCACGAAGCGCCCGTGGACGAGATAGTTACGGATCGTCCAGGGGGCCAGCACGAGGACGCACCCGGCCACGAGCGCGCCGAGGGACGCGGCCACACGCCGCCGGTGGACGCGCAGATGCCATCCCATCCAGACCATGGCCGGCAGCAGGAACAGGCCGGCGGTGCCCCGCTCATGCATGGCGAGGGCCACGGCCGCGCCCAGCCAGGCCGCATCCCGGATGCGGCGGTACACCCACCAGCGCATGGCGGCCCAGAGAATGAGGGCAAAGAGCAGCGCCCCAAAACTCAGGGGATGGAGATGGTGGATGTCGTAGTAGAGCAGACCCGGATGGGTCGCCACCAAGCCTCCCGCGAGGATGCCGGCCGCCAGCGACCCGGTGAACCGATGGGCCAGATGCACGGTCAGGGCGGCCAGCAGACTGCTAAAGACCGCCTGCATGACCAGGATGGCCGCCTGGTGATGCCCGACGAGGGTGTAGACCATGAGCGACAGCAGATCATAGAGCGGCGGATGCAGGGAATAGTACGGAATCCCCAGATGCGGCAGCATGAAACCGCGCCCCGCCATCATATTCTGCGTCACCCGCTCGAACTCCCACGTCGTGGGATGCCGGTAACTCTGCGTGGCGAGTACCAGGCCCAGCCGCAGCAGGAACGTGACCAGTCCGGCTGCCGCCATCAGCTTGCGCTTCATGTCACACGGTCCACAGATCCCGTGACTTCCTTGACGCGGTAATAGGGGCGGGGCGACGCATCGTAATAGGTCCGCACCATGATCTCCGCCAACAGGCCCATCAGCAGGGCCAGCGCCCCCACGAGGAAGAAGAACACCGTCAGCAGCGGCAGGGGCGTGACGATGAATGCGACCCCCTGGACCAACTTCCAGTAGATGGCCCAGACGGCGCACACGCACGCGGCCCCGATGCTCACCAGGCCGAAGCCGCCGAAGACGCGCATCGGCCGGTCCGAATACCGAATCAGAAACATGGCCACGCCCACATCGAGGATGACGCGCGGCAGGCGCGACAACCCGTACTTGGAGCGGCCCGCGAGCCGCGGCCGGTGGTGGACGGGCATCTCCATGATGCGGGCTCCCTGCCAGGCCAGGTAGAGAGGGATCAGGCGGTGCATCTCCCCGAAGAGCTGCAGCCCCTCCAGGCATTCCCGCCGGTACACCTTCAGGGTGCAGCCATAATCGTGGAGCCTGACCCCGCTGACCCGCGAGATGAGGGCATTGGCCATCTGCGACGGCAGGCGCCGCGTCAGCCAGGAATCCTGCCGGTCCTGGCGCCAGCCACTCACCACGTCGTAGCCGGACTCAAGATGCGTGACCATCTCGGGAATATCAGCCGGGTCATTCTGCAAATCGGCATCCAACAGCACCACATACTGGCCCCGCGCCGCTGCGATCCCGGCGGCGATGGCCGCGGTCTGGCCGAAGCGGCGGGTCAACTGTACCTGCCGCAGGCGCGAGTCCTCCATGACCAGCCGCGTCCACGCTTCGGCGCTGCCATCCGAGCTGCCGTCGTCCACGCCCAGGATCTCCCAGGGCCACGGCGTCGGCTCCAGGGCGGCACGGATCTGCTCAACGAGCGCAGCGAGGCTGTCCTGCTCATTATGAATCGGCACGACGATCGACACCTCCGGTGTGCCGACGCGATCCGGCGGCGGTTTCACGCGGGGGGCCGTACCGAGCGTGGTGGGTGGTGTCATGCCGCAACCTCCTTCATCTGCGTCAACCTGGTCGCCGCCTCGCGCGCCACCGGCGCCTGCAGGTGCTGACGGTGCCAGACCTGGAAGACCAGCACGGTCCACAGCGGCTTCGCATGGTTGGCCCGGCCGCCGGCGTGCTCCTGCCACAGCCGCGCGACCTTCTCGGGATGGAACACGCCGGCCGCTTCGATGGCGTCCCGGTTGAGGTGCGTCTCGGCAAATGTCCGCAATTCGCGGCGCAGCCACAGCGCCAGCGGCGCTGCGAATCCGTGCTTCTTGACCGGCAGCGCGCGCCCGAGCCGCCGGGTGAGCCAGCGCCGCAGCAGCCACTTCGACTGCCAGCCGCGCAGCTTCCACGACGACGGCAAGCGGTTGAGGCACTGCACCACCGCAGGGTCTAGTAAGGGACTGCGCGCCTCAAGTGAGAAGCGCATGTTCGCCTTGTCCGTATGCGCGCAGATGGCACCCGGCAGATAGGTCTGCTGGTATTCCAGGCCTAGCCGCGTGAGGCCGTCGTGCCGGGCGGCGAGCCGGTGCAATTCCTGGACATGGTCGAACAGTGTTGGCCAGCCGTGGTCGCCGCGCAGGCTCTGCGTGTCGTCGCCGCCGCGCAGCACGGCCCGGGCCTCATCCGGCGTGAAGGCCCCGATCCAACAGGTATTGCGCCAGGCCGCCGGCACGTCGAGCCCGCGTAGAAAATAGCGCGCGCGGTAGCCCAGCCCCATGTAGCCATACTGCGCCGGTGTGAGCGCCACGCAGGCGCGCAGCAAGCCGCGCACGCCGGCGGGCAGCTGCCGATGCATCCAGTCGGCTGCCTCCCACACCTTGAAGGTCTCGTAGCCGCACAGTAATTCATCGCCGCCGTCGCCGGCCACCACCACCTTCACGTGGCGCGACGCCAGGCTCGCCGCCTGGATGACCGACAGGTACCCGGGATCGGCGAGCGGCTCATCCAGATGGGCGACCGCATCCGGCACGGCGGCCACGCATTCCTGGGGGCTCAAGCGCAGTTCGTGGTGCCGCGTGCCCAGTTGCTGCGCGGTGCGCCGCGCGGCGGCCGATTCGTCAAAGGAGGGATCGGCGTAGCCGATCGTGAAGGTCTGGAGGTTTTGTCCCCCGATGACGTCACAGGCCAGGGCGGCGAGCGCCGTCGAGTCCACGCCGCCGCTTAAATAGACCCCCACCGGCACGTCGCTGCGCAAATGGCGCTCCACGGCGGTGCGCAGTTCCTGCGCCAGCGTCTCCTCGTCCTCGATGGTCGGCGGCCGGTCCAGGAAGGGCCGCCGCACCGCGTCCATCGGATCCCAGTACCGCCAGCAGCGCAGTCGGCCGGTGGACGGCTCATAGAGCATCGCCTCGCCCGGTTGGAGCTTGCGGACATCCTGTAGCGGTGTTTCCGGCGCCGTGAAATATTCGCGCACCAGATAGCCGGCCACCGCCGTCAGATCCAGCCGGCGCGGCACGCGGGGATGGCGCAGCAGCGCCGTCAGCTCTGAGGCGAAGACCAGGCCGTCGGCATCCTGATAATAGAGGAAGGGCTTTTGCCCCATCGGATCCCGCGCCGCAAAGAGCCAGCGGCGGCGCGCATCGTACACGCCAAACGCGAACATCCCGCTCAGCCGCGGGAGCATCTCGAGCCCCCACTCGAGGTAGGCGTGTAACAGGACCTCGGTGTCGCCCGTGCTGCGAAACTGATGGCCCAATCCCCGGAGTTGCTCGCGCAGCTCGACGAAGTTGTAGATTTCGCCGTTGTAGGTCACCACGACCTGCCCGGAGGAATCGGCCATCGGCTGGCGGCCGCCGTCCAGATCCAGAATCGCCAGGCGCTGATGGCCCAGCCCCACGGGGCCCTCGCACCAGAGACCGGTATCGTCCGGTCCCCGGTGGCGTTGGGCCTCGTTCATGGCGGTCAACAGCCCGGGGGCCGCCAGGCCGCCGTGGGGCGTCCGAATGTCACCGCAGATGCCGCACATGGCCCCTCGCTAATCTCCCAATTTCGGCACGCACCGGTAGTAGACCGTGTCCAGCACCACCGGATGCGTTTCCACGCCGGAGGTCTCAATCACCCAGTCCCGCTCAATCAGCGCCCGTTGTGCTGCGATCGGCCGCACATAGGCCCCCCGGTCGCGCGCGGCCAGCATCCGCTTGTGGCCGCGCAGATGGTCGCCCACCGCATCCAAAATGAGCAGCCGGCGCGGCCGCATCCGGGCGACGCTGCTCAAGATCGCCCGCGCCGGATCGTCGGCGAAATGGTGCAGACTGTAGAGCCACATCACGTCGGTGAAGGTCTGCGGCCGAAACGGCAGCGCCGTGGCGTCCGCCACCAGAAAGGTCGTGCCGGGATGGCCGTTGTGACGGGCGGCCGCGTACGCGACATACGACGGTTCCCGGTCCAGGCCGATGTAGAACGTGTCCGGCTTGCTGACTCGGTACGTACCGATGCCGCAGCAGATGTCGAGTAGACGCCGCCCGGGTGTGGGTGGCAACTCCTGGGCGATCAGCCGCTGCGTCATCCGACGCTGCGGCAACCGCGACAATTCGAACAGGTACGGCTGCTCCAAGCACCGATAGCACCAGTGCCACAACCGATCTGCCAGCGATGGTCGGCTGCTCATCGAGACACCCCACCCACGAGGCGTGTCCAGCCCACGAGGTTCCCGGCAACGCGCAATAATCCCCCCGAGCGCCAGGCGACACAGCCCCGCGCCACGTTCAGCACTCCCTGTCCCACGAGGGCCCAGAGACATCGACTGCGTGACAGCTCGGGATGCTTCGTTGCCAGGTAGAACCGGTTCGTCACTTCCCACCGGCCCAGCCGGAAGGGTTGGCGCGCCGCAATCATCGGGGTGTCATGGCGCACGCGCGCCGACGGGACCGCCACCATCTGATAGCGCCGGCCCACGCGCAGGCTGTAGTCAATGTCCTCCAGATAACTGTAGCCGGTGAACCATTCGTCAAACCGCTCGGCATCAACCACGTCACGCCGCCAGACGGAGGCCCCCCCGCTCAACCACTGGACTCGGTACGGCTGCGCGGCCGGCCGCAGCGGCGTGTTATACCCGGAGCGCAGCACGCATCCGCTCGCCCGGCCATCGAGGCCGAACGGCCGTTTGAACCACAGCCCCCGATGCGGCCGCGCGTCGGGGATGACCAACCCCGCCCCGCCCACGTCGGATCCAGCCGCGGCCCAGAACGCGAGCATCGCCTCCAGCGTGTCGTCTTCCAGCACCAAGTCGTCGTCGAGAAACGCCACCAGCGTGATGCCGGGATCCAGCGCTGCGATGCCGAGGTTCTTTTGTCTCACGAGCGACGGCGGCTGGGTCCACAGGTAGCGCAGCGGCCCCTGCGCTCCGAACCGTCGGACCCAATCGTCCGTGCGCGCGGCGCTGCTGTCCACAATGATCACCTGGTCGGGGCCGCGCGTCTGCCGACGCACCGACGCGAGCAACCGCGTCAACGGCTGCGGCCGGTCCTTCGTCGGGATGATGAGGGCCAGCCGATGCTCAGTCATGGTGGTTGAACACCTGGTCGCGCAATCGTTTTGACCACCGCAGCCGCAGCTCGCGCATCTGCGTCGGCAGCGAGGACTTCAGTGTCACCTTGTACCCGCAGGAACAGCCAGGGCACTGCTTCGCAAACATCTTCCGGTGCGCCTCGCGATAGCCGGCCGACCCCAGAATCTCCCGCAACGACTGCTGGCGCAGACAGCCGTAGCTGCCCAGCGCCCAGCAGCCGCCGAAGACCATCCCGTGGCCATCGATGAGGATGCGGGTCTGCGACACGCCGCACGGCAGCGCGGCCTGCCGCGGATCCTGAAAATATTTGCCGAACCACTCGATGACCGAGAAATCATCCCGCACCAGACCCCCGCGCTCCTTCTCCTGTACCAAGCTCGCCTGCACGGCGGCGAGCTTGCGCCGGTCCGCCTCGTCGCGGATCCAGAACCCGTTCGTGTTCTCCTCAAGCGCAAAGAGATAGGTCGAGGCGTCGAGCAACGAGATCACGAGCGGCAGGTCGAGCCGCGCGCACAACGCCTGTACGCCCTCGAGATGATCGAGGGTTGGTTTCATCAAGACGAATCCGATCACCACCTGCAGGGTCCCCTCCCGGCGGGATCGCGCCAGCAGCTCGCAGGCCTGCTCGACGCGCGGCCACTCCCGGTGGCGAATCGCCTCGTACTGGGCGCCCACCCCATCGATGGAAATGACCGCCGAGTCCAGGCCAGCCGCCAGCAGCGCTTGGAGCCGCGCCTCGTCCAGCAGATAGCCGCTGGTCGTCAGCTCCGTATGCATCCCAAGACGGTGGGCCTGGGCCACCAGCTCCGGCAGATCCTTGCGCAACAACGGTTCGCCGCCGGCGAATCCGACGTAGCGCACCCCGGCACGCCGCAACTGTCGGATGGCATCCTGCCACTCCTTGGTGGTCAGCTCCTCGCGCGAGGTCGCCCGCCAAGAGTTGCACATGATGCACTGCATATTGCAGTTCTCGGTGACGTTCAGGCCGGCATAGAGGGGCCGCATCGGCCATGCCGAATAGAGCGCCGGAAGCCGCCGCAGCAGCTCCGTGCGCACCACATTCGGCAGGTGGTAACCCATCAGCGTCTGCGCACGGATGAGCCAACGCGGTCCCGACTTACGCAACATGACTGCCCTCCCTCGCCATGTCCACCTGCATTGTTGGTCGGAGTCGTCCATCAGCCTTTTCGCAGATGACCGTCTGGAGGATCCCATCGCGCACCATGGCCGACGCGGTGAACAGCGCCGCCACCGCCAGCCGGTAGCACCCTGCGAGGAGCGGTCGTGCTGCCGGCACATCCACCGCCGAAAGCGGGGTGTTGTGGTTGCGCTGCGCCAGGACACGGAACCCATACCGCTCGACCAGCTGCCGCAGGGACCGGTTCGTGAAATGGTGCAGGTGGTGCGGGCTGTACAGGCGGCGATAGGCGGCCGAAAACCCCACACGGCGCAGCGCACGCGCCACCCGGTAAAACCCGCCGTCGTTATTCACGGTCATCAGAAATAAGAGGCCCCCCGGCCGCAGATGCGCGGCGGCATGCTCCAGGAAGCGATCCGGCTGCTCAACATGTTCGAGCACCGCCAGGCCACAGATGACATCAAACTCCTGCTCGAGCCTCTGCGCCAGGAAATCGCCCTGGACAAAGGTAATCCCTGGTGCAGTGTTGGCCGTGACGTCGATACCCACCAGTGTCAGCCGACGGTCACGGGACCGCAGATATTTCAACAAATCGCCCCGGCCGCAGCCGACGTCCAGCAGCGCAGCCGAGCGACCAGCCGCCCAGCGTTCCATCTGTTCGTAGAGCCACTGGAACAGGGCCGTGTTGGGATGCGTAAACCAATTCTTATGCTCCTCAAGATAGTAGGCTGGTGTGTACAGCTCATCGAGATGCCCGGCTGGCACCCCGGTAAACATGTGCGTGCACGCGCGGCAACGATAGAGGGCGAGCGCCTGGTCGGTGCTGTGGGCGGAGCCGGGATGGCCGCAGGCCAGGCAGGGTGCGCCCTCATCCCTCGCCGTCCGTGGGATGGATCTCATCGCAGGATCCGATAGATGAGAAATCGGTCTCCCTCCAGGCGCCGGTAGCCGCGGCCCTCGCTGCTGAACTGCCGTACCAGCTCGACGCTGGTGCGTGGCAGCAACTCCTCAATCGGCGGCACGATGGCGCCGGCCACCGGAGCCGCGTTGTAGTACACGTAGTCGGGATGGTATCGCGACACGGCATCGCGCAGCTGCTCGACCCAGCTATCCAGATGCTCGGAGCCCCGGAAGACCTTGAGCTTCGGATGGCCGGACGGCACGTAGACGCGCCGGTAATGGTCGGCCACGACGGTGGCACTGCGTGGGATGTGCCCTGCCCACCAGCCGGCCAACGCGAACGCGATGTCGTCCCCCTGGCGGGCCTGATACGACCGTTCCCTCACCACGATCGCCGCGTTGAGCAGCAGATCGAGCACCAGCACCGCAACTGCCAGGAACCGCAAGCTGCGAAGCCCCCGCAGGCTGCTCAAGATCCACACGACCGCCGCCGCCACGAACGGCAGCATGTGGTGCCGCTCTACGCGGACCGGAGCCACCATGACCGCGATGAACGGGACGACAAACCACAAGAGGACCCTCCGTTTGTCGTGCGCCATCGTCTCAGACATCACGCGGCGGCCTCTGGCCGTCATCGCGACGCCACCCACGATGGCCGCCAACAGCACGAGCAACGGATCAAACGCCTGCACCCGGCCCGCCAGCCGCTGGAGGAAGGCCTCCCTCGTCGACAGCGCGGCCGGCGCCATCTGGCTGTAAGCGGACAGCCATCGCTCCGGATGCCCAAGCCACCAGCATCCGAACAGCAGCGTCCACGCGGCGAAGAGCCCCCCCACCATCATCAGGGCGCTGTTGATGGTGTTCCAGAGTTGCTGTTCCCGGATGCGGTTGACCAGCCAGCACAGCAGCGACAGGCCCATCAAGCCCGCCCCGGCCACGCACACCGCCATCGCCGCAGGATTCACCGTGAGGCTCCCCCACCATCCGTATTCCTGCAGCCAGGTGCGGCCGGTCGCATGCCGCACGTAGTGCGCCAGGGCCGTCAGGGTGCAGCCCACCATCACCGCGCCGACGAGAGCGTAGACCAGCCACGCACCGCGCACGCGCGGCACCGCGCCGGGACCTCCCGGGGTGCGCCGCGCTGCCAGCACCAGGGACGCCGCAACCGCCGGCAGGAGAAAGAGCCCGGCGTATTTCACCAGAAAGGCCAGCGAGGCACAGGCCACCGCCGCCACGATGTGCCACCAGGCGGGCCGCTCGGCGTGGGTCAAGGCCTCGTCCAGCCCCAGCAGCAGCAACGCCAGCACCACCGGCTCCGGTTGCCAGTAGGTCGTCAGATGCACGAAGGCCGGCCGCACGGCGAGCAGGGCGACCGCCACGGCCTGCGGATAGCCGCGTCCGACATGGCGTCCCACGAGTCGCCACATGAGGCCGAGCGCCGCCAGCCATGCGGCGAGATGCAACCACCGCAACAGGACCGCCAGCGTCACCGGTGTCACCGTCATCGCAGGCGCCAGGACGACACGCGCCAGGCCGGAGAGCCAGACCATCTCCAGCCCATAATCGACATCCCACTGAAAGCTGTCCCGCCGCTCACCGCTGTAATAGGACCACATCAAATCCATCATCCCGCCTTCGTCCGCATTCTGATAGACAATCAGATTGGGATCGGCGATGCGGGGTTGAATGGTCGGCAGCGCCAGCGCGAGGCTGAAGAGGCAGGCCAGCCAGAGCGGCCAGCGATGGAGCGCCGTCTGCATCAAGCCGTGCGTGGAGAGCCGCGGTAGCGTCACCGTCTGCGGTGGAGCCGTGAGTGTGCTCACGGCCGTCGCCGCCGGGCCGCGACAAACATGTTGTCTCCCAGGTTCAGATACACGCTGGTATGCCCCCACATCCTGCCGGTCTTCTCCAACATCTGCTCGGCGAGCTGCCGGACAACCCGGCTTTTGCCGAACAGGCTCAGCCCCCGCAGCATATTCGTGATCTCGCGGTGCGTCCCCACTGCCGTGATGCCCAGCACCTCGAAGCCTGACCGCTCCAACAGCCGGCGCATCGTGGCCCGCGAAAAATAGTGCAGATGCGTGGGTGGATGAATCTGCCGCCACCGCCGCCCTTGCACGCGCGCCAGATAGCTGCCGATATCGACGGTGGTCAGGAAGAGGTGCCCGCCCTCCCGCACCACCTCCGACGCCTTCGCGATATAGACGTCCGGCTCCGCCAGATGCTCCAGCGTATCCCACAAGCACACGACATCGTAGGGCTCCTCCGCCTGCAGCGTGGGAAACTCAAGCTTCCGGGCCGGCACCTGCAGCTGCTCGGCCGCGAAGGCGACAGCCTCGGCGGCGACGTCAATGCCCTCGACCCGGAAGGCCTCCCGCGCCTCCTGCAGAAAGAAGCCGTAGGCGCACCCCACCTCGAGCAGCCGACCGCCCGCCGCCCCATACCGCCGCATCAGCCGTAGATACCGTCGAAAGTTTTTCGCCAGCGTCCCTTGCTGAGAGGAATAGTCCAGGTATTCGGCGCCGGTGAAGTAGTCGTTGCCGTACAGCTCGGCGGCTGACACCGTCGACTGGGCCGGATAGCAGATATGCCCGCAGAGCTCACACTGCGCCAGGGTGCCGAGCACACCGGTCCTGAAAGCGCTCGCACCGCAGACCACGCAGCGCTTGGTGGCCGTCACCACCGCCGTGTCTGGCACGCCTACGCCTCCTCGACCAGCAGGGACGATGCCATCGTGGATGAGGCGCCTGCGTCGGATGCCTCGCGAATGATGAACGCCGGCCGGGCCTTGGTCTGGTCGTAGATGCGGGCGATGTACTCGCCTAAGATCCCGATGGCGATCAGCTGGATGCTCCCCAGCCACAGGACCGAGACGGCCACCGTCGCCCACCCTGGCGGCAGATAGACGGGGCTGCCCAGCCACCGGCCGACACCGAGCACGACGATCACCACGATATAAGGAAAGGTCAGCGTGGCGACGATGAGGCCGAAGAGGAGCAGCAACCGCAGCGGCACGACCGAGAAGGCAAAGATCCCATCAAGGGCCAGCTCCAAGCGGTCGCGATAGATGTACTGGGAGCGGCCCTCCTGGCGCGCCGGCAGCGTGTACTCGATTCCGTACTGCTTGAAGCCGACCCAGCTGACCAGTCCCCGGAGGAATTTCTTGTACTCCGGCATGGACCGCAGGACCTCCGCCACCCGGCAGTCCAGCAGCCGGTAGTCGGACTGGCCCGGCGAGAGCTTGAGCCCGCACAGCTTCGACACGACGGCGTAAAACATCTGCATCTGCCACCGCCACCACCATGGCAGTGCCTGCTGGCGCTTCGTCGTGTAGACGACCTCGTACCCTTCCCGCCACAAACGGATCATCTCGGGGATGAGCTCCGGCGGATGCTGCAAGTCAGCGTCCATCATGATGACTGCCCGGCCCCGCACCGCGCACAGCCCCGCGAAGAGCGCCGCCTGATGGCCGAACGAACGGGAGAGCGACAGGTACCGCACCTGCCCATCTCGCGCGCGCAGTTCCTTGATGAGCTCCAGCGAGCGGTCCGTGCTGCCGTCGTCGACAAACAGCAGTTCGTAGGAGACCTGCGCCTGGCGCAGCGCGTCGCGCACCCGCGTGTAGAGCGCCTCGAGGTTGCCGGCTTCATTGCGGACCGGAAAGATGAGTGACAGATCAGGCACGGCCATCATCAGACCTCCACAAAGGCTTGCAGCCGGTCGGTCGTGACCGGCCGCAGGTACCGCGCCGCGTACTCCCCTGCCAATGCCCGCTGCCGCGCCGCCTCGTCCTCGGACAGGGCGCCGATGGCATCCAGCATTTCCCGCAACTGCTCCGGCGTGGCGGCCGACCATTTGAATGCCGCCCCGCCCACGATGGGATCGGAGTTGATCGCCCCGCCCAGGTCGAGATAGACGACCGGCAGCCCCCAGGCCATCGCTTCCAATCCGGCGGTGGAGGAAGCGTAGAGCACGACATCCGCCCACCGCAGATCGTCTTCGAGTGACCCGCTGCTGACCGAAAAGAAATCCCGGCGCAACACGGGCGCGATGCGGAACGCTTCGTCGAGCGGAATGCCGGGATGGGGACGCACGCGCACCTGATAGGATGGCTCCGCGGCCACCTCCTGCAACCACTCCAAGGTCCTGGCGTACTCCCAGCCGCCTGTCGCCAGCGCCGCTAACAGATGGCGCACGGGCCGTGACCAGGATTTCGGCTCCGGCCGACGCTCCAGCGTGCGCTGCCGCAACGCGCAACCGGCTCGCAGCAGCCCTGGCGGGTACCGGCCTTCCTGCTCCAGCCAGTGACGGGTGATCTCACCCATCGTGATGATGACATCGGGCAGCGGTGTTGCGGCGGCTTCCCCCTCGGCAAAGAAGAGATTGGGATGGTTGTGCGAGATGCTGGCATGCTGATAGCCGATGAGCCGCGTGTGCGGCGAGACCTCGCGGAACGCCAGCAGCGCCAGTTTTTCAAAGGCCCGATTCTCGTAGGGATAGATGCATCGGCTCACCCGCAGCCGCCGGGCCAGAAAGCGCACCGCCTCCTCCACCGTCAGATTGAGCAGATACTGACCGACCTGTCTCGGATCGCGCATCGCGTGCTCGACCAGCGTCGTCAAATCCATGTCGTCCAGTTTCACCGACCGCTGCACCGTCTCCGGATAGCCAAAGGCCCGCAGCGTTCGCGCCATGCTTCGCACCAGTGCCGGCCAGGTCACGCAGGCCGGCACCGGCACAACGGGAACCGGGCCGTCGAGGCGCTTGAGCCACTGCGGATTCTCCCACCACGCGCCATCCAACACGCCGAGGATGAGCGTGGGCGGCTGACGAGTCCCCAGATAGTCCACCAGGCGTCCGAAATAGGCATCCTGGTAGCGGCCGTCTGCGGTCCAGGAATAGCGCGGGTGGATGAGGCTCAGGAGGATCACGTGCTCATCCCCCGACCCGCGGGGCCGTAAGTGCCGGGTCGCCCACCACACGCGCAGGAACCGCAGCAGCGCCACCGTGAACACGCAGAGCCGCGAGCGCCGGAGACGCTGCCCGACACCCCCGGACTGCCGCACCGCCGTGACGCACCGCCAGCCGGCGGGCCGCGCCCAGCGCGCCAGCGCCGATGCCACTACCGCATCGTCCGTCAACACCACCATCGACGACGCCGGGTCGCGGCGCATCACCTGGGCGGCCAGCCAACAGGTGAACATCTGCCGGCACAACGGCGAGGACAGCGCATGCTTGGTCGTAAAGGTCCTTGCCCACCACGCGGGGCTGCGGTGCCGACGATTCACCGCACCGAGGCAGGCGATGTACTGACGGCGAAACTCCGCCCGCTGCCCATGCCAGCTCGCCCGCGGCACCTCCTGCGCTGCGCCGTCCGCCTCGAGGCGCTCCGCCACGCGCCGCAGCTCGGGTGTTTCGACCGGCAGCAGATATCGCAGGCTCCGTCCCCTGCCGGCCGCCTGCACGATACGCTGCGGATGATTGCCGATGATCACGATGGGCTGTGTCACGTCGACGCTCCGACCAGATGAGCTGCCCCGTTGCGCGCCCGCGCGCAACGGGGCGCGGGAGCCGACAGCCGCTCCATGATGAGCTCCGTCACCCGCTCCAGACCCCGGCCGTCCACCAGCGCCTTGCCACGCCGTGACATGGCGGCCCGGCGCGCCCCGTCCTCCAACAAATCGTCGAGCGCGTCGGCGATGGCGCGCGCCGTGACGCGGCGATGGAGGCCCAGAAACTGACACCCGCCCTCCGACGCAAAATACCGGCCGTTGTGCGCCTCGTGCGGCGCGTTGGCAACCGCCAGCGCAGGCGTGCCGACGCCCATCATCTCGAAAATGGTTAACCCGCAGGAGCAGATCGCCGCGTCCATCCGGGCAAAGAGCGGAATCACGTTCCAACTCCCGTCGTGCCACCGGACCCGCACGGCGCCGCCCGCCAGCCGGCGCCGCCACGCACCCAGACGCCGGCGATGGGCAAACATCGGCCCGAGAAAAAGGTGCCACTGCACCGGGTGCTGGACCCGGCGCATGGCGCGCAGGACCTCAAAGAGCAGCCCGTGCTGGTCGGTGCCACCGAAGGTCACGGCGACGTGGTACCGCCGGCGGCGCGCGAGGCGTTTGGGACGGTCGTGGTACTGCTGGACCGCCGGATGCAGCACCTTGTACCTCGGCCCCTGACACACCTGGGCGGGGGTGGTGAGCCGGACAGTGTGCCAAAAGGACGGCTGGGCGTTCACCACGCAATCCTCCGACGACAAACCGCGCGCCAGGTCATCCAGCGTCACAATCGGAATGCGGTGGCGCTGGATGGCCACGTTCACCGTGCGGGGAACGGTCAAACAATCGTTCACCCACACCGACGGCCGGCGGCGCAGACCCAGCAGATACCGTGTTACCGCCTGGCGCATGGGGACAGCATCCGGATAGGCCTGCACGGCAATACCCCATCGCCGAATGGATGCCGCCACCGCGGCCTTCCCCCGAAGCAGCATCTCCACCGTCACACCCTGCTGGCGCAGGCGGCGGGCCAGCCAGAGCATGCGGAACAGATGTCCCGTCCCAATCTGCTCGCTGGCGTGCAGATGAATCGTGACCCGTGGCCTCGGCATGAGCATCTTAGACGGCGATCGCCTCATCGAGTTTGCGCGCCCCACCAATCATGGACCAGGTGATCACCGTGTCTTCCGGAATGGTCCGCCGCGCGCGGCGCCCGACGATGCGGGACAACTGCGCCGGCGAAATGCCGGTGCCCGGCCGTTTGCCTGTCAGCCATCCTTCCTCAATCCGCGCACCGCGCGGGATCTCGCGGATGGCGACGACGCTGCGACGCGCCAGCCGCCTCGCGGGCAGTTCGCAAGCGAGCGGTCGGCGGGGGCCCGCCTGTCCCAGGGCCTGCTCCACTACGCGGAAATTCTTGACCATCTGCGCCAAGCTGCCGGGCTCTAGGGAATGCCAGTGGTCGTTCCCTGATGCGCGCTGGTTCAACGTAAAGTGCTTCTCCACCACGCGTGCGCCCGCGGCGACCGCCGCTGTTTGGATTGTCAGACAGGCGTCGGCGATGGTGTGGTCCGAGAAGCCGATGGGCACGTCTGGAAACCGCCGTTGCAGCTCGCCGATCATGGCCAGATGGACGTCCGGCGGCTCGGTGTGATACGCCAGAATGCAGTGCAGCAGGATGAGTTGCCGGTTGCCGGTCTCCAGCACGGCGTTCACGGCCTGCCGCATCTCCGCCAGCGTCGCCGCACCGGTGGACAAGATCATCGGCTTGCCCTTCGCCGCGCAGTGGCGGATGAGCGGCAGGTAGGTCAGATCCGCCGAGCCGATCTTGAAGGCCGGCATGCCCAGGTCATCGAGCAGATCCGCGCTGCGCAGGTCCCACGGCGTGGACAAGAACAGGATGCCCGCGCGCCGGCACTCCTGCGCCAGCGCGGCAAACTCCCGCCGGCCGAAATGGTCCAGCTGCTTGAAGAACTCGAACTGCGTCCTCGGAGAGCCGGGGATGTGCTTCCAGTATTTGGGTGCCGTGCGCGTCGCCAAGGTCTCGGCTTTGTAGGTTTGGAATTTGATGGCGTCCGCGCCGGCCCGGGCCGCCTCGCGGACCATCCGCTTCGCCGTCGTCAGGTTGCACTCGTGATTACACCCGGCCTCGGCAATGACGAAGGTGGGCCGGCCAGGACCGACGCGCTTGTTGCCGATTGTAATCGTCGCCATCGCTCGCTCTCCGCTTAGCACGCCGCCACCGGCGTCGCATGCGCGGCAGGTTCCAAGATCGGCTCCCCCGGCGGGTTCGGAGGCGCCGCCGGCGGAACCTGCCGGTCCATCCGCTGCCACGTGTAGCTTTCCTTGACGTAACAGTAGCGGCAGGGGTCGATCTCGTTCAACCGGATGTCCCGCTGCACCTGGCGCATCATCTCCATCCGCTTGCCGCGCCAAATCTGCGTCAAGGGCTCCTTCGTGGCGTCACCGATGATGAACTCCCGGTTCCAGTCGGCGCAGCACGGCAGCACCTTGCCGTCGCGGGAGACGATCATCCGCTGCCACGGCTGCGGGCAGCGTTTGCGGCCTGTGGAGACCCAGTCGCCGACCGACATTTGGTTCCCCTGCCCGCGATTCGACACATCATCGACGCGGATATCATCGACAAACGGCTTCCACATCGCGATGAACTGGTCCACCTCGTGCTGGTTGTCCTTCATCCGTACCATCTGGATGCGGATGAAGGGGCGTTCCCGCTTGAGCTCCGTCCGGATGGCATGGAAGCGTTTCACATTCTCGACCAGCTTGTCATAATCGCTGCCGACGCGAATCTTCTCGTAGGTGGCCTTGGTCGCCCCATCCATGGAGAAGATGATCCGGTCGAGGCCGGAGAGGACGAGCTCCCGAATCTTGGATTCGGTGTAGGGAATGCCGTTCGTGTTGAACTGCACCTCGAGAATCCCCCGTGACTTGGCATACCGCACCAACTCCACGAGGCCCGCGTGCAGCGCCGGTTCACCCCGCCAGTTGAACTTGATCGAGTAGAGGCCATGCGTGGCGCCCTGGTCGATGAGCCGCTTCGCGAAGTCCATGTCAATCATGCCGGTGTTCTGCACGCCCTCGCCGATGCCCTGGACGCACATGACGCACCGCAGGTTGCAGGCGTCGGTCGTCTCGATGTCGAGGTGGGCTGGAAAGCGGCCCGGCCGATCGAGGCGGTGTGACCAATTGAACTTGGCGCGGTAGACGAGGAAGCGCCAGTCGAAGCCGCGCTGCCAGAGCTCCCGCACCCAGGCGGCTTTGCGTCGCAGCCATCCCCGTTCCACGTAGAAGTTGACCAGCCCCATGATGTCTCCTTGGCCGGCGGTCCGGTTTAGGCCGCCGTGGTTGCGGCCGGAGCGCGCAACCGGGTGTTGATCCGTCCGGACAAGTCCTGCTGCGCGACCCGCGCGTTGAGACCGGCCAGCGCTGGGGTGGCATCCAACAACCGGATGACCTCCATCAGGGCCACGTCGGAGCGGCCGCCCAGCCGCCGATAGAGCTCCCGCAGCAGCGCCAAATCTTCTGGCGTATCCAACGTCAAGCGGTACTGCGGCCGCACCAGCTGCGCATCCTCGACGCTGTACCGGTGGGCCCGTACCGCGCCCGGCTGCCGCAAATACAAGGTCATGTACTCGGTCTGGGTCGGATCTTCCGCCTGGCCATGGAGGCGACGCAAGGCAGGCACCGCGATAATCTCCGGACACGTCCCGACCGGCAAGTCCTCCGTGTAGGTGTACTCCGCGTCATGGGCCAGATGAACCTCGATCATCCGATCGATCGTCTCGGCATCGGTGAGGGGATTATCACCCGTTGCTCGCACGATGACGTCGGCACCCGCCTGATCCGCCGCCTGAAGAAACCTCCCCATGACGTCATCGGCATCCCCGCAGACCCAGGCGATGCCCAGCCGCTGTGCGAGTACGACGAGCGGTTGGTCTTCTGACAAGGTCGAGGTGCACAGCACGAGCCGCTGCGCGCGCCGGGATGTCTTGAGCCGCTCAATGAGCCGTTCCACCGCCGTGCGGCCGGCCAGATCGGCCAGCGCCTTGCGCGGTAATCGTTGAGACTTGAGACGCACCGCGATGCACACGGCGATGACAGGGTTGGCAAGATCGCTCCACGTGAGCGCCTCTCCCTCCGCGATCGCACGCGCTGCCTTCTGACCGACCACGGGCCGGCCGGCGGCGGGTTGAAGAAACCACGGGTCAATGGCGTCAGAGGACGCGACCCGCCGCGCCATCAGCTTCTCCGACGTCACGATCTCACCCGCCGCGAGCGCGTGCCGTGCCACGAGGTGTCGCCGCATCTGTTGACGGTAGGCCGCCTCCGATGGCTGCCACACACCGCCGGGCCGGCCCAGCGCCGTGGGCGCTGCGCGCAGGGCCGCGATCAATTCGCGCAGTTCGCCGGGCTCCAGCGAGGAGACCCAGTCCGTGCCGTGCCGGCTCCGGTCCAGCGTCACATGCTTCTCGATGATGACGGCCCCCAGTGCCGAGGCCATGAGCGGCAACCGCTGCGCCCACGGCGAATCACCGGGGGCGTGGTCGGAGAGTCCCACGGGACAGCCGAACCGCTCGCGCAGCCAGCCCAGGCGCGCCAAGTGGGCTTGTTCCGGCGGTGTCGGAAATCCCTGAAACCCGTGCAGCAGCACGAAGGCTTCGTGTCTGGCGCAACGGAATTGCTCCACGACCCAGCCGATTTCCTCTTGGGATGCCCCGGCCGTTGATAACAACGTCGGCAATCCCAACCGCGCGACCTGCGGGACCAGGACGGCATCCGTGAACGTCGCCGAGGGAATTTTCAGCGCGGAAAACCCCAACTCCTGCGCCAACGCCAAGCTCTGTTCGCCAAAGAGATCGGCGAACGGGATGAGCCCGCACCGCCGCGTCTCCGCGAGCACCGTCGCCCAGCCCTCCCGCCCAAGCTCCAGTGAGCGAAAGCGGCCTGCTTGTGGGTGCTGGTGCGTCACGAGCTCCTTGGCGATGACCAGTTGGAACTTGACGGCCTCGCCGCCCGCCTCAGCCACGGCCCGCACCCACGTGCAGGCCTGCTCGATGCTGCCCTCGTGCGCCGAGGCGAGCTCGGCGATGACGAGGGGACGGTGTTCATCGATGAGGCGTTGACCAATCTGCATGGCGTGTGCTCTCCAGCTCCCCCGCGTTACCGCGCGTAGGCGCCGGCGCGAAAACCCTCGAGATGCTCCCGATACCACTGAATCGTCCGCCGCAGCCCCTCTTCCAATGACACAGACGGCTGCCAGCCCAACAGCTCCCTGGCCAGTCGAATGTCGGCGACGAGCCGACCGACTTCACTACCCGTGGGCCGCATGCGCTCCTCATCACGCTCCACCGTCAGGGTGCTGCCGCAGAGTTGGCCGATCAATTCGGCCAGTGCGCCGATCGTGATCTCGCGGCCGGTCCCCAGATTGATGGTCCGGCCCACGGCCTGCGGCGCCACGGCGGCCTGCACAAAGCCTTCCACCGTGTCCGCGACAAACAAGAGGTCCCGGGTCGGTGATAGGTTGCCTAACCGTAGGCGGTCGTTGGTGAGACATTGGGTGATGATGGCCGGCACGATCGCTCGGGTCGACTGCCGTGGGCCGTAGGTGTTGAAAGGGCGGACCGTCACCACAGGCACTCCAAACGAGCGATGGAAGGCCTCGGCCAGTTTGTCGGCCCCAATCTTGCAGGCCGCGTACGGCGATTGCGCTTGGAGCGGATGCGCTTCATCGATCGGCACGGAGCGGGCCGTCCCGTATACCTCGCTGCTGGAGGTGTGAACCACCCGCTGCACCCCCGCGTCCCGCGCGGCCTGCAGCACGTTGAGCGTGCCCTGGATGATCGTCCGCACGTACGACTGCGGCGCCTCGTACGAGTAGGGAATGGTGATGAGCGCCGCCAGGTGGAAGACGACGTCGGTCCCTTCCAGCGCCTGGGCTACTCGTTCCCGGTCACAGATGTCGCCGGCGATGACCTCGATCGCGTCTTGATGAGGTGAGCCGTCGAGCCGCCCCCACGACCCATTGGCATGGTAGTGGACAAACGCCCGAGTCGTCGCCCCCAACTCCACCAGCCGCTCGGTGAGGTGGCTGCCGATGAAGCCACCGGCCCCGGTGACGACGACCCGCTTGCCCTTCCAGGAATTCATGAACTCTTCCATGTCTTCACCTGCTCCTGGGCCTCCCGGTAGTCCGCATGCTGGCCGATGTCGAGCCAAAATTCATACAGCGGGAAGCTCACCACCCGCCGGCCGGCATCGAGCAGCGATTGGATCAGGTCGGTCATGTCGAACCGCTGCGCCTTTGGAATATCGGTGAAGGCCGACGGCTCGAGTAGGTAGATGCCCGCATTGACAAACAAATTGAGGACGGGTTTCTCCCGCACCCGGCGCACCAGCGGCCCGTCGCACTCGACCACGCCGTACGGCACCTTCAGGTCGTGGGGCCGCACGACCATCGTCAGCTCCGCCTGATGGCCGCGGTGGTAGGCGACCAGGGTCCGGTAGTCCACCTGCGTCAAGATGTCACCGCAGACGACCAGGGTGGTCGTGGTCGGCGCCGCGAGCAACCCCAGCGCCCCCGCCGTCCCCAACGGCCGGTCCTCCTCCATATAGGAGAGCTCCACCCCGAACTCTTTGCCATCACCGAAATGCTCGACAATCTTCTCAGGCTTGTGATGGGTCGTCACCTTCACCTGGGTGATGCCCGCCTCACGCAATTGCTCGATGATGATCTCCAGGAGCGGCCGGTCGCCGATGGGCAGCATCGGCTTGGGTGTCTCATCGGTGAGGGGGCTCAGCCGTCGGCCCGCTCCGCCGGCCATGACCACCGCCTGGAGCGTCGGCAGAGGACCCTCCTGCACGAAGTCATTCAGGCGCACGACCCCGGCCACGCGCTCCTGCGCATCCAGCAAGGGCAGGTGGAGAATGCCGTGGCTGCGCATCAGCCGCACACAGGTCTCGCGATCCGTGCCGACGCGCGCCGTGACCGGCCGCGCATGGCGCGAACCGGCCTTCAGCGCGAGCAGCGCCGCCACCGGAGCCTCCAGGTTAACGTTGGCGAGGATGGCCCGCCGCGCGTCGCCATCCGTGATGGTACCCAGCAGCCGGCGCTCGGGATCCACCACTAACACGATGCCGAGACCATTCTCGTCAATGTGGCGCACGGCCTCACGGAATGAGCAGTCGGGCCCCACGCAGAACGCGCCAAGATTCGTATGCATCCTGCCCTCGCGAAGTATCACGCCAACACCTCCATGGCTGACGCCTTGACCCACGGGCCGAGTCGCGGGGCCACCTGCGTGGCGAGGCGGCTCACCGCCTGCTCCCGCAGGTGCACCTGGTCGAGCAAATCCTCCTCGGCGATCCAGGCCTGACAATCCGTCCAGTGGATGGTCCCATCGCGCTTGAGGAGCGCCTGCAGCGCGCCGACATACCGAGCAGCGCTCTCGTACCAGCTGCGGCCGCATTTCCGCTGCGCCTGCGCGTCGTGAGCATCCGTCAATCGTTGCAGGTCGGGCGCCTGAGGCCTTGCGTGGACGAAGGGCTGCAACAGAAAACTGAACCCGACCTTGCGAGCGACACAGAGGCCATGCATCGCCTGCACGTAGGCCACGACATGGTCGGCCAGCGCCTCGATGGACAGCGCCGGTTCGCGCACCGCCGGATGCCGCGCGCGCACGACGCCACGCAGCACTTGGTAGGGTGCCGTCAGCCGGAGCCGATGGTGCCAGCGGGCGACGACGGCGCCCCACCCCTGCGTCGGCCCGTGCTTCTCCGCAAATTGAAAGGCCCCGTCTAAGCGGCCACCGGTGATAACCCAGAATAGCAAATCCAAATATCCACCCCACAGCACCACCCGCTGGAGATGCGGCAGTCGCTCGCAGAGCGCGGGCAACCGACTGAAATGCTGGCCGATCCGGTAGGCCCGTACCGAGGCGTCGGCGACGGGTGTTCCCAGTCGGCGCTCGAGGAAACGCGCAAAACAGGCATCGTCGCCCGACGCGCCGACTCCGAAGGTCACGGAGTCGCCGAACAGCAGCGTCGTCTCGTCACCACGCCACGGCCGTCCGCGGAAGCCGTCGGCGTTGATGGTGATGTGCGGCAGATGCTGGTTCGGCCGCAGCCGGTAGCCGGCATACGGATCGTGCTCGTACTGCAGGCGGTCATAGTATTCGTCCGCGTGGGGAATCCGTGCGCGGTTCAAACGCTCCACGTCACGAGTCGTCATCGGTTTAGCAGTGCATCGCGGAGATGGTGCCGTTGCGAAACTCCTTGAACAACACGGGTCGGGCCCAGGTCGTGGGCAGGCCGAGCAGCCGCAGCCGCAACCCCTGCGGCGCCAGGCCGCGCAGGGCCTCCGCGGTGAGCTCAAACCGGCGCACACCGAAGGGCGGGACGGTCGTTGAGAATTCCCGCGCGCGGTCCTGCCCATCCGTCACCGTCAACGTCATCGTTGCCGGCTGCACGGTGCGGTTCGTCACGATGGCTAGTACGCGCCGGTAGTCTTGAATGTTGAGCGGGATCTCCGGCGCCCAATCCCGTGGCGGCGGCTGACGGTACCACCGGATCGGCTTGGTCCGGCCGTGGCGGAAGGTCCACGTCTTGTCCACGCAGTGCACGAAGGCCGGCCACCCCGCGCGCGTCACATATTCGATGTAGAAGCGGTGCCAGAAATAGAACGGCCCCTCGTACTTGGCGACGGCCTCCAGCACCGCCGGCGGAATTGTGAGGGTAAAGAGTGCCGTCCCAAACGTGGGTGCCGGTGCTCGCTGCCGCGCCCAGGTCTGCACGCTGCGTCCCACCGACCACTTGGCGCACCCCAGATGGCTCACCGCCACCTCTTCCCGACCCAACTGCCGGCCGTCGCTGTCGAAGAGCGTCATGGTCCCCGTGGTCGCCGTCGGGATCGCGGGAAAAAGCGCACTGAAAAAGTTGTTGAGCAGCACGACCGTATCGTACTGCTCATCGGCGACCCAGTAGTACAAATCCTGGATGGTTCCCCGCCCCACGAGGGAGGGATTGGCCCAGTGGCGGCCGGTGAGCAGCATCAGCCGGCGCACCGCTTGGCGGCCGGTGGGACCCAAAGTGCGTTTGATCGTCGCGAGCACGGCTACCGTCCTGCCGGCACGGCATCAAGCAGTGACCGCCATGACGCCACGGCAGCCTGCTTGACCCGCTGCCGGTCTTGCGGGGTGAAGGCGATCATGTAGCCCTGCGGAGGGTGCGTGTGCTCCACGCTCACGCCGCCCATCGTCGGCGACAAGTTCAAGACCAGCACCGGCACGGAGGCCTCCTCGCAGAAGCCGTGGAAACTAAAATGCGCCAGCCCGTCGAGAGGATCCAGCTCACGCCCGATGGTCTCCGCAGGAAGGTGCCTGCGCAGATCCAGCCGGCCATGCGTGAACGGCGCGATGGGGCACGCGCCGGAAGCCACCTGCTCGCCACCGCACGTGTACAGTGCGAACCGATACACCGCCGTCGTCGCATACCGCGGATTGGTGGAACAGTTGAGCAGCAGTACGTGGGTTTCGACCGTGTCCGAGCAGACCGCCTTCGTCGTAAAGGTGAGCGTTTGCGATGGCGACTTGCCCGGCATCGATTCGTTCTGCCGCGGGGGGATCTCGTAAATCACCCCGCCGTGCGCGCCGCCGCCGTGCGGATAGCTGTACTGGACGTAGGCGCGGAACATGATGTAGTCCGTGTCGTCGGGCAACTCGACCGGCTGATCAATGACGCCGTACCGGTCGGCCAAGCTGGCCGGCACGCGATGCATGATCACAAGATGATCACCCCCCAGACGCAACGGCTCGACGAGCGCATCAATATCAAACATCTGCCGACAGTGCGGCGGGATCCGGCCCAACGCCAGCCGATTCACAAATCGCCCATCCGGCGCGTAGACACTCAGGTACGCGTCGTACGGCTCCGACGGATGGCGGCCGACCATCGGATCTTCAGAACTCAATCCCATGCGCAGCCGCAGCCCCAGACTCGGCAGCACCGCCGCGGGAGTCGAAATCAGGTTCAGCAGAGCCAGCTTCATCTAAAACTCATCCAGAATCGACCACGTGGGCAGCGACGGCACGACTGCGGGCGGCGCTGCCGTCAGCAGTTCCAGCAGACGACTGCATTGCTCCTCGAGACGCGAGCGCGAGGCGCGCGCCACGCCGACAGCCTGTCTGGCATCCCAACCTGTCTCCGCGGCTTCCACGCTCTGCAAGGCCCGGGCACCCATCAGTCGCACCATGTGGCCGCCATCCCAGGCGTATCGAATGGTCAGCGTGTGATTCAACCGTTGGAGCCATCGCATTAGCCAGTGGTCGGTCGGTAAGCGAAGCGCCAGCCCTTCATCTTGCTCGGCTGCTTGCGCGCACAGCGCTTGAGCACAGGACGCCTGCCAGCTGACATCCGCGGCTGCCTCGACGACGCGCTCGCCGTCGCTGACCGCATAGCCAATGAGTCGGTCCGCCATGTAAAAACGCGTCACCCGCTCACAGCCCACCGTCATGGCCAGCCGCTCCTCCCACCCTGCCCACCACAGGCCATCGCGGTAGAAGCTGAGCGGCAGCTCACGATACGACGCCTCATACAGCGTCTGCCATGCCTCGGCAGGCACGGAGCCCAGGCCTGTCTCCACCTGGACCTCGCGCGGCTGCATCGTCTCCGACAGCGCCGCCGGCTCCACGCGCAGCTCCGGATGGCAGCCGAGCCCGACGAACCCGAATTTTGGGTACCACCCATCCACGGCACGGCGCGCAAAGAGCACCGCGAGCGTGTCGTGGCGCTCGGTGAGTCGCGCCAGGGCCGCCTCCACCATACGGCCACCCAGCCCGCGCCCCCGATACGCCTCGTGGAGGCCGACATGCGCGAGGCCGCCGGCTGGGACCATGCCATCGGACCAATGGAACTGGCGGTTGACGATGCGAATCAGACCCACCACCTCGCCGCCCTCGCAGGCGAGCACGAGATCCCGCAGATCCGCACACGGTTCAAGGCGCAGCCACGCCTCTTGCCGTCGTCGGCTCTGCTCGACGTCGGTGCCAAAAATGTGCGCCGCAAGCGTGCAGGCTTGCGTGACCTCACCGTGATGGCGTGCCGACCGGACCTCAACGGCCATGGCTCTCCACCAGGGCATCTGCCGGCTGCGTGCGCACAATCCGCTCGAGATCCCCGAGCACCGCCTCAAACCGCGTCTGCGGTATCGTCGGATTGAGCGGCAACAAGTACACCTGCTGATAATCCGGCTCCAGCAGATGGTGGCGGCGATCGAAATGGTAACGCATGGCATCGAAGCCGTGCGCACGCAGAGACGCCTCCATCGCGGCCGAGTCCTCGGGGGCCATGATGGGTACCACATATGGGAGCCGCGTCGTCGCCGGCAACACCGCGTGATCACCTAAGGCAGCGGCGGCACGTGCCAGACGCTGGCGGGCCAAGCGGCTATACTGCGCGAGCTGGGCCAGACCTCGCTGGATGTTGACGCGGTGCAGGGCATGACCGCCGGCCGCCATGAGCTGCAACTCGGTCAGCGTATCGCCCCAGGGCGAGTCGTGCGGTGCGTGCACATGGTGGCGGCTGCGCATCAGCCATCCAAAAAGCAGCCACGCCGCCGGGTGGCTCGCCTGCCGGCGCTGCCGCATCAGCGCGAGCCACCGCTCATCTTCGGTGATGAAAAAGGCCCCGCGCAGAATCGGCAGCACCTTCGACAAACTGACAAAGCGGCCCCATGAACCCGGGCCCAGACCTTCGGTTTCGCGCAACCCGCCGGGGCTGTCCTCGACATAGGCGATGCCGTGCTGCCGGCACATCTGCCAAATCTCGTCGAGCTGCTGGTCACATCCGAATTGATGCACGACGAGCATCAGCCGCGTCGAGGAGGTGAGCGACTCCACCGGCAGTGCGTGGCGCAGGATCGGCGTCAAGAGGCAGCGCCCGAGGAAGCGCGGCACCAGCACTTGGTCACGCCACCGCACGAACCCTGACGCCTCCAGGAGCCAGGCGAGTGCCACCCTGATTGAGGGGACCACCACTCCCGGACAGCCGATGAGCGCGCTCGCCTGCGCGTCGAGCAACTCCCACGTCACGCGGGATGCTCCCAGGCAATCGCGCCACCGCACGCGCGGCTCAAACGCGAGATGAGCTGACATGCGCCTCCATTCGACGGGCAAAGGTTTCCTTGAGGTAGTCCAATGCATAGAACCGCTCAGCGGTGGCCAGCGGTACCGTCATGCCGCCAAACCCCCGCTTGAAGCTGGAGATGCCGAGCTCTTTGGCGGTCGGGACGTGAAACCATTGTGGGGCCAAATGCTGCAGCCCGAGATCGTAGAACTGCGTGCCGTGCGCTTTGAGCCAGAGCATCGCCTCCCACTGAATCAGATGGGAGGCCGGCACAGAGAGATGGTCCGGGTCCTTGCAGCCCGACCCGTAGTACGCGCCCACCCCGAACCGCATCACCAGGGCAAAGGCGATGGGACGATCGCCGATGTGCGCTTCGGTCAGCATCGCCTGGCCGTCTCGCACCCAGTCGAGCATGAGATCGAAGGTCCGCTGCGAGCGGGTGGCCCGTCCCGCATCCTTCCGGTGCAGCTCTTGGTACTGACGGAATTTCTCCAGCGTGATCGTCGCCTGATCCCACACCGTCACCGCGCACGACTTGCCGCCGCGTTTGATGTCTGATTTGTGGCCTTTGCGGATCTGTGCCCACAGCGTCTCGCGGGGCTGCCGCAGATCGACCACCTGCGTCAGCACCGTTAGATCAAAAAATCCGTATGGCAACAGCGGGTTGACTGGCAGGGCCGCGTTCTCGCGAGAGGCGGCCGCCACCGGCGGCACGCGGACCGATACGTAGGCCGCCTGGTGCTCCTCGGCCAGCCGGGCCAGCGTCTCGATGTACAGATCCAGCACCCGACATTGCGCGCCCGCGCCCAGGCCAGGCTTGTAGGCGGGAAAGGGCAGCGGTTCGCCCACGCAGGCGAAGCGCCGGATGCCGTACTCCTCTTCCAGGAACACCGGGCAGATGGCGCACAGCTCCGGCCCGTTGTAGATCATAAAAGATAGGTCGTCCATGAATCGCTCTGCGGTGAACGCGCGCGCATAGGTCAGCCATGCGGTGGTATGCCAGAACCACGCCGTATCCGACTCGGCCGCGAACCGATCCCACGCGCCGTGCTGGCTCGGAGTCAATGGCATAACGGAAAGGCCGGTGATCGTGACAGTCTTCATGACGATCCTCTCGCTTCCGCCAGGGCCGATGGCAGGGCCTCCGGTGTGTCGTCACGCGCTGCGCCCGCCAACAACGTGCGGAACCGCGTGAGCGCCTGTCCGTCGAGAAATGGATCGACCTCGCCCTTCGCATACTGCGTCAAGTACCGGTCATACTCATCGGCAGACGTTTCATGCAGCAACTGGGCGACGCGGTGTTTCAGCTCATCGCCACTGTGGACGACCATGCCAGGGATCCGATCGTAATGGGCACCGCGGTATCTGCCGTGCGGGCCATAATAGATGGCCTTGACCCGGCCAGCCATCGCCTCCACCGTCACTGATGTAAAAGGAAAGGAGATGACGAGGTCGCTGGCGGCGACGATCTCGGAGGCGTTGGCGGTAGGACCGGGCAACCAGCACCGTGGGTGGCGCTCGAGCTGCTCGTAGGCCTCGTAGATGCGTCGGGCCTCAGGACCGCCATAGACCGGGTGCTTGGCAAACAGCCATCGCTGGTGCTTCTCCTTCACCACCATAAACACGTCGGGCAGCTCCGTCAGCAGCTGTTGGATGGCTTGCGCGAACGCCAGGCCGTCATGATGATCCGTCAGATTGTCGGCCTGATACCAGGTGGGAAACCAGGCCACAACCGGCTGTCCCGGACGCCAGCCCCGCGTCAGCAGCTGCTGCCGGACCGCCATGGGAAGAGTCCCCTCGCGAAGCAACCGCACATGCTCGGACCACAGACATCCGATGATTTCGTACCGCTCGACATGCTGATGGTGCCGCTGGAAGTACCGCACCATGGCGGCATTCCAGCACACCATCACATCATAGTAGAGAAAGCCCCAGAGCTCGTAGCGTGGAGCCGCCGCTTCGGCATGGGGATGGAGATAGGTCAGATTGCCGGAATCCACGTACGACCACACCGCTGACCCCTGCTGCTTCAAGAGGATATTTCTCGCGATATGGCCGATGCCATGATCCGCATGGGTAACGAAGCGACCGATCCGGTATCGCTCCGTAAACGCCCGCCAGATGCAGAACGCTTCGATGAGATGCGCCGCGGTCCTGAGCAGCCACGGTGCCTGCCGAGGGAGCTGGCCGATCAACCGCAGGGCAGCTCCCAGCGCCTGGCGGCAGGTGGCTCGAGACGCCCGCAGAGGCGTGGGGCTCACCTGCAAGGCGCGGCCGGCCAGCCACGCGATCTGGCGTCGCGTCAATCGGATCAGCGGTACCAACAGGACGCGATCCCTGGTGATCAATCGCCCATCAATGAGGAAACCCGCCGAGCGTAAATTGTCGTGCAGCTGCCGGCGCCAGGCCACGATGGTGAGCGCGACGTCGTACGTGTGCACCGAAGGCTGCCGTGACGGCCGTAGCAGGCCCCGGATGGCACGCGCCAGCACGCGTACCAGAATCCCTGCTGCCACCAACCGCTCCTGCAGCGACCGCATCAAGCCGGCGAGGCGGACCCAGCAGGGAAATGACCAAGGCGGAAGATGCGTCTCGCCCATCGCCGCGGCTGGCAGGACGTCGGCCCAGGCGCGTTGCCTCTCCGGTTGGCCCAGGTCAGCCGGCACCAAGAAAATGTGGCGCCCCTGCGGATGGGCGCGCTGGATCCGCTCGGCTAACAGCCGGCAATAATAAAACTCCGACAGCTCCTTGAGCAGCGCCTTTTTGAACGCCAGATGGATCTCATCGCTGCCATAGAGATTGCGCAGCAACCGGATGATCCCCTGCTGTGCGTATGCCCGTGCATAGAGCGCTTCAATATGATCGAAGGCCTGATCGGTGGCTCCATTGACACCCCGGTAGAGCGGTGGCGTGCCCTCGAACTGGGCGATGGCTCCGCCCCAGCGCGCCGGCTCGCAGCCAGCCGCGCAGCTCCGGTAGTAGATGGAGTCCCCGCGGAGGTGGTACCATGCGACCACCGGCAGATGCCAGCGGGTCAGGCGTTCAAATAGGATGATGCGCCCGGTCATGGTGAGCGGCTCTTCACGAGCTGCTTGGCTGCTCGAGAGCCCTTCGATCGCACCGCCTTCAGCGGCTGTCCGCCTTGATCGAAGCGGTCGCGGTAGGCGGGCGGCAGCAGCTCGCGCTGTTTGAGATACTCCTTGTCACAGACAATGCGCTTGGTATCCCATTTGAGAGTGTTGAGGCAGTAATACCAGATGTCTTCCTGGAGCTCGATCAGTTTTAAGCGCTCCAAGATGTCTGTCGTGAGCTGATGAGCTCCGATGACGGTGACCCCACCGTCGTCACAGATGGCGATCCCACCATCCATCGCCCGACGCAGGGCGGCTGCCTGCTCCGCCGGAAACGGCGCAGCCGGTACATTATGGCAGCCCAGCGGAGTTGCCCCGCGCGCCCACACCGGATAGCGCTCCCGACGCAAGCGGGCGGCATCGCGCACCAGTCCGTCAACCACCAGGGCCTCGGCGCCTCGGTAGAGCAGCAGATACCGGGCCACGAGATCTCCCAACAGGGCGCGCCCCTCGCAGGCGTGGGCGAAGACGATGACCACGTCGCCCTCGCGCACCTGCCGAATCTGGTCATGCAGGTCATGATTGGAATCGTGTGCGGTAAAGATGCAGCGAGCCCTCCCCACTCTAAACTCGTGGGGGGTGATGGGTAATAGGCCGGGCAACACACCCGTTTTGCCCAAGGCGTCGGCAACCTCGGTCGTGGAGACCCGGTTACGCCGCAGATACTGGACGATGGTTCCCGCCACGTTCACTGCGCACCCCCCAGCGGTTGGCGATAGAGATAGATCGTGAACTCGTAAAGTGGATAGTCATGACGGAGCGTGACGAACCGGCTCAAGGTTCTGCAATAGCGCATCGTGGCTTCCGGGTCGTAATAGTACAAATGCGGTTCCGTGTAATCGACCTGGAAGCTCATGAGGTTGGCGGCCATGCCTCGCCGGCTCAGACGGTACATGGCTTCCAACATTGCCCGCGCGGCCTGCTCATTATCCTGCAGGCGGTGGTTGAGCACGCCCGATTCGACGACGTAGTCAAACTGCTCGGCCATCGGCTGGGTCACAATGTCCCGCTCTTCAAACCGGATGCCCGGGTGCCGCTCGCGCGCCACCTGCAGGAGACTGGGCGCAACATCCACCCCCACGTACAATGACGGCCGCCTGCCTTGCGCGAGCAGGTAGCCATAAAAATCGCCAAAGCCACAGCCAACGTCGAGGACCGACCGACCGCTCAGGTCGCCGACCTCCGCGAGCACGGCAAAGCGCAAGGCCTGCTGGGCCGCATCCCGCCACCCCAACGTCTGCGCCGTCGCACCCCACCGGGCCTGCCGGTCGGCGTAGCGTTTGACCGTCTCCGTCCGTTCTTGCGGCGTCATAGACTGACCCCATTCACCAGCGGGGCGAGGTTCTCTCCGAGGACGGCATCCATCTGCTTCGGTGTCAGACCGTACCGCTCAAGTACCACCCGCGTCTCCGTGAAGGCCGCGGCCAAGGGCTGTTCTGGATGATCTGAACCGTAGATGATGCGCTGCGCATGCATCTTCCGGATGACGAATCCCAGATCGGTCTCGATCGAGCTGCCGCGAAAATAGGGCAGCGTATAGGAGATGTCCAGAAAGACGTTGCGGTGCGCCTTGGCCACCAGGAAAGCCTCAAACAGCTGGTAGCCGCCGGCGTGCGCCATGATCAGGTTGGCATCGGGCACCGCCTCCGCCAGCGCATTGATGAGCTCCACCGCCCGCGTCTCGAAGAGCTCTTTGCCGTAGGGAAAGGCGTCAATGAGCACCGGCACGTTGAGGCGAGCCGCCCGCTGAATCAGCGGCACCAGCTGCGTATATTCGTTGCGTCCGAAGCCCTGGAGACGGGGATGCAGCTTCAACCCCTTCAGCTTCAGCTGGCCCACGGCCCGCTCCAGTTCCTCGATCCCCGCCGTCGCTGCCATGGGATCCACCGACGCGAAACCGATCAGCTGGTCTGGATAACGGCGACAGCTTTCGGCGATGAAATCGTTCGACACCTTCGGCGCGATCGGCAACACCACCGCCCGCTGGACAGGCCCTTGGGTCAAAGCTTCGACCAGCGTCGCCAGCGACGCGTCATACCGGCCCCCCCAGCCGTCCGCGTGCGGATGAATATGCGTGTGGCCGTCAATGATCATGGCCGGCCCGCCGCGCCGGCCGTCGCCTGTTCGGCGGCGACGACCTCGAAACGAACCGCACGTTCCGCGGCATCCGCATACTGCAAGGCCAGCTCGCGCGTCGGCGCCGAGGCGATCAAGTAGCCCGGCCGTTCGCCGTCGCGCGTAATGGGCCCCAGCAACTGCCCCGGCTTGACCTCCATCACGACCTCGACGATCCCCTCCATCCGCTTTGCGTCCTCGACGCCGCGGATCCTGCGCACGGTTCCGAAGGCCTGCGGCTGGAAAAAGCGCAGGACGGCCGCCCTGGCGTACTGCGGTGTTATGTCCGGCTGCAATCCCAGTGCCACCTGAATCGTGGCCCGAACTAGATCGACACCTGAGACGATCGGCACGATCTGATGAACAATGCCGAATCCGCCGCCGCGCGCGGCGAGCTCGACCAGCTTGATCCCGCGAGACGTGACCAGAACTTCTGTGTGGGTGGGTCCCTGGTCAATCCCCAAGGCCTTGATGGCCCGGCATACCACCTGCTGAATGGCCTGCTGGACTTCGGCAGCAAAGCTCGGTGGATAGCTCAGACTGATTGAGACGCAGGCGGGAAACGGGATGCGCACCTTCTCCGACATCGCCAATACCTGCGTCTTCCCCTGCCAGGTAAAGGATTCTACCGTTGCCTCGACGCCATCCATGAACTCCTCAAGGATCACTCGTCGGCTGAGCGACTGGCTCAGCGCCCGGTCGAACGCCGCCGGCAGTGCACTCTCCACGTCGATCCGAGAGACGCCGCGGCTGCCCGCGTTGTCAACGGGTTTGACCACCACGGGATAGCCGATCTCTCGCGCCGCCGGCACGGCCTCGGCGAGGGTGCTTGCCTGAGCGAAGGCCGGCCCCGGCAATCCGGTGGCGGCCCATCTGCTGCGCATCACAAATTTATCCGTGGCGGCTTGCGCGGCCGCGCGGCTGACGCCGGGCAATCCCAGTTCCTCCGCCAGTGCCGCCACCGTGGCCACGGCCGATTCCGTGCAAATGGATACGACCCCATCCACCTGAAATCCTCTGGCGACCTTGAGACATCCGGCGATGTCACGCACATCAACGACGCGGGAGACATCTGCCAAGGTGAAGCCGGGCGCCACGGGGTTCGCGTCTACCGCAATCACCTGAAGTCCCAGCGCCTTCGCGGTGGCGATGGCCGGCATCTGATAGACGCCGGCTCCCAAGATGAGCAGACGCTGTTTCGTTTGCGGCATGAGATCGCTCAGTCCTCGACCGCCGATGGGGCCGTCTGACAACGATGATAATCCTCTACGGATGGCAACAGTGCGTCGTAACCGCACTTGGTGTTGATGCGCTGCGTTTCATCCACAGGCGGAATGGCGCAAAAACCCAGCAGGGCTTTTTGGCGGTCGGTCAGGGTTTGGTACATCGCGTCCGGCAGGGATCTGGTGATCTGCATGGTCTGCTTGACCCACCACATGACGAAGGTGGCAATCAGCGCCCAGCGGGGCCGTCCCGACGCATTGGCCGTCGTCCCATGCCATAGGCGGCTGTCCCACATGACGAGATCCCCGGCCTGGGCCCGAATGGGCTCGAGCTTCTGCAGGCTTCGGTCGGTGTAGGCGCCCGATAGATGGGAACCAGGCACCACGACGGTACAGCCGTTTTCGGGCGTCTGGTCATCCAGCACAAAAGCGATTTGCATCGCCCAGGTCCGCTCGCCCGGCGCGGGAATCACCGAATCAATATGCAGATCGAGCCGCTCGCCGCTGGACCGCGCATTATAGTAGCTCAAGATGTAATTGGGGACATCGGACGGCAAGAATCGGTAGTAGGGATCGTTCAACATGGTCATGAGCACCCGGCTGATGAATGGGTCATCCAGGATGTCGATGAAATACTTGTCCTTGTTCTGCAAATTATAGACCACCTGATCCGCGGCGTCCCGGTTGGGCCTGCCGGCATACTGGAGCTGGCGGGTCGCCTCATAAGACCGGGTCACCAAGGCCTTGAGCCGCTGCACCTCTGCCGTGTCAAGAAATTGCTCAATGCGGGTATAGCCATAGACGCGCAACTCCTTGAGATGTTGCTGTAGAGCTGCCTCAGGAACCGCGCGCATGCTCTCCTCCCCCGTTACAAGTCGTAGTCCAGGCACTGTCGGCACATGGGGACCTCATCCAGCCGGCCCGCCGCGTTCAGCGACGTGTAGTGCCGGTGGCGGCCGCCGTTCCAGATTTCTTCGATCGCGGCGTCATGGACGTTGCCGATGGACATCTCGTGATTAAAGTCCGTGTCGCAGAACGAGACCTCCCCGTCCGCAAAGATGAAGCAGTCACCGCGTTCGATGCGATTGCAGTGGGTCCGCTGCCGCCGTTCGCGACACTGGGCGTAGCCCACATTTTGGGCGACACTCTCGTTGAAGGCTTCCAGCACGTTAACGCTCAACAGCTCACCTTTCGTCGCGTAGTTCGTCAGGAACCAATCAATCTCCGAAGCCACCTGCGCCTGCTCGATCATCTGGATCCGGATCCACGGCGGTGTGCCCATCCGCCCCTGGGACCGTTTCTTCGCCAACAGCCGTTCGAGATTCGCCACGAGGCGGTCGTAGTCGCCAGTGGGACAAATGAGACGGTACGTCTCCGCGCGCATGGCGTTGAGCGAGTAGTTCAAAAAGGTCAGCGGGGAGCGGAAGAGAGTGTCCATGATCTCCTCAGGGATGTGCTGGCCGTTGGTGCTGAGCCAGAGCGATCCGAGGTGCTTCTGATGGCAGTAGTCAACGATCTCCTTGAAGTGGGGATGCAACGTCGACTCACCGAGGTTGTACAGCCAGAGGCCGTCAACACCGTGGGCGTGAATCTCATCGATGCAGCGCAGCACCACGTCCTTCGGCATGTGGAGTTGAGGCCGCCGCAGGGCCGTCCGTGGGCACATGACGCAGTTCATGTTGCACTTGCTCGTAATCTCGAGCAGGATGCGACCGGGAAATCGCGAGTCGGTGGGTCGCTCTTGCTCCGGCCGACGCCGGATCGGCACCAGCTGATAGCCCTCCTGTCGGTAGCGCTCAAGGAGCGCGAGGTTCTCGGGAAACGAGTGGACCCGTAAGAGATCGTCTACGACCAGCGGTGGCAGCCCTTTTGCCTCTTGGTAGCTTGGAACACGGTGAGCGCCGTCCGCCACCGCCCGCTTTCCGTTCAGCGTCAGGTACTGTGTGTTTGCAAACTCCATTCCAACTCCTTCAGCAGGATTGACGCCGTCCGCCGAGTGCCGCGCCCATCAATGAGTCGCTGGCCGTGTGCGGCCTGCCGCCGTCGGACGGCTGGTGCTGCGCACATCGCCAGCACCGCGGCGCGGATCTCTCGCTCTGTCACCCGTCTCGCGGGCCCCACGTAGCGGGCGGCGCCCCGACGGCTCACATAGGTGGCGAATCGCGCTTCGGCCTCATTCTGCGCGATGACGAGCGCCGGACATCCCACGCAACAGAGCTCCATCAGCGTAGCGCCCCCGCTGCAAATGGCGAGTTGGCAACCGGCCATCAATCGGGACATCAGATGGACGTCTGTGTGCAGTTCATACGGCAGGGCGCCGTCACGGGCCGCTTGCCGCACTACGGAGCCGAAGGTCAATCCCGGCCCTAACACGATGTGCAGTGTTGGTGTACCTGGCAATCCTCTTTGCAGCGCACGCAAGACCTTCACGGTGAGCCGCTGCGGGTCCGTGCCGCCAAAGCACACCAAGATCTCTTTGACCTCCTTTATGAGGCCGTTCGGTGGAGCGCGGCGCATGGAGAATTGCGAGCCAAGGACGGCGAACTCCACTCCCTCGTGATAGCCTGTGGTTCGGGCCGGGCGTGGCGCCGTCCCATGGTGGAACAGCGTGATGACCGCATCGAAGGCCGCCACATCTGGCACGGGAGGATCCAGCGCCGCCAAGAACAGCCCGGGTCGTACCCGCCGTAATGCCCGGAATGCCCTCACCGCGTCAGTCGGTTGATCAACCACGATGGCATTCGCCGAGGTGCGATCGACCATCTGCACCAAGCTTCCACGCTGAGATATCGGCAACACGTCACACGGATAGCCCGCGGCGCGAATCCTCGCCCGGCTGGCCGCATCGTCATTGCAGGCAAAACCCGCGATGCTGACACCGGAGCGCCTGAGCACAGCCGCCAGCTCGAGAGAGCGCACCACATGCCCCAAGCCGAAACGCCCGCCGCCTTCGACCTTCATCAGGACCCTCGCCCCGCTGCGCGTTGTCCGTCTTGAGACCATCTCAGACATCATCCCACGAAACCGGATCAAAGGCCCGGATGGCTCGCTTGGCTCGTCGACCGACCAGCACGTCGAAAAACTTCGGTTTGAGACCGACGCCAGGGCGCAGGATGGCCAGCATCTCCGGAGCAATGAGCATCCCTTCAGGGATATCCACCGCCGCAAAGATGGCACGACGACCCCGATGATAGTGAAGCTCCTCGCTCGGCTGGCAACGTTTCTCAGGAGAACCGATCGCGCGTTCGACTTCGCGGATACCTTGAATCATCTGCGCCAATATCTCTGGCTCGGCCGCGAAGCTGTGGTCAGGCCCCTGAGCGCGGGCATCCAACGTGAAGTGCTTTTCGATCACCGAGGCCCCGCGGGCGACCGCGGCCAGGGGCACGGCAATGCCCAGCGTATGGTCGGAAAATCCCACCGGCAGGCCAAAGGCCTGGCGCAGCGTCTCCATCGCCGCCAGATGCACATGCTCGGGAGCGGCAGGATAGCCGATGGCACAATGCAGGAGTGCCACTTGGTCATTCCCTTCGGCATGAATCACCTTCAGGGCCTCCTCGATCTCACCCAAGTCCGCCATGCCGGTCGACAGCAGGATGGGCTTCTGCTTGCTGGCGATATATCGCAACAGGGGCAGATGGACGATCTCGTAGGAGGCGACCTTGAAGCCCGGCACTCCCAACTGCTCCAGATGATCAACGCTCGCCTCGTCGAACGGCGTTGACAGAAAGATGAGGCCGCGGGATGTGGCGCGTTCGTACAGTTGCGGCAGCCACTCCAGCGGCATCTGCACCTTCTGGAACATGTCGTAGACGGTCTGCCCAAACTGACCGAATTGGTCCGAGAGACGGGCGATCGGGTGCCGTGTCGGCGCCACCAGCTGGTCGACGTTGAAGGTTTGAAACTTCACGGCATCCGCGCCGCACTCCGCCGCGCTATCGATGAGCGCCAACGCCGTGTCCAGTTGTCCGTTGTGATTGGATCCGGCCTCCGCAATGATGAAGCACGGCTGCCCCGGTCCGATCGGACGCTTGCCAATGGTCAGCTGCTGGTTCATGAGGCTACCGCTGCTCCACAGGGAGCAAGGGCCGGAAGACCGGCTGAATGGGCGTGCCCTCCAGCCGCCGGTCAGCACTGTCGTCCTGCACCGCTTCACGGAGAATCGCCAACGCCTCCTGAAACGCCCCTAACGTGAGCTCGATGTCCGCCTCGGTATGGGCCGCCGACGGCAACTGGAGACCGTTGAACAGAATGCCGCGTTTGAGGACTTCCTGCTGGAATAAACTCTTCAAGGCGAGCGATTCCTTCCCCTCTCGATCGCGGAAGACCACCAGCGTTCGCGGGGGCCGGCCCAGGCACTGCACGTGAGCTTGCAGCCCGTAGCTGGCCACGAGGGCCTGCAGCCCCTCCTGGAGCTGGCGACCCACCTGCCACATGCGCTGGAAGGCCTCGGGCTTGCGCAGTTCACCCAATGTCGCGGCGCAGGCGGCGAGCGACAGCGTCTCGCCGCCAAAGGTCATGGAGAAAAACACCTCATCCTCGAGCAGCTCCATGATCGTCGAGGGACCAGCGATGGCCGACAGGGGCAACCCGTTGGCTATGGCCTTGCCGAAACAGATCAGATCCGGTGTCACGCCAAACAACTCGTACGCACCGCCCCACCGATACCTGAAGCCGGAGACCACCTCATCGAAGACGAGCAGCGCGCCGTTGGCGTGGGTGAGCTCACGCACGCCCTCCAGAAAGCCCGCGGCGGGCTCGGTCACAATGTACGGCTCCATGATGACCGCCGCCACCTGGTTGCGGAACGTCCTGAACAACTGTCGTAACGCTTCCAGATCGTTGTAGGAAAACGCTGCTTGCAGGGCCGCGACAGCCTCGGGAATGCCGCGCCGCCGGCTGGTCGAGGCCACGTACCAATCATGCCAGCCGTGGTAGCCGCAGTGCAGGACCATCTCCCGCCCGGTGGAGGCGCGGGCCAATCGCACGGCGATGGAGGTCACATCGGAACCCGATTTGCCAAACCGGATCATCTCAGCCCATGGCACCGATGAGAGCAAACGCTCCGATACCTCCACTTCCAGCGGATGCATCAGCGAAAACGACAGGCCGTCGCGCAGTTGCCGTCCGATCGCCTCTTGGACCGCCGGGTGGTTATGGCCCAACGGCAAAGCGCCCAGGCCCATGGGATAGTCAATGTATTCGTTGCCGTCCACGTCCCACACGCGGCTGCCCTGGGCGCGTTGCAGGTATTTTGGAGCCACCCCACCCACATATTGTGT
>JACQRC010000105.1 GCA_016206665.1 Candidatus Omnitrophota bacterium | reverse complement strand
TCACCGTCTGGTAGAGGATGAAGGGGCTATCCATCAGTTGCCAGATGGTGTCTTGGGTGAGCGTCCCTCCCACGAAGTTTCCTGAGACGGGATTGCCATTCTCGGCGTCGAGGAAGGGGATGAAGTCGACCGAGGGAATGAAGGGCCAGTCAGTATGGTCTTGAATCCGCTGATCAATCTGGCCCGGGTCGGTGGTGCTCCACCAGTTCTCCTCGAAGTTGAGGACGGCGTTCGGATTGGCGAAGGCGGTCACGGACCAGCAGAACACGGCATACTGGCCGTTGTCCATGAAGCTGGAGCGGTTGACGCGGGGAGCGGGATCGTTGCCGGCGTTGGTGAAGAGCAGGATGCCGTACTGCGTGTTGGCGAGGAAGCGGCTGTTGGTGATGAGGGGCGTGGTGGCCCCGATGAGGCTCAGGCCGGTCGAGTTGTTCCGAAGCGTGAGCTCGGCGAGCAGGCTGGGCGTCGCGTTCTGGAGGGTCAGCCCAGCGCCGGCGTACTCGATGACGCAGAACGCGAGCTGTGAACCACTGGCCCCCACGTCCACCAGCTGCACGCCGCCCCAGGCCCCCGGGCTGGGCGTGGCTTGGTTGGCGGTGAAGGTGATGGGTTGGGTGGCGGTGCCTTGGGCATTCAGAATACCGTTGACCATCAGGCTGGGGCCGTTGGAGCGAACTTCGACGCCGGGTTCGAGGGTGAGGGTAACACCTGAAGGGACTGTGACGTCCGCAGTGATGATGTACGGACTGCCGGCGAGTGTCCAGGTGGTGTCGGTGGCGATGGTGCCGCCCACCATGGTCTCGGCTGCGGCGGAGCCGGCGCAGGAAAGCGCCGTGAGTAGAACGGTGAGGAGGAGGTTTCTCTTATTCACGTTCTTCAGTGACCAGTCGTCCCACGACCGGGAATTTCTTCAACTCCTTCACGCCATGGGGAGACTTGTCGATGATAGACGTCAAATCTCTCCCCGCCATCGCCAGGCCGTGGCTGGGGTCATGCACGCCGCCGCGCCAGAGGCGGCTCTGGGTCACGTCGTAAATCTTACCTTTGAGGGCGACGTAGGCGGAGCGGCCGTCACGGCCGTCAAACTGCTGCAATTCGTCGAGGGTTAAGAGAAGTTTTTGGTCGGTGGGTGCTGCCTCAGGATGCTTGAGCGCGATCCTCAGGCCCTTCGGGTAGGGCGCGACGCGCGGTCTGCGGCCAGCCTGCGAGACCCGAATCGTCTGGCCGCCCGCCTTCCAGGCGACGATGCCGCCTTCGAGAATGTAGACGTTGGTGACGCCACGGTCGGCCAGCGCGTTCGCGGCGTAGGGGCCGCGCCAGGAGGAGTGGATGCAGTAGAGGATGACCGGCACGTCGCGGGGAAATTCGTCGGTCTGGGCCTCCACTTGATCGTACGGCAGGTTGATGGCGTCTTCGATGTGGCCGGCGGCGTATTCCTTGGGCTGGCGCACATCAATAAAGAGCAGGTCCCGGCCTTCGGCGAGCCAGGCCTTGACGGTCTGCGGTGAGACGTAGGTGGCTTTGGGCAGCGTTGGCTGGCTGGACTCCTCTGCCGTCAGCCGGGTTGCCGAGAGGGCGCAGAGTCCTGCCGCCAAGAGCACAGTGAGTCCCGTGCGGACGTTCATAGATTACCTGTGGTGCTGGAACGGCGATACGTGCCGGTAGGACGGATGGATAAGGCTGGCCGGATGGGAGCGTTGCGGCTCACTGGCCAGTAGGATAGCGTGAACCGCCTGGACTGTCAAGCGTTACGACAATTACTTATACTGCTTGAAGATAATCGTGGCGTTATGCCCGCCAAAGCCGAGGGAGTTGGAGAGGACGGCGGTGATCCTCATCGGGCGGGCGCGGTTGGGGATGTAATCGAGGTCGCAGGCCGGGTCGGGAAATTCGTAGTTGATGGTGGGCGGGGCGACCTGCCGCTCGATGGCCAAAGCACAGATCACCGCCTCCACCCCGCCGGCGGCGCCGAGCAGGTGGCCCATGTGGGATTTGGTCGAGGAGATGGCGACGGTTTTGGCGGAGGGGCCGAAGATCTTCCTGATGGCCAGCGTTTCAATCTTGTCGTTGAGTTCCGTCGAGGTGCCGTGGGCGTTGATGTAGGAGATCCCGCCGGGGGCGAGCTTCGCGTCTTTGAGCGCCGTCTCCATCGCCTTCGCCGCCCCGTGGCCGTCCGGCGAGGGCGCGGTCATGTGGTAGGCATCGCCGGTCATGCCGTAGCCCACCATCTCGGCGTAGATCTTCGCCCGGCGCTGCTTGGCATGCTCGAGTTCCTCGAGCACGACGATGCCGGAGCCTTCGCCGATCACAAAGCCATCGCGATCCTTGTCAAAGGGCCGGCTGGCCTGCTCGGGCGTGGCGTTACGCTTGCGCGACAGGGCCATAAGCGCGCAGAAGCCACCCACGCCCATCGGGGTGATCGCCGCCTCGGTGCCGCCGGCGAACATGACCTCCGCGTCGCCGCGCTGGATGATGCGGAAAGCATCCCCCACCGCGTGGGAGCCGGAGGCGCAGGCGGTCGCCACGCAGGAGTTCGGCCCCTTGAGGCCCAGCTGGATGGCCACCTGCCCCGGCGCCATGTTCACGATGAGCATCGGAATCAGAAAGGGTGTCAGCCGAGCCGGCCCCTTCTCCAGATAGACCGAGTGCTCGGTCTCCACCAGGTGCAGGGAGCCGATGCCGCAGCCGACGATGGTGCCCATGCGGAAGGCGTCTTCCTTCGCCAGGTCGAGGCCGCAGTCCTGCGCCGCCTGCTTGGCCGCCACGACCGCGAATTGGACGAACCGCTCCATTCGCTTCGCCTCTTTCGCGCCAATGTGGGCCAGCGGGTCGAAGCCCTTCACCTCGCCGGCAATCTGGGAGGTGAACGGCGCCGGGTCGAAGGCCGTGATGCGGCCAATGCCGCTCTGGCCCTCGACGAGGCTCTTCCAGAAGGTCTCTTTATCGCTGCCGACCGGGGAGATTACCCCCACCCCGGTCACCACTACGCGTCTCATCGCAATCCCCTCATAAGACGAAACGTCCGCAGTGCCATGTCTGCGGACGTCTGTACCTCACCACAAAATTGTCAGACCAACAAGCAACGGCTTACGCCGAGGCGCTGCCGGCGGCCTTCGTGTCGATGTATTTGATGGCGTCGCCGACGGTCGTCATCTTCTCGGCATCCTCGTCGGGAATCTCGATGCCGAACTCCTCCTCCAGCGCCATCACCAACTCCACCGTGTCCAGCGAGTCGGCGCCGAGGTCCTCGATGAAGGAGGCCGCATCGGTGACTTCCTCGAGTTTGACGCCCAGCTGCTCGGCGATGATCGACCGCACCCGGTCTGCGACTGCGCCTGCCATTGAATGTCCTCCTGGTGGGGTTACATCACCATCCCGCCATCGACCACTAACACCTGGCCGGTGATGTAGCGGGAGGCTGCACTCACAAGAAACAGCGCCGCATCCGCGACGTCCGCCGGCGTGCCAAACTCCCCCAGCGGAATCTGCTTGAGCATGGCCTGCTTGACCTCATCCGGCAACATCGCCGTCATATCGGTCTGGATGAAACCCGGCGCGATCGCGTTGCAGGTGATCGCCCGGCTGGCCAGCTCCCTGGCGACGCTCTTGGTCAGGCCGATGATGCCCGCCTTGGAGGCGGCATAGTTCGCCTGACCCGCATTCCCAATGAGCCCGATGATGGAGGCGATGTTGACGATCCGCCCGCGTTTCTGCTTTAACATCAGGCGGGACACCGCCTTAGTGCATAGAAAGGTGCCGCGCAGGTTCACATTGATGACGGCATCCCACGCGGCCACATCCATCCGCAGCAGCAAGCCGTCCTTGGTGATCCCCGCGTTGTTGATGAGTATATCGATATGCCCGCACTTGTCAAGGGTTTTCTGGACAGCGTCGTCGACTTGGGCCGGGTCGGTGACATTGACCGGCAAGCCCTCGGCCTGGCTGCCCAGCGCGCGCAGCTCGGCTACGGTGGGCTCCAGCTGGGCCGGATTGAGGTCGTAGAGCACCACCCGGGCCCCCTCCCCGGCAAAGCGGAGGGCGATCTCCTTGCCAATCCCCCGGGCCCCCCCGGTGATGACCGCGACCTGGTCCTTGAGCATCATGGCGGGCATTCTAACAGGCCAAGGAATGGCTTAGCAAGGGGATTCTAGAGGAACTTCCGTGCTTCCGTGGATTTCCGTGTTTCCGTGGTGTAGTTTAGGTTTTCTTCGCTTGGGGCGCCGGCGCCGCCTGACTGGCGGGATTGTTGACCAGCGTATGCGGCTCGACGTGGTGGGGATGTTCGGTGGCGCGCTGCAGCTTGCCTTCCTCGTAGATGGCGATGATGGCGTCCACCACCGTCGGGTCGAACTGGGTCCCCCGGCAGCGCTTCAGTTCCTCGATCGCCTTCTCGATCTTGCAGCCCTTGCGGTAGGGCCGGTCGGTGATCATCGCATCGAACGCGTCCACCACCGAGGCGATCCGCGCGCCGATCGGGATCTGCTCGGCCTTGAGGCCGTCCGGATAGCCCGAGCCATCATAGCATTCCTGGTGGGAGCGGATGATCTTCGCCATCTCCTGCAAGCCGTCGATCTGCGTGAGGATGTCCGCCCCGTCGACCGGGTGGCGGCGCATGATCTGCCACTCCTCCTCGGTCAGCGGCCCGGCCTTGAAGAGGACCTCCTTCGGCGTGAAGATCTTGCCTACGTCGTGCAGCAGCACGCCGGCGAGCAGCAGCTCCTCGGGAATCCCGTCCAGCTTGACACCCAACTCGCGCAGCTTGACCAAAATCTTCGAGGCATACTCGACCGACCGGGAGGTGTGCTCGTGGGTGTAGTGGGGGTCCACCTTGCTTAAGACCGTCGCGAAGGCCTTCGTGATCCCGCGGAAGATCTTCTGCAATCGCTCGTACGAGGCCTTTAACTCCTCGTTCGAGCGGCGCAGATCTTCATACAGGGAGGCGTTGACTTTGTTGAGGACGGTGTTGTTGAGGTACTCGAGGCTGAACGGCTTGATGACGTAGTCGGTGGCGCCCAGCGACCGGGCCTGCTCCATGGTCGCCTCGTCCTCCATGGCGGTGATGATGATCACCTTCATGGTCGGGTCCATCTCGCGGGCCTGCTTCAACACCTCCATGCCCGAGAGGCCGGGCATCCGCAGGTCGAGGAAGACCAAATGGGGCCGCTGCTTGCGGATGTGGTCGACCGCCTCGTTGCCGTTCGTGGCGACGGTGACCTGATAGCCCCGGTCGCGGAAGAAGGACTCCAACAGCCGCGAGATCTTGACTTCATCATCCGCGACCAGCAACCGCACCGTCTGCGGCCCGCTTTTCTCTGCCATAATAAAACGCTAAGGATTCGCTTCCTTAGCGCCCTCGGTTAATGACTACCTTAAAGTATACACCAAAATACTGCAAAAGCAAAGAGTCCCTCCTGGTTCTGTCAATCCCGCGCGGTCAGTTCGACGATCCTGGCAGTATTGTTAAATGCCACTTTCTCGAACAGGTCAAAGAAGCCGTGCCTGCCGAGGAGGCCAACGCCAACTTGGTCCAGGCTCGGCATGAAGCCAGCATAGCAATCGAAATTATAGTTCCCGTTGTCCAAACGAAACAGAACCCTCACCTGATGAAAGTAGGCAATGCCACCTCCCGCTACACCCGTCGTCAACAGTTTGGAACCGGCTTCTACGGGAATCCCCAGCTCCCGTCCGACAATGGCCGGGAAAATGCAGTTGTCTGCGCCAGAGTCGATAATCGCAAAGAAGGTAAAGGCGGTGACCCTCCCCTGGTAAGATAACGCCACTGGCAGGACGGGATAGTCACGCTTCTGCACATCGGGAAAGGCTTCGGAAGGAGGAACAGGCAGTTCGGTATACGGAATGGGTAGCAGACGGCTCACAGAAGAAAGGCGGAGTATTGATCGGGAGCCTTGATGATGATCGGCCGATGCTCACCGTATTTCTTCGCGCCAGCGAGCGCCTCGTCGATCGTCTTGCCGTGCCCTAATACCTGTTGTTCGTCCTGCGACAACGCCACCCACTCCCCCTTATAGGGGGCGAGCAGCTTCGTCAGGTCAATGGGCATCGGCTTGCTTGGCATGGCGATTCCTTTCAACTCAACTGCTTCTAATTATACCACAGCACAACGGTTGTATGCCCGTAGTCTTTTTGGCGCCTTGGCAGTTATTGATGATGGTGCTCACGGAGCTTCACGCTGCGGACCGGAAGGTCCACGGCCGTCTGACGCTTCAGCCACGTCTCCAGCCTACGGTTGTGACGCTTGTACCGTTTGGTAGGCTTGCAGAGTCCGCAGGTGCCGCGACGCACTTTCATGGCCGTTTGTCCTCTCTCGTCCGTCGACAAACCAGATACTCCTGCAGAGGTCTCGCCTCAGATTCTTGCTGCCTGAGCCGAAGGAACTCTGGCTCATCCTCTGACCACGTTTTATCGCTCTTCCGTGGCCGGAGATGGGCGATGCTCCTCTTGCTTTGTCTTTTCGCAGTCATGAATTTTGCTCTTCTGTATTTCAGTGCCCTTCGGTGTTTCGGTGGTCTGTCTTTAGCGCCTTGGCGGTTAGCTTTTGCTTAGTGCTTAGTGCTTAGTGCTTAGTGCTTAGTGCCCACCAATCACTAGCCACTGCCCTTACGCCTCCGCCTCCGCCTCTTGCATCACCGGCAGCTTCACCGTGAAGGTCATATTCACTCCTGGACGAGAATCGACACCCGGAGCGGAATCCCCAGATTGCCACACCAGGCCAAAACTTCTGGAGGAAACTCGAGTCGGCCCTGGTCATAGTTGCTGTGGTAGCTGCAGTAGAGGTCTACCTCGTGCGTCTGCGCTAGCCGTTTCAGGTAAGGCGTCTTCTTTGCGAGGCGCCGATGGAGCCAGCGCACATGATGCTCCAGTGAGCGATTCCGAGCGACCAGAGCCTTTACCTGCCAGGAATCGTGTTCGTATGGCTTGCTCAATTCGCTGCGGCGCTCTCCTTTCCGATGTACATGATCTGGTCGAACACCAAGGCGCTTCGTGATGATTTCAAAACTCGGAATTTTGCCAAAGATGCGTAACGACGCGAAATGTTCGCGATAACCGATGGCTCGTCGTTTACCCATTATTTTCTCCCGAGAAACTCCGAGGCTTTTTGCCTGAGCTCTTGAAAAGAGTAATCACCACGTCCCTCTTGCTTTTTACTTTCTTCAACAAACCTGCCAAATTCTCTCCGCGTTTCAGGATCATCTATTCCGGCTTGTTGTGCAGCGTCGTCTATCTCTGCGATGTCTTGCTTTTTACTCCCTCGACGCCGTTTGCCCTCCGGGCTCGTGCCTTTGGCCATATCGACACCGGATCCCTGCCCCACACCGGGGGATAGGGCCTGACCCCGCTTGCCCGTGCGCTCTTTCTGCCCGGCTTCGGTGCCGGCAGATGGTTCAGGCAGCAGGTCAGGTCCCGGCGGAGGTGGTAGAGGTGGGGCCCATCCGGTGGGCGGCAGGGGCGGTGAAGGCAGCTGACCTGTGGGCAGGTGCGGGCCTCGGATGCCGCGGGGATCTTGAAGATTCGTCGGCAGCGGCCCAGGAACGATGGTCAGATTGCCCTGCAGATCTACTAAGGTGGTTGGATTGTTGAGGGCATAGCTGTAGGGGTTGGGCTCGACAGGCCTCGGATCCCGTTGCAGGAAGCGGCCCAGGGTAGGGCTGTAGGTCCGCGCCCGGGCGTGGTACAGGCCCGTGGCCTCATCATACCAGCGCCCGGTAAAGCGGTACGGGTTGCCCACGGCAGAGACGGCCGGCGTCGGCTGGCCGTAGGGGTCGTAGGTGTAGCTCTCCACCACCTCGCCGGCGGCGTTCGTGAGTTCGGTCACGGAGCCGAGGCCGTCCTGGAAGTAGTAGTACGTCTGCCCACCGCGGGTCATCGTGAGCGGTTCGTCGATGCCGGGGCCGTAGGTGTAGGTGGCCACGATTTGGTTCGCGGCATTCCGTTCTTCGATAATCTGGTCGCCATCGTAGCGGTAGCTGGTGCGGGTGCCGTTGGCGTTGCGCTCGAGGAGCCGGCCAAAGGGGTCGTGGGCGTAGCGGACGTCCAGGCCAGGGCCGGTAACCCGAGTGAGGCGGTTGTCGAAGTCATAGTCGTAGCTCCGGACGCCGTCATTGCTGAGGTTGCCATTCAGGTCGTAGGTGAGGTTGGTCCCACCCACGGTGGCGTACTGGTTGAGGGGGGTTGGCGTGTAGACCGTGCCGTCGGCTTGGAGGCGGTTACCCATGGGGTCATATTGGTAGGTGTGGGGCTGGGGGCTGGTCACGCCCATGAGCTGGTAGAGGTTATCGTAGGTGTAGGTCTCTTGACTTGTCACTTGTTGCCTGTTGCTTGACGCTGTGATGCGGTTGCCCACGGCATCGTAGGTGTAGGTGAAGCGGCTATCGAGGGTGGGGCCGGTCGTGGAGCCTTCGTGGCCCATCACTGTGAGGAGGAGGCAACACACCAGAACGCCCATCCCCACCAGAAAGCGGATCAGGTTGCGCTTGGCGCGGCGGTGGAGCTCAGCGACCTGCCGTCGCTTGCGTTGTGACCAGCCCATACCGTCGCTCTGCGGTTCTGCGCCTCTGCGGCGTGTTGTGCTTTGGCGGTTGGCTTTTTTGCTGACTGCTGACCCGTTCGACTCGCTGCGCTCGCTCAGGGTCAGTGCTGAGCGAGGCCCTGCGGGGCCGAGTCGAAGCACTGATTGCTGCTTGCTGATTGCTGCTTGCTGACTGCTGATGGCTTAGGTCGCTGCTGTCGCCTCTTGCATGACGGGCAGTTTGACGGTAAACGTCGTCCCCTGCCCCAGCGCGCTCTCGACGGCCAGCGAGCCCCCGTGGGCCTTCATGATGCGCTGGGTCACAAAGAGTCCGAGGCCGGTGCCGTTTTGTTTCGTCGTGTAGAAGGGGTCGAAGATCTTGGAGAGTTTTTCAGGAGGGATGCCGGGGCCGTTGTCGATGACTTTCACCTCGACGGTGGGTCCCCGAACCTGAGCGCTCAGCTCCAACCGCCCCTTGCCGCCCATCGCCTGGCAGGCATTGAGCACCAAGTTCAAGAAGACCTCCTGCAGCTGGTTCACATTGCCGGACACCTTCGGTAGATCCGCTGGGATGTTATGGATGATTTCGGTATCCTGAATCGACACCTGATAGCCCACTAACGTCGTGCTGTCCTTGATGATGGCGCCCACGTCCACCGGCTCAAACCCCTCCTTGCCCGGCCGCGAGAACTTCAGAATCCGCCGCGTGATGTCCGAGGCCCGGTTGCACTCCTCGATGGTGCTCTCTAACGTCTGGCGCATCTTCGCGGCCAACTCCTTCTCCCGCTCCGTCTGCGCCTCGAGCTCCGTCAGCTTCACCTTCTCGAGGAACAACTGCGACTCCCCGGAGATAATCGCCAGCGGATTATGAATCTCATGCGCCATCCCGCTCGCCAACTGCCCTAACGACGCCAACTTTTCTGATTGCACCAGATACGCCTGATTCGTCTTCAACTCCTCAAAGTAGATGGCATTCTCAATCGCGAGCGCCGCCTGATTCGCCAGCGTCGAGAAGACGGAAAGGTCGTCTGTTGAGTACATCTGCCCCGACTTCTTCTGCCCCAGCACCAGAAACCCTAACAACCGCTCATCCGCAAAGCTTGGAATCGCTAGGCTCGCTTGCAGCTGCTCCATCCGATTCAGCGCCAGCCGCATATCCTGATAAAACCCACCCTCCGTAAACCGCTCGCTCTCCGCCCCCAACATCGCCTTCAACTCTTCATAGACTAACGTGTCCCGCCGCTGCTTCAAAAACCTCGTCAGCGGATCGTACTTCTCCAGCGTCATCCCCACCTGCAACCCATCCTTGCCCCCCCGCTCCGCCCGCAGGATGTACCGCTCCGTCTCCTTCTCCGCCAAGAAGATCCCCCCATGCACCAACCGCACCTGCCTCACCACCACCCGCACAATCACATTCAGCAACTTCTTCAGATCCCGTATCTGCGTCATCCCCGCCGATGCCGTCAACAACGTCCTCTGATATTGGCGCTGCTCCGCTAATAGCCTTTCTTCAGCCCTCCGCTGAAAGTACAGGTTCACGTAGTGAGCTATAGTAGCTAGCACTGCACATGCTAACCAGAGTCCGACCCACCACCGTGTCCCAAAGAGTTGCTCGAGACGTGATTGCCATGCCAACGCACCAAACAAAGGTAGTCCGAGAAGCGCAGCGTAAACAGCCGTAAAAACGGTTGCCCGCGTAATAGCAACATTGATGTCCAGCAATCTGTATCGAGTGATGGCGTACATCACCGCCAAGACGTAGAGCGGGATGGCGTATGTGCCGTATGGATAGATCGGGAAAGGCTCAAGTCCGATAAGGATGAGGAAGTGCTTCATACCTCCCAAGTACCCAATGGAGGAGAACAACAGGAGGTACTTCAACTGGTTGAGTCTTACTCCAGAAGACCTGATAAATGCTTTAAAAAGAAGTCCGATGCCTAACAGGATGCCCGAAACGAAGTAAGCAAAGAAAAGTGGATAGAGGGGTCCTGGCGTCGGGTAGCTATATTCGCTCCTGTGGGTAACGCCAGTTATCAGCAGGGATCCTGACAGATCGAAGGCAACAAAAACGCCCGTAGTGATATAGGCCGACCCTAACATGAATTTGGAGAACTTGGAATCTCCAAGGTACAGCAGTTCATGCACGAAATGGAGGAACAGTACGGGAATGAGTGATGCTCCGATGTGCAATAGCCTTCCCCACAAGAGACCTGGATCTTCAAAGAATGGGCTGAATCTCGTGACGCAGAAGCTCCAGAATGCAATGTTGAACGAATAGGCTGCGAAGACAACGTGTGAGCGTTGCCAGGAACGCTTGATGACAAGGACGGACAGGCCAAGAAGGAAGGTAGTAGCGGAAGTGAGGTATGCGGAAAGAATGAAGTGGTTGAGAACGGTCACGGTTTGTCCAGGACTAGGAGAAGATAGTCCGGACAAGCGGGATGTTTCTCGAAGCGTGCAGCTTTCCGGAGATCCTCTCGAAGCCACCGGAGCATCTCCGATTCTGTCCGGTGGTACATGTTCCATTCGCCGAGCAGCTCGTAATACCCGCGATGGCTGCTCGTGTCAAGCGATGCGTTGAAGACGATCACTCTGCCCTTCTCCCTTGCCGATTCGTAAAGCTGATGGATCAAAGCTGATGATAGCCGGTCGCTCAAATAGTCGAACACGCCAGAAGCGTAAATGAGGTCGTAACTCTTCAGCTTTTCTCTGAAGTTTTTGTTCCTGATGATGGCAACGACGTTTCCGAGGACGAACTCAAACGATATAAGGCCACGCTTGGCTAGCTCAAGGGTTTCGATCTCGGACTTGGAGTATTCGACAGCCTTCTGCTCAAAATCAACGCAGGTGAAGCGTATCGGCTTACTGAGCTTTCCTTCAAGCGCAAGCTCTGTCAATTCCCTGAGTGGTCCTGACCCAACACTCAAGATGTTCGCCTGTTCACACCGGTCGATTGTTGAGAGGAGTTGCTGCTTGAGGAATTCCTTCCTGCCGATGTTGGACTTCGAGATTGGGATGCTACAAGTGTAATGGTTCACAATCCTTTCAAACGTGGTCGCCCCTATGTAAGCCCCATTGTGATAGTTGTAGATATAGTTCATCATGATGAAATCACCGGCATAGCCAAGCGGCTTGCGGTAGATATGCCGGTTAATCTCTACGTTCTCTTCCACTAAGTCGTGGAGCATCAGTTGGAAGTATAATTGATGTGTGCGTTGTCCTTCGGGCGGAAGCTCAGCGTAAAGCTTCCAAGCCTTGGCAAAGCCAGCATCAAACTTTCCTCTCAACTCTTGCTCGATTCCGTTAAGATAACCAAGTCGGTCCTCCTCTTTTGGGTGGCTTTGATCGTAGAGATCGCATTGGAGCTTGATCTCCTCTACGAACCTTCTTACCTTCTTCGTTTCTGAAGCAAATTTGTCGTCGATGCGGACGAATCCTTTATAAGCAGTTTCGAGCTGTTCTGGATCAATGTACCCGGACTCGTGGAATCGCATCCCCACCGTCAGACGGCTGGCCGAGGTCTTTTCGTGCCTTACGGCGACGGCAGGAATAAAAACTCTCTCGGTGTTGGATAGTTTAACCTTGAGGGAATTGAAGGTCTGGGTATCTAACAACGGCAGGTTGCTCGGCACAGCAACACACGCACCTTCCCTGCTTAAGTTCAGGGTAGTTCCGTAAAGTCGGTCATCGAAGCAGACCGGCAATGCCAAGGGATAACGAGATGAAGCTCGCCGCTCAACTTTCCTATCTTGCCCTGTCGAGATAACGTTATCGGCCATCAAACTTCCTCACCACCAACGCCGAATGCTTGCCGCCGACGCCAAGCTTCATGTCCCCACCTTCTGCTGCACCAGCGTCATGATCTGCTGCGCCATCTGGAGGGCTTCCCGGGCCTCTGTCGCCGTGTACTCCTCGAAGGGCACCTCAGTGCTGTGCTTCATAGACCACCCGTCGCTCGCGCTCGACGGCCTCGGCAAAGGGACTCTCGTGCTCGGCCATCCGCTGCCATTCTTCCGGCGTATAGACGAGCACATCCTCGCCACCGGCGACCGGGCAGCGTTTCACGACCTCGCGGAGGCGCTCGAGAAACCGCTGGCCCGTGGGCTTAATGACGACGAGGTCGAGATCGCTGTACTCATCAACCTCGCCCCGGGCTGCCGAACCGAACAGAATGATCTTCTGCGCCCCGTAGTCTTTGAGCTCTTGGATCGCCTGGGCCAGACGTTGGTCCACCGTTGGAGCAGTCATCAGGCGTACCTTCGAACCACCAACGCGGAGTTCTTCCCTCCAAAACCAAAGGAATTCTTGAGCACCGTGCGGATCTTGGCCGGACGGGCCTGGTTCGGGACATAATCGAGGTCGCACTCTGGATCAGGAACTTCGTAGTTAATCGTCGGTGGAATCACTTGATGCTCGATGGCCAGGAGGCTGGCGATGAGCTCAACTGAGCCGGCGGCGCCGATCAAATGGCCGATCATCGATTTGGTGGCGCTGATGGGAATCTTGTAGGCGCGCTGGCCGAAGACTTGTTTGATGACGGCAGTTTCATTTTTGTCGTTGAGCGGGGTCGAGGTGCCGTGGGCATTGATGTAGTCGATCTCGTCTGGAGAGACCTTGGCATCCTGGAGGGCCTGTTGGAGCGCCCGGGCGGCTTCCTTGCCGGTCGGCTCGGGTTGCGTCATATGGTAGGCATCGCAGGTCATGCCAAAGCCTAACAGCTCCGCGTAAATGTGCACGCCGCGTTTCTTGGCGTGATCGAGCGATTCGAGGACGAGGATTCCTGCCCCCTCCCCCAACACAAATCCGTCACGCAGCTTGTCGAATGGACGGGAAGCTTTTTCCGGGGCGTCGTTACGCGTCGAGAGGGCCCGCAGCATGCAGAAGGCGGCCATGCTCTCAGGGAAGACCGCCGCCTCGGCCCCGCCCATGATGAACATGTCGAGATCGCCTTTGCGGATGGCATTGAAGGCATAGCCGACAGCGTCCGAGGCCGAGGAGCAGGCCGTGGCCATCGAAAAACTCGGCCCGTGGACGCCGAGTTCAATGGAAATATTGCTGGACGGCGCATCGGGAAACGAGGCAATCGCGGTAAAGGGGTTGATCTTCATCGGCCCCCGTTCCATATATCGGTAGTGCTCCCGCACCAAAAACTCTTGCCCGGCCATCGCGGTGCCGACGATGACACCGATCCGGCTGGAGTCTTCCTTAGAGACATCGAGCCCTGCATCCTGCACGGCCATCTTGGCCGCGCAGACCGCGAGGTGGGAGGTGCGCTCCATCCGCTTGGCCCGCTTGAAGTCCAGCCATTTCGTCGGGTCGAAGCCGTCCAAGTGACCGGCGAACTGGGTGGGAAAGAGACTGGCATCAAACTTCTCCGGCTCGATGCGCCTGATGCCGGAGCGGCCATGCGCGAGGGCATCCCAAAAGGCTTCCTTCCCGATGCCGTTCGGGGCGATGACTCCTACTCCGGTGATCACGACACGTCTGGGGTTCATATCCGCCACATCAAATAAACCACGAAAGCACGAAACCGCACGAAATCACGAAAACGTCGTTTCGTGGTTTCGTGACCTTTCGTGTTTTCGTGGTGTGCTTTAAGTGTCATTTTTAATTGTTATTCCCATTCCCACTCTTGATCCCAGCCAGCTGATGCTCCCTGACCCGATGCTGGCTGCGCATCCATCGGTCAATGGACGACTTCTGGAACCGCCAGTGCTTGCCGATCTTCGCCGCCGGAATCCTCCCCTGCTGGGCCAAGGCATAGAGGGTCTGCTTGGGGATCTTCAGGTAGAGGTGGAGTTCGGTGATGGTCAGGATGGAGTCGTTCATGCGTCCCGCCTACACCACGGAATCACGGAAAGCCACGGAGACACGGAATTGCTTTGTTCCGTGCTTCCGTGAAGGCGCCATCAGGCGCCGCCTCCGTGTTTCCGTGGTCAATTTTGCCCTAAAGACAACACAAGCTACGACCCCGCGGCCGTAGCTTTGTGCTTGTTCCTTCCGAATTTTCGTAGTTCTTATCTTACGAAATCCACAGGCAGGCTGTCAAGGGGAAAATTGAGGAGCAGGGTAATTTATTGTAACCAACTGTGATTTAATTGGTTAATTCATCATAACATTCTGGCGCTGACGAGGATACCCTGTGCGCACGTTAGTGCTTCGCGATCAGGGAGCCGGTGACATACTTGTGGAGGACGCTGGAGATCAGGGTCTGATACGGCAGGCCTTCTTCCACCGCTTTGATCTGGAGGCCCTCCAGATCCATCTGCGCCAGGCGGATGTTGACCCGACGGTTCTTCTTCAGGGTGCGGCGCGCCGCACGCACGTACCGGCCCAGCGCCGTCTTGCCGGCCGGTCGCCATGCTCCGCGCTCCACCGATCTCAGAAGCTCCCGCTCCTCACGATGCAGTCGTGCCATCGCCTGCTCCTCCTTTCCGCAGGTACTGCCTGGTCAGCTTGCGACTGGGGATGATAGTCTTCAAGACAATCGCGTCCCCCTCCTCAACAAAGGGCACAAGATAAGCGTAGCCACGCACGGCGACCACAAACTGCTTCTGCCCTTGGTACTGCGCCTTGTCAGAAATGAGCACATCCAATAGATCGCCCTCAGCGATATGCCAGACGACCTGATCAAAGGAAATCCCACGCTCCCGCAACAACCACTCATTTTTGGCCTGATCCCACTGGTACCGTGCCATGTTAAGTGTACACCCATTGTGTGCCTTTTGTCAACATCGCAGTTGTGTCACGTCGCATGATTAGGAGCGCAGGGCCTCATCGCTGCTCTTAAGCAGCGTACTGAACACCTGGCTTTTCATAATCAAGGCCGCTTGAGGGAGGTCACACCCGATCCCGCTTATCCCGGATGGCCCCGACCCGCATGTCCTTCAGGAACCCGCGAAAGGCCGAGAGCGGACGGTCAGGCAGTAGGGTGATCACACCCTCCTTGACCAGGACGGCCAGCTTCTGCCCCATGCGCAGCGGCAACTGCCGCCGCACCTCCCGGGGGATCACCACTTGATACTTGGACGAGACCGTCACCTGGGTCATGGACGCGCTCCGGTTATATTCTTACGATTGTCTCATCGATAATAACTCTCTCTTACTACCTGGTCCCTGTCAAGCGGCAGGTGAATGCGTTAAGCTGCCAGGAGTTTTTTGGGTTTGACGTGGATGACCAGTTCGCCGTTTAAGGCCTCGACCACTTTGATCAGCGTATCGAGGGTAAAATTGTGAGTCTCGGCGCGCTCGAGCTTGGCAATAAAGGGTTGACTAACCTTGAGCCGTTTGGCCAAGGCCTCTTGCGTCAGACCCTGCCGCTGCCGCAGCGCGATCAACGCATCCACCAGCCGGAGCTTATCTAATTCCTCCTCATAGCCGCGCCGAAAGTCCTGCCGCTTTAGCAGCCGCTTCAACACATGTCGATGAGTGACTGCCTTGACCCGCTTCATCCGTCCTTACCTCGTGATGGCAATCATGCCTTGTCCCTGCCGCCGAACAAAATCTGCCAGTCTGGCCTGAGCCAACCGCTGCTCGCTGGTTGGGACCGATCCCGTCTTCTTCCGAAACGCATGGAGGATGACGACATCCTGCCGACCAACAAAGGCGTAGAGGATGCGAACCTGCTTTGGTCGGAGCTCGTACAGCTTGCCGCCCAGGTACTCCGCAATGGGCCGCCGCAAGGCCTCCCCCTGCTCCTCCAGGTAGCTGATGTACGCGTACGCCTTCTGTTGCTCGTCCTGCGGCAGCCCGCGTAGGAACGACAAGGCTGGTATCTTGCCCCTGGCATCCGGGTAATAAATGGCTCGCTTGCGGCTCATATTAAGTATATAACCTGAAGGTTATATCGTCAAGGCGTAATTGCCGCTCGGCTATGCTGCGGCGGTGTTGTCTGATGCCTCTCGGCTGGCCGTGAACGGGTGCTCGGTAGGTCAACTACTGGTGGGCAGGATCATGTGAATTGTGGCGCAACTACTCTGCTCTATCAGAAGGATCGGTTGGAGGAAATGGCTCATAGATGAAGGACCGCCCACCCAATTTGATCCAAACGACCCTGAACACTTTTCCCTTCAGGAAATAAACCCGGACCTGACTTCTTCCCGCGCCCAACTTTGGATACCACATCCTCATGAATGGCTGTGTAGAGTAATCCGTACCGAGAATTTGGGTGACTTCCTCCTTGGTCATTCCTGGGGCGATCTTCGCCAGGACATTTTCGACAAAGGTTGTTTCCTCTGGCGACATTAAGCGGAGGGCTTGTGCGCCAGTTGCTACACATCCGGCAATCAGGATCGCCGTACACGCCCACCCTAAAATACGCAAGCGTTTTGACTGTACCATCTACTTCTTCAATTCACGGGCGTTCAAGTAATAAAGAAACGCGCCGAACAAACAGACTACGCCTATACCCGACAACATCCTGGGCCCCTGCCACAAGCCGGTAGCCAGCATGGCAAGGCCCATCAAGGCCATAAGAAGCGAAGAGCGTTGTTGGGCTGTTCTTGCAGTTCGTAAGTTTGACATTCCCCGCTCCATGACGGAACCCATGAGGGCGACGGCTTCCTCACACGGCCCCCGGCAACTGATGCCTCCTCGCCCCTGCACCAAACAACCATGACATAGTGCTCTGTAGCAGCTCTTGCAAACCGCAACGGAGTCAATCTGCTCATGGTAGAAGCAGTGCATCGCCTTTTCCTCGGGTTCCTGGAGACTGTGTCTGTAGACGAAGCGTTTCCGCTGGCGTCAGTCGCTCGTACAGTTCGTGTGAGAACACACCTGGCTGGGATGTTTGGGTTAAGTTCGCGCGCGCGATGATCAGGGACTTGAACTCGTCGTTGCGTGCGATCCAGCTGTAAAAATACATGCGCGGCCAGTTCCACCGTGGCTTCCGACTGGTACAGATGGCGTAGCACGCTAAGAAAGGCCATTCGCCGCCGGGGAGCAGGGCAAGTCGTTGAATCTCATCCCAACGCAGGAACGTCCGCCATCCCAAGACCCGCCACGTGAGGCCTTGATCGCTTACTTCGTAACGCTCCACATTGATGAGGAGGCCTCCTAAGCCAACCACCATTAGTACTCCGGCTGCGACCCTGTCCCACGTCTCCCCACCTTCCAGCGAGAATGTCTGGGTCATCAAGGTGATGGCGCCGGCGCAGCTTGCAACCCCAGCGACTGCAGCAAGGATGCGCAAGAACACAGGGCAGCGGTAGACCGTTAGTTGAAACGAGCTGACTCCCGCTATTGCATTGGCCATCGAACCTCTCGATGCCATGGTCTATTGGGAACGCAGGAGATTGATGATGGAGCGGGCAAGATCGTCACCTTTTTGCCTCAGCAACGTTCTCGACAGTCCGGCGTCATACGATGGCTTACCGAGCGCAAACTCCGCGACCACCAGCGCGCGCAGCGTTATCGCAGTCCCTTGGTCAACTTTGGCAATTTCGACGATCCATCCTTCGCTATTTCCCTTCGCCCCGTACACTGCACCGGACAGGAATCGCTGAGATTTTGAAGTCGTCGGCTTCATAACGGTCTCAATGAGACCTCCTGTAACATCTTGCGTCTGAATCTCGTACCCTTCCACTTGCAGGACCGAAAGTGCGGCCTGGAAAGTCTTTTCCGGTGTCGCGTCCACAGTAAACGTCTTGGATGGTAACTTTGTTCGCTCAATCGGTTCATGCGTCAGCGTGTTCAGAGCCCCGCTGATCAACGCCGTCGCGCACCCGCCGCAAGCCATTGCGGCAACCATGAGAATAGCGCACAGCCTAAGGGCACGCGAACGCATATTCATATGTTTGTCATGTCTTGGAGGGTGGTACAGTGGCAGAAAAATCCGGTTCCATTCTCAATCGCTTCCAGTCCCTATGCCAAAGGGCTTTAATTCCTCGGAGAGCGGTGGCTGTTTGAGCTCTGGGATGTCTATGCCGAGACCCACAATTTTAATGTCCTCCCCCTCTCTTCCAATTTCGACGATGAGGAATCCTTCTGATCGGTCGAATTGCAAACGGTACCTCCTTACCACCAGAGCTCCTGGAGAGTCGAGAGGATCGGCGAACATGCGTTCGTTCAATATCGGCGCGTGTCGAGGCATAGGCTGCTCTGCAAAATGTTGTAAGCGGCCTATCACTTTATCAATGGCTTGAAAAGCTCCGGCAAATTGCGCATGAGAAACCTTCGTTTGGAAGTTCGAATGAAGACGACTGTACATTCCCAAGAAATTTTCGCGACGCCAATCATTAAGAAATGTCGAAGTCGCGGTATCAATATGCCTAACCCGTTGCATTGATGCGCAACCAGCTAAAACGGCCAGCCCACAGACAAAAATTGTCCTAACTATAGAAGGTGTGGTGGACGTGTTCTTCAGAGGCACGAGACGTGCGAATTTACTTGTCATTAAGCAGGTATTGCGCGTTAGGTCCGATTCCGGACAATCCGGTGAGCCCAGCTTGACCGTACATCGTCGAGGTACAAGTTGAGCAGACCCATAGCGAAGTAGGAATTGGATTGTAACGAGGATGGGTCTTGGCCAGATCGCCAGTCAAGGCGGACAAGCTCTGTTGGGGCATTCCCAGAGCCGGAGCCAAGACGTATGGTCGACCAGCAAACTTCGATAGCTGGCGCTCTTGCGTGTTGGTACCAAGAGAATTATCAGCTACTTTGCCATCTCCCAGATAGACGTTAACGTGTGAGAACGGACCACCTTCCAAGAGGACAACGAACAGACCGATAGGTGAATCTGGAGTATAGTAGAGCCGGTCACCTGGCTGCGCGTCAATTTGACCGCTGGCAGGCACCCGGCTGGCGGTAGCGTGGACATAAGCAGTCGTAGCCACCGTATACCCGAGGCCACCGCCAGCGCCTTCCTTCAAAGCCTCAACAGGGTCCTCACCCCTGATAGCCGCCCCAACGGCACTGCTGGCTAAGAACATTGCGTTAGGGCCAAGAGGAGCTAAGGTGAATGCCGTAATGCTTGCCGCAGCTCCTGCTAAAGTCCCACGTCCGACTGATCCGCCGCTTAAGCCAGCTCCCACTGCTCCACTTGTGGCACCAAAAGCTAGAGAGCCAAAGGCATCGCCTGCAAAGGAGTTGGTTAATCCACCAACAAAATTGGACGTGAAACCACCGGCCAGACTTCCGGCGAAGCCCGCCGCAGCTCCAATTGCGCCAGCTTTGAAAGCCCCATTCCAACCAGCGCCTGCCTGGTAAGCGCTAATTCCTGCATCAAACGCTCCAAAAGCCGCCGCAGAAATGGCCGCGGACAGTAGACTGCCAAGGCCAGCCGTGACGACAGAGAAAAAGATCGCAGCAATCGACCCGAAAAACTTGCTCCAGAAGCTATAGCCGGTGGGATCGACATATCGAACAGGATTATTGCGGGCGTAACTGTACCTATTAAGCGTTTGGGGATCCGCCGGCGCCTGAACAACGGTGTCCGGCTGGATGAACCGACCTAACTGCGGGTCGTAGTACCGCGCATTGTAGTAGTAGAGGCCCGTCGAGACATCGTGGCGCTGGCCGGTGAACTTGTGGGGCAGGTTGACGGCGCCGGCTTGGGCGTAGACTTCGCCATACGGCTTGTAGGAGACCTCCTGGACCACCTGGCCCTGCTCGTCGGTGACGAGGGTCGTACTGCCTAAGTGGTCGGGGTGGAAGTAGCGGATGCGGGATTGTTCGGCGAAGGCAGGGGTGGTGTATTGGAGGCAGGTGACGGTGAGGAGGGCGAGGCTGGTGAAAGTAGCAAGAAAGCGCTGGCAGGGCGGCAACCGAAACATCGTGAGTTTCATGGTTGAGTCTTTGGGAACAATCGCCTCACCGATTGAATGAGCTTCCATGGGAGCACGATCGGCCCGTAGAGCAGATACAGTTGCCATCGGTAAGGACGAAACGCCTTACGGAACATCTCCTTCGAGTAGCTCTTAGCGTCGCCTTCCCGCTGCGACTTCTGGATACCGTGGAGGTATCGCTGGTGATGATGCCCAATTTCGTGAAAGAGCACCTCCGCCAGGAACATTTTAGGAAGCAGGGGCAGGCGTTCGAAGATTCGAGCAAATGGGCCGAAGATGGCATCAACACAGAGGACAATTGTCGGTCCCCCCTCTCCGTATCGCTCATAATGCAACCCACGCGCTGAGGCCACCGATTTGTCTTTCCATGTGCGCACTACGAGAATCCAGTCGAGGTCGCGGAGATGATCGGGCGGTACCACCTTCAGCAATTGGTTGATGGAACGCTCGAAGTCAAACTGATAATAGGTCTTTACAGACGAATCAACTCGAATTTTCATTTCAGATCGTCAAAAAAATCCGCCGTCTGCGTGAGCAACCTAGCAACATATTCAAGTATTTTGACCCATTTGTTTGGCGGCGGAACAGGGTTGGGAGCGGGGTTAGGTGCGTAGGTCATAGCCTCGTACGCCGCCCGATTCTGCTTGGCGATTTTCCCTTGGGTTTGCCCCGGATACGCATCATACGGTGCCGCAACGGATTTTGCAACGGCAACGACCAAGCTCACTGCGGCCATAGCGACGAGGGCCGTGACAACTTCGGGCGCACCCAGCGTTGCGGCCGCCGCCTCAGCGGCGGTCAAGAAGACCGCCGTGACCGGATTCGAGGCGCCTTGGAGCGCAAAGCTCGCTCCATGCAAATCCTTGAGGATACCCAAGTGCCCCAGCGCGCCGGTGGCTCCTCCTAACGCAAACCCTGATCCAAAGCCGTAGCCCGCCCCTTTGACGATGTCTCGGAACGATCCTCGACCGCCTTGAAACCCGGCTGCCGCACCGATACCTGCACCAGCGATGCCAAACTCGGTACCGGTGATGAACATTTTTTCGAGCAGACTGAATCCGCCCAGCTTCAGGCCCGAACCCAAGAGGGCTTGACCAGCGCCAAAGCCGGCCCAGCCGGAGAGTGCACCCACGCCCGCGCCAAAGAGAATGCCCTCCCCGACATTGCCTCCTGCCTGAGAAGCAGAGATACCGCCTGTCGCACCACCAGCCGTCGCGCCGGCGATAGTAGAGGCCCAGTAGGGATGAGCCGCCGAAAAGGCGCCACCAGCGCTGACCGCCGCGCCGATGGCCGCAAACGCCCCTTGGGCAATCGACAGAATCAGGCCGGAGATGCTTCCCAGAAGGGCCGCCGTGGCGCTGGCCACGGCGGAAAAGATCGCTGCGGCGAACGCGAAGAGGAAAAAGAAATGGCCCGAAGGATCGATGAATTTAACGGGATTATTCCTGGCATACGCATAGCGGTTGAGGGTTTGCGGATCTGTTGGCGCTTGAACGAACGCATCTGGCTGGGTAAATCGGCCCAACTGTGGATCGTAGTACCTGGCATTGTAGTAATACAGCCCCGTCGAGGCATCGTGGCGCTGGCCGGTGAACTTGTGGGGCAGATTGACGGCGCCGGCCTGGGCGTAGACCTCGCCGTAGGGCTTGTATTGCACCTCCTGAACCACCTGGCCCTGCTCGTCGGTGACGAGGGTGGTGGAGCCGAGGTGGTCGGGGTGGAAGTAGTAGATTTTGCGTTGGGAGGAGGCGGCCTCTGCCAGGGGGGCGAGGGATTGGAGAGAGGTGGTTGTCAGTAAAGCAAAGCTGGTGAGGGTTGCGAGAAATCTGTGAAAGGGAATGCGCTTGAGTAGCATCAGGTTGACCTCAAGGGCACATAAAGCACACCACGAAAGCACGAAAGGTCACGAAAACACGAAACGACGATGGGCGCTCGGTCCTAATTGACCACCCGCTTAATCTCCAGTGTCGCCCGTGAAAAATTGAGTATGAGCCCGAGGGGCTTTTGGGTCGCCCTAAGATATGAGAGCATCTGTGCGAGGTGAAATCTGTTAATGCTCACCGCAGCCTTCAGTTCTAACAGCAGGCTGTCCCGGATAACAAGATCCAACCGGTGTCTCCCTACAACCACCCCATCGTACACCACAGTGATCGGCAGTTCCTGCACAAACGGGATCTGCTGTTTTACTAGCTCGTGGGTCAACGCTTTGCTGTACACGCTTTCGTGAAAGCCCGACCCCAAGGTTCGATGCACTCGAATACCGAGTCCTATCACCTGATTGGAAAGCTCGTAAAGTTCCGGCTTCCTGTCCCATTTCGGCTTGCCCAGCGTGCTGATGAGTTCTTTTTCGTGGTTTCGTGACATTTCGTGGTTTCGTGGTCTGCTTTGAGTGTACCACAAAATTTGTTATAGTGTCAATATTAATTTGACTATTTATCAATTTCCATCCTCGGCAGCTCCAGGATAAAGACCGTCCCCCTGCCCGGCCAACTCTTGACACTCACGCGCCCCCCATGCTGCTCGACGATCTGCTTGACGATGGCCAGCCCCAGTCCCATGCCCTTCTCCTTGGTGGTGAAGAAGGGATCGAAGATGTGACCGAGCTTGCCCGCGGGAATGCCGCAGCCGGTGTCCCGGATTTCGACGGTCAGCTCTTCGCCGTCTGCTGATTGCTGATTGCTGACTGCTGATTGCTGTCTGTCCCTCGCAATCGTAGTGACCGTAATCGTCCCGCCCTCTGCCATCGCATCCAGACTGTTTAAGAGGAGGTTCAGGAACACCTGCTTCAATTGATTGCCGTCGGCCAGCAGCGTGTCATGGCCGTTGGCCAGGTAGGCCTTGCGGACCGTGACATGACGCGCGATGAGATCGTTGTTGAGCAGCTCCATCGTCTCATCGAGGATGCGGTGGATGTTAGTGGGCTGGGCTTCGACGGGAGCCGGCTTGGCAAAGTTGAGCAGTTGCTGGACGATGTGGTTCATCCGGTCAACCTCGCTGCCGACGATGCGGAAGAACTTCTCGCGGAATTCCGGATCCTGATATTTCTCCTGCAGGTAGGAGGTAAACGTTTTAATCGAGCTCAGCGGATTCTTGATTTCGTGCGCCAAACCCGTGGCGAACGTGCCGGCCGCGGCCATGCGCTCGGAGAGGGCCATCTGGTCAAGGGCTTTCTGGAGACGCTCATTCGTTTCCTTCAACTGCTCGTAGGCCCGGGCATTCTCGACGGCTAAGGCGGCCTGGTTGGCTAACGTCGAGAAGATCTCCAGGTCGTCATCCGTATAGAAGGCGCCGGAGCGCTTCTCGCCCAAGATCAGCAAGCCGACCAGCTTGTTGTCAATCAGACTGGGCACCGCAACACTGGCCTGTAAACGCATCATCTGCTCGAGTACGCGGGCTGTCTCCGGGTCAGGATGCTCGCCGGCCAGGTGGGCCAGCTCATCATGCACGAGCGGCTTGCGCGTGTGTTGGAGATGCTTGATGATGGCATCGTCATCGCGCAGCGTCAGACCCTTCGCCAGTCTACCTCGGTTGCCCCAGCTACTGGCAACCCGATAGGTGTTCGTCGCCTCGTCGGCCAAGAGCGCGGCTGCGTGCGTCATCCGCACGGCCCGCACGACTAACCGCACCGTCACCGTGAGTAGCCGCCGTGAATCCCGAATCCGCGTCATCCCCTCCGAAGCGTGGCGCAGGGTCTTTTGATATCGCCGCTGCTCACGCATCAACCGCCGCTCGGCTTTGCGCTGGAGCAGACGATAGGCAAAGGGTCCGAGTGTCGCCAAGATAGTCGACAAACCTATGGGCACCCACCACCAGCGCGTGCCTAGCCAATGTGTAAAAGCGTCTTGATAAACGTTTCCCAAGATAAACGGAACGCCCAACACGACTGCGTAGACACCGGCAAACACCATCGTTCTTGTGATGATCACCGAGATGTCGAGCAATCGGTATTTCACGATGGCATAGCTCACAATGAGCACGTACAAAGGCACCCCGTAGGTGCTGAAGGGGTTGAGGGGATACCATTCTTTGTTGAAGACAAACGTGTAATTCGGCAGACCACCAACGTAACCAATCAGCGTACCGACAAAGAGGTATTTCAACTGGTTCTTTCTCGCCCCGGTAGCCGTGAGGTAGTTGCGAAAGAGAAGCCACAGGGCGTAGGTCACGTAATAAAAGAAGAATGGAAGGAGGGCTGGTGCGTACAGGACGCCTGCGTCGACAAAGTACCCAAGATGTGGCCGCGCCGAGACGCTCTTGACCAACCACGGTGTTGTTGGAACCAGTGAGGTAAAGAATGTCGCTAGCACGTAGCCAACTTTCAGGTGGAGTGGCTTTCGGAGGTTCAAGACAGCCAACACCATATGGAAGTAGCAGACGGGTAGGAAGGCGATAGCGAAGTGGATGAAGCGGCCGTAGCTTAACGCCTCGTCGTAGGAGCCGCTGAACGGCATTCTGACTTGCGCGTAGCTCCACCCGACGATGGACAGCGACCATGCGGCGAGAAAGCGGTTGGCCAGTTTTCTTGGCCCACGAAGGTATACGAACACGCCCAAGAGCAAGCTGGTGAGAACGGTTAAGTAAAGAGAGGCTTGATAATGAAACTGCCACACGCTGACGTTGATCATCTCGGCAACACCATCGTGACGGTCGTGCCACGGCCGACTGCACTGGCCACGGTCACCTTACCGCCGTGCTCGCGGATGATGGTCCGGACGATGGACATTCCCAAGCCGGTGCCGTTGGGCTTGGAGGTGTGAAACGGCTCAAACAAATGCGCCAACTGCTCCCTCGTCATCCCATCGCCCGTGTCCTGAATCTCAATGACGAGCCGATGGTCTTTGTCTGTGTGCTGTGTGCTGTTTGCTGTGTGCTCTGGTCTGATCCGTACGTTCAGTGTTCCGCCCTGCGAATCCATGGCCTCCATGCTATTCAGCAGCAGGTTGAGGAACACCTGCTTCAACTGCTTGGGGTCAGCGGAAAGCTCATCGTCCGGCGCATAGCGGCGCTCGATTGCGATGCGGCGCTTGAGCAGCTCATTCGAGAGCAGCTCGACCGTCTCATCAACGAGCCGGCCCACCCGGGTCGGCTTCTTTTCCGGCGGGGTGGGTTTGGCGAAGTCCAGGACCTCCTGCACGAGAGTCTGGATGCGGGTAATCTCGCCGCCGACGATGCGCTGGAACTTGTCGCGAAAGTCCGGGTCCGCGTACTTCTGCGACAGCGATTCGTGGAAGGTTTTGATGGTCGTGAGCGGATTCTTGATCTCATGCGCCAGCCCGGCGGCGAAGACGCTCACCGCCTTCAGTTGCTCTGACCGGCGCATCTCGGCCTTGAGGCGTTCGTTTTCAGCAGCGAGGGCCTGCTGGGTGGCGTGGAAGAAGAGCTTGTCCACGAAGGCCTGGATGAGGTTTTTGATGGGGGTAAAGCCGATGGCAATGATGAAGGCGGCGAAGACTGTACCGATCAAGGACTTGTAGCCAATGAAACCTTGAAGCAGGCGCTCGGTCAAAACCGTAATGGCCACGAAGAGCGCCGTGATGAAGGCCACCAGCAGGGAATAGACGACGCTTCTGCGGATCGCAACGGTGATATCCATCAGTCGGTATCGGAGAATTGCCCATGTCGCAAACAACGTGTAGCCTGGCACTAACACGTTACCAATGGGAGGAATGGGGATGTCATACAGTAAGGGAAAGTTTGTTGCCCCGCCGGAGAAACCGACTAACGTTGCCAGGCACAAATGCTTCAACTGTTGCCGCTGGTAACCGGTAGACGCCCTGTACCCCCGATAAAGCAAGATCATCGCGTAGGGAATGTACAAGAAAAAAAGAGCCGACCACAGCTTGAAACCCAACCCTGGATCTGGCCAGTAAGGAAAGATCAATTTCTGCCTGACGCGCTCTACCAGGAAGGGGGTCGGGTACAGGAGACTCATTACAGCACTAGAAAGATAGCCCAATCGCATTAACCATTGGTTCCATCGATTCCACGACCATTCTCTTGTTAGTGTCAGAATGTGATGAAAGAAGCAGGAAGTAGTGAAGACGCAGCCAGCAAAACATAGACGAATTCGTTGCAATGCCGTAGCTTCATCTGGGCTCAGCAGCCACAGGCAATAAAATGCACCCCACCATGCGACAGCCAACATGAAAACTCCAAACGTCACGTGTCGCGCGTCCCGCGGTTTTCGGGTGACAACGAATAAACCAGCAAGCGCGGACGTGATGGCGTTGAGGAATCCTGTGAAGGCGTAAAACAGAATCATTTGGCGGTAGCAGACCTCAGGGCCTTTTTGACTTGCTCCAACAACTCCTCCCGCTCAAACGGCTTGGGAATGTAGTCGGTGGCGCCGAGTTTGAGGGCTTGTTTGGCGACCTCCACGCTCTGGTAGGCGGTGAGCATGACGACGGGCAGGTCTGGTTCGGTCTTCTTGATCCATTCGAGGGCTTGCAGGCCCCCCACCCGGGGCATCTGGATATCCAAGAGCACCAGGTCGAAGTCGCCCTGCTGGATTTTCTGGATGGCCTCGTCGCCGTTGGTGGCCATCGCCAAGTCATAGTCGTCGCCTAAAATCAGGGCCACCGACTCCCGAATGCCTTCCTCGTCATCGCACACCAAGATCCGCGGTCGTGGGTTTGCCATCTCGGGCCTCCTTATGGGGTTGAAGTAGATGTAGATGCGATTCTTCATGCTAAACCTTCAGACCAAACAGACCACGAAGACACGAAACCGCACGAAACCACGAAATGGAGCTTTCGTGATTTCGTGACCTTTCGTGCTTTCGTGGTGTGCTTTAAGTGCCAACGCTGTGACCTCTCTCCGCTGGTAACACAATTCTGACCACAGTCCCCTGTTCCCTCTCACAACGCCGGCGGTGTCGTCAGGACCAGGGCTTTGACGGTCTTGCTCGTGGTATTCCGGACATGATGCGGCACGGTGGCGTCGAAATACAAACTTTGGCCGGCTTTGAGGGCGTAGGTCTCCTTGCCGATGCGGGCTTCGAGGGGGCCGGCCAAGACATAGAGGAACTGCTCGGTGCCAGGGCTGCCCTCTTCGTTCTGGGTGCGGCCGCCAGGCTCGATGGTCACTAATACCGGCAGCATCTTCTTCTGGAGAGGGTCTTTGGTCAGGATGGCCAGGCTCGAATGACCGGCTTCGTGGACGTAGACGTCGGTCTTCGCGGCGCCCGTCCGCACTTCGGCCACTTGACGGGCTTCCTCGAGGCCGGCGTAGAACTCGGCCAACGTCAGCCCCATGGCCCGGGTCAGGCGCATGTGGGACTCCAGGGTGCCGGTCATCTTGCCGGTCTCGATGCGGCTGATGGTGGCCGTGTCGATCCCTGACCCGCGCGCGAGCTCCGCCAGGGTCATCTTGCGCTCCTTGCGCAGTTGACGGAGCCGCTTGCCGATGAGGGTGGTCGCCATCGCCGCCTGCTGCCGTGGTTGCTTCAACACCGTCGCTCCGCGCATCGATTGCCTCCTGAGGATGAGTGCGAGTCGAACTGCTTCTATAGCCTGCTTTAAGCGTACCTCAAAACTTGTACAATTGTCAAATTATTTCTGCACATATTACATTGATGAAAATGAAAATTTTTCTTGACAAACCGACAAACCCGTGGTAGAGTTCAAGCACCATGAAGATGAGGACCGAACGGGATGCGCAGTTGAAGCGGCAGTTGGTGACGATGCTCTCCGATGGCACCTTCCAGCAGATCCTGGGCCACCGGGGCGGGGCCACGGCCTGCCAGTTTGAGTTCCATGTCCACCGGACGTTCCACGTCACGGTGCATGACCACAAGATTACCGTGGATGAGTTTGAAGCCAATCATGTCCGCCGCCGGGTGCGGGGGCGGTGGCGCCGGCTGCGCTCGCCCCGGCTGCATCAGGGGCGCACGGAGGTGCACCTGCCGCTCGGCACCGCCTCCCCCCTGTTAGGCCGGCTGAAGAAATCCCTCGGCGCCGTGCTGGCCGCCGCCTTGTTGGCGATCGGCGCCCTCGCCTTTGCGGGGGAGGGCGAGCGGGTGCTCCTGCCGGGTCCACGCGGTGGCGGCGGAGGAGATACGACGCCGCCCGCGCGGCCCACCGTGACGGCCCTGGTCAGCCCCACCCGCGCCAATCCGTATGGTCTCTCCGGCGCGAAAGAGGCCAACTCATCCCTCCTCATCAATGGGGTCGTGCGGGTGCCTCTTGATGCCTCAACCACCTGGTCGTATGCCCAAGCGCTGGTGGAGGGCGCGAATGCGTTGCGGATCACCTCGAAGGATGCGGCGGGGAATGAGAGCCAGGCGCTCACGGTGAGCATCACCCTGGACACCACGGCCCCGGGCTTCACGATCACGAGCCCCGTGGATGGGGAAGTGATGGGCATCCAATAGAGAGAGTGACTAGTGACGAGTGAAGAAAAGTGGCACGGACGATGATCAAAAGCTTTCATGAGTTACAGGTGTGGCAAAAGGCTGATGCACTGGCGCATCGGGTGTTTGATTTGACAGAAACCTTTCCGCGCAGCTATCTCTTTGATTTAACCAGCCAATTACGGCGCGCCGCTCTTTCCGTGCCCACCAACTTGGCCGAGGGATGCGCCACTTCGCACACGAAGGAGCTGTTACAGTTCATTAACGTTGCCCGGCGTTCCGTGAGTGAAACCTTATATCTACTGCTCTTTGCCTTTCGTCGTGAACTACTCAAAGCACCGCTCCATGAGCAGCTCCGAGGGAGCTATGAGGAGGTGGTACACATGTTAACCGGCTTAACCCATTCGCTGCGCACGTCAAACACCGCCAAGCGCAACGCTGAAGCGGTCAGGGTGCTGGCGGCCCTCGTTGTCTTTTGGTCCCTGTTCACTGGTCAGCCTTCACTAGACACTAGTCACTGCGCGTACGCTCAAGTTCCCCACGTCATCAGATATCAAGGCACGGCGACGGACGGCGCGGGGGTCGCCCTCGAAGGCCCCTACACGGTGACCTGTCGGCTCTACGATGCGGCGACGGGTGGAGCAAAACTCTGGGAAGAGGTGACGCCAAACGTGGCCATGGCCAGCGGCCGCTTTGCCTTGAGCCTCGGCACAGTCACCCCCCTCAACCTGCCGTTCGATCGCGACTACTGGGTCTCCATCGAGCTCAACCAGGACGGCGAGATGACCCCGCGGCAGCGGATTATGAGTGTGCCCATGGCCATGCGGGCCGAGGTTGCCGATGGGCTCTCATCGGCCGTGACGCCGACACTCATCAGCCCACAAGGCAGCGAGAGCGGGCTGGATGCGGACACCGTCGATGGGATGCATGCGGCAGATTTGCTCAACCGCGACAACCACACCGGTACTCAGCTGCCGGCCACCCTCAGTCCGCAGGGCGCCGGCAGCGGCTTGAATGCCGATATGGTGGACGGTTTGCATGCCAATCAGATTCGCGGCGGCCCGTTCACCTGCACAGTCAGGCCAACGCCCGGTGGCTTGACCCATGCGCAAACCTGCAGTGCCAATGGCGAGTGGTGTGTGCAGGGTGAACAAGGCGGTGGAGAATCTACGTCCTGTTCGACGACGAATCCGGGCTTTGGCGACTGGCGAACCACCTGCTGCAAGTAGATAGTTACCCTACTGTGTGACCATGTTGAAACGACTTGGCCGACTATTCTTGAGCGTTTCCGGCTTGATGTTGAGCCTTCAACCCGGATGGGTCTGGGCCGCGTCGAGCCAGCATTTCGTCATCACGCAGGATGCATTCGCGAGTGGCGCGGGGGTGGCCGACTCGGCCAACTTCCAGTTGACGATGGGCGCGCTCGGGGAGCCGGTGGGTGGCATATCGGCGAGTCCATCATATCGGCTGGTTGGAGGCTATGCCGTTGAGGTCGCTGAGCCGACGCCGGGCAGTCGTACCATCACCGTCGAAGGCACGATTGACGACCCGACAGCGACGGTGCTGGTGAATGGCCGGCTCGCTGCCGTCGTCGGGAATGCCTGGGCGGCAAGCGGCGTACCCTTGGTGGAGGGCGAGAATGCGCTCACGGTCACGGCCACCGACCCGCTCGGCAATGCGGCCAGCCGGACGATCACCGTCTACCTCGACACGCATCCGCCGGCCCGGCCGACCGTCGAGCGCGGCACCCTCGGCACGAACGTGGCACCCAATACCTACCTTACCGATGCGCCGCCCTCCGCGCTTGGTGGTACCAAGATAGCCGGTACCTCCGTGTGGATTAACGGCGTGCAGGTGGTGCCGTTAGATGGCTCGACGACGTGGAGCGTCAACTATCCCCTCCAGGAAGGCGACAACGTGCTGGCCATCGTTACGAAGGATGCCGCCGGCAACGCGAGCACGTCGGAAGAGGTAGTCATCGTCGTGGACCGCCTGTCGCCGGTCATCACCGTGACCGCGCCGCCGCAGCCGTACAAGACGAACCTCTCGCCCCTCACTGTCATCGGCACGGTGGACGACCGGCTGACGACGGTGAACGTCAATGGTACGCCTGCCAGCCGGAACGTCCTGGGCTTCCAGGTCGAGTTGCCACTGACGCTGGGGCCGAACAGCTTCACGATTACGGCCGGCAGCCAGCTCGGACATGTCTCGACGAAGCGTATTGACGTCACGCGCGGCACCATGCCGAGCATCACCAGCGTGATACCGTCCGATGCCAGCAAAGTGTACGTCGGTCAGTCGGTGAACATTGGGGCAACGGCTACCGATGCGGAGGGCGATCCTCTGGAGTCTCAGATTCTCGTCAACGGCGCTGTGCTCGTGGATTGGGTCACCAATGCTACCTATCCCTGGCTGCCTGGCGATGCTGCGGCGGGGATGAATACTATCGAAGTCCGCGTCCGCGATGCGTTTGGCGGCTACACATCGCAACAGGCCGAGGTCTTCGTGCTGCGCAATCCTGTGTCACCACCCTAACATGAGACACGCTGTCAACAAACCCACTGCCTGGCTGGTGCTTGTCACCTTCACGAGCGTCTTTACGGTCCAAGGCGTCGAGCTCAGTTACGCCAGCCACCTGGGTTCCTCGACGGCGTCGGCGGGCAGCGCCCCGTCACCGGCGGCGAGCGCCATCCAGAGCTTCCAGCCGGATGTGTTCACCGGCCGCGCCACGACCGGGATTCCCATCTACGTGCCGCCGGGCCGCAAGAATGTGCAGCCGAGCGTGGGGCTCAGTTATTCGTCGAGCGGCCGCAACTCCTGGGTAGGGGTGGGCTGGAGCCTGGATCTGGGCTACATCGAAGTCTCGACCAAGCACGGCGTCCCGAAGTATGACGGCTCCGATACCTTCGCCTTCATGTTCGGGGGCGTCAATGCGGAGCTCGTGCGGATTCCCGATGGCACTTATCGCGCCGAGGAGGAGGGGGCGTTCTTGCGATTCACCAATAACGGCGTGGGCGGCTGGGTCGTCCAGGACAAGTCGGGCACGCGCTACTTCTTTGGCCGGGATGTCAACTCCCAGATCATCGACAACGTCCGCGTCTTCCGGTGGTGTCTCGATCAAGTCATTGACACGAATGGCAACTCGCTCATCATCTCGTACACCAAAGACGGCAACCAGCTCTACCCCAACCGCATCGACTACACGGGCAACGAGCGCACGGGCGATGCGCCGCGCAACGCCGTCACCTTCACCCTCGAACCGCGGCCCGATGTGGAGACGTCATACCGCAGCGGCTTCGAGGTGCGCACCGCCCAACGGCTGAAGGAGATCGCCACCTTTGCCCAAGGGCAATTGGCCCGCAAGTACGTGCTCGCCTACAGCCCAAGCCCGCGCACCGGCCGGTCGCTGCTCTCCGGCGTGACGCAGTACGGCACCGACGGCACGACGGGCCTGCCGCCCACGACCTTCACGTACACCTCGGCCGAGCCGACCTATAGCTGGTGCTCCAACACGGCGAATGCCGGCAGCCCGGCGTGGAACGTCCAGACGTACAGCCTGGATACCGGCCATGACAACAACCTCAGCTGCGAGCAGTCAATGGCCATCGCCTCGCAGGGTTCCACCTTCATGGGGATGTCTGGCTCGTCCGGGCCGGATAGCTGGTCCTCGGGCAGCGACGGCAGCTTCGTCTTCAACGGCGGCCAGGACCACTTCGTGCGCGCCTGGACCTATGTCTACGTCGGCTCGGCGCGCACCCTCTCCATCAACGGCGACAATCACGGCTGCGCGGCGGTGTCGAACAGTAGCACCAATTTCCAGATCGTCTCGCCGTACAGCATCCCGCTTACCAGCGGCTGGAACATCATCCACTTCTCCGCGTACCACCAGCACGAGGGCTTTACGCTGCGCATCACCTCGCCGGTCAAATCGCTGGTCGACCTCATGAATCCCACCAATTTCATCCAGCCGCAATTAGCCGGCGACTTTAACGGCGACGGAACGACCGACATCGCGGCCTTCGATCCCAACCCCGGCAGTTGGACGGTGGGCACCTCGAATGCCTGTCCGTTTCGACCCTCGGTGACGTGGCTGGGCAGCTTCGGCAATACCAATACCATCCCCCTCTTAGGCGACTGGAACAGCGACGGGAAAACTGACGTCGCGACGTACAACGGCGGCTCATGGAGCTTCGGAACCTCCACGGGCGCGGCCTTTCAGGCGAATACCATCCCGGGCCTGTCCTTTGGCAGCGGGACACCGCTCACCGGAGATTTCAACGGCGACGGCATGGTGGATCTCGGCACCTTCGATAACGGCACCTGGACGGTGGCGCTGTCGACCGGCAGCGGGTTTACGCCAGCGGGTTCCTTCGGCATGACCTACGGCAACGGCGCGCATGATCCCCTGACCGGCGACTTCAATGGAGATGGATTGACGGATATTGGGGTGATTGAGAAGTCCTTAGGCAATGCGAGCGTGGCGTTCTCGAACGGTTCGTCGTTCGTCCCGCAGCCGACGAACTGGGTCAACGGCTTCGGCGCGAACCAAAGTCACACCTCGGCGGACTTAAACGGCGACGGCTTGACGGACCTGCTCTACTACGACAAGCCCAATGGCGCCGTCCAGTATGCGGTCTCGACAGGCACGGCGTTCGCTCCTCCGGCGACGCTCAATCTCGGCCAGGCCTTCGGGCTGCGCGGCAGCGACGACAATCTCCAGGTCGGCGATTTTGGCGGCGATGGGATGAGCGATCCGGCGGTCTTCAACCCCTTCACCGGCGCCGGCGAGATCGCCCACTCGCAAGGGGTGGCGCCCGACCTGCTCACCGCGATAAACAACGGCCTCAACGGCACCACGACGGTCTCGTACCTGCCCTCGACCAGGCTCGACAATACCGGCGGCGACGGGCTGCCGGCTCTGCCGTTCGTCACGCACGTCGTCGAGCGCGTCACCGTGGCCGACGGGCTGGGCCACGACGATGCGACGAGCTACTCCTACGACGGCGGCCTGTTCGATGCCGGCACGAAGGAGTTCCGCGGCTTCGCCCATGTGACGGTGCGGCCGCCGACGGGCCTGGTCCAAGAGACCTTCTTCCACCAGGATGAAGACAGAAAGGGCCGACCGTATCGGCAGATGACGAAGGACGGCTCGGGTAACGTCTATGTCCAAACCGACTCGATGTGGGACAGCGTCGAGCCGTATCCGGGCGTCCATTTTTGCCGGCTGACCCAGACGGACGCCACCCTGCTCGATGGGGATGCCACGGCCCGGCGCACGCAGTCGCGCGTCACCTACGATGACACGACCGGCAACGTCATCCGCGCCGATGAATTAGGCGAAGTGGACGCTGCCGGCAACGACCTGGACCCCACCGATAATCGCTCCTCCGCGACCTCCTATACCTACAACGTCACCGATTGGATCCTGAACAAGGTCTCGCTCACCCAGACCCTCGACGCTGGCGGCGCTGTCAAGGCCCAGCGGAGGTTTTACTACGATGGCGCCACCGATACGACAAGTCAGCCTACCGTCGGCAACCTGACCAAGGAAGAGGAGTGGCTGAGCCCGCCGGGCCGATGGGTGGCCACCTCGCTGACCTACGACGGCTACGGCAACGTCGCCACGGTCACCGACGCGCTCGGCCGAACGACGACCAATACCTATGATGCGGTGGTGCATCTGTTTCTGACGCGGGTCACCAACGTCGCGGGCCATACGCGGCAGATGACGTATGACCCGGTGTTGGGGCAGGTGCTGACCTCGACCGACCCCAACGGGGTGACGGCCACGACGCGCTACGATGCCTTAGGCCGCGTCGTCAAGGTCGTGGGCCCGAACGACACCGATGCCCTGCCGACCACGCGCTACGACTATGACCTGTCGGTCTTCCCCCTCAAGACCACGGCCTGCGCGCGGGTGCAGTCCGGCCAGCCGTTCGAAGTCTGCACCATGAGCTTTGCCGACGGCCTGGGCCGCACTATGCAGACCCGCTCGCCGGCCGAGGACCCTGCGAAGCAGGTGGTGACCGGCGACGTCATCCTGAACAGCGCCGGGCAGGTGACCGACCAATATCTGTCGTATCTGGATGCGGCGGCGACCCTCTACCGTCCGCCGGACCCGACGGCGGGGTTGAAGACCGTCCGCTACGTCTACGACGCCGTCGGCCGCACCGCGCAGGTCATTGACCCGGATGGGGCGACCACGACGACCACCTATGATGACTGGAGCGTGACCGTCACCGACGCGAACGGCCACCAGGCCCGCCGCGCCTCCGATGCCTTCGGCCGGCTCATCCAGGTTGAGGAGTTCAACCAAGGCCAGACCTACACCACCGCCTACACCTACGACACGCTCAACAACTTGGTCAACGTGCGCGATCAGGTTGGCAACGTCACGGCCATCAGCTACGACTCCCTGAGCCGCAAGGTCGCGATGGACGACCCGGACATGGGCCACTGGGCGTACGCCTACGACGATGTGGACAACCTCACCAGCCAGACCGATGCCCGCGGGGTCATCATCACCTTCGCCTATGATGTGTTGAACCGCTTGCGGCAGAAGACGGCTGAGATCCCGGCGCCGCCCGGCAGCCCGGAATCCTTCCAGGAAGCGAGTGGCCAGGTCGTCATGGAAGCTGAGAACTACACTGCGAAGGTTCCACGCAATGGCCAGGACTGGACCCTGCGCACGACGACGGCAGGTTATTCCGGCAGCGGTTATCTGCAAGCCCTACCCAATAGCGGCGTCAATAACCACACCGGCTACACCACGCTCAGCCCCGAACTCCAGCATCAGCTCAACGTCGCCACACCGGGCACTTACTACGTCTGGCTTCGCGGCCGGGCGCCGAGCGCGTCGGACGACTCGGTCCACGCCGGGCTCGATGGCGTGGCAACTCCGAGCGCCGACCTGATGTGCTGCTGGAGCAATAGCTGGGCTTGGAAGCGCTCGACCATCGACAATGTCCCGGCCACCGTCCAAGTGAGTACGCCCGGCGTCCACACCTTCCATCTCTGGATGCGCGAAGATGGCTTCATGGTCGATCAAATTCTCTTAACCACCAATGCCACGTCGACCGCACCGGCCGGCACGCTGGTCGAGAGCCTGCGACGCGCCATGGGCACCACCACGACGCTGGCCACCTATACCTATGACAATCCGCTCAAGGCGTTCAGTCTCGGCAAGCTCACGGAGATTACCGACGGCTCAGGCTCCTCGTCGTTCGAGTACGATAACCTCGGCCGCCTCCTGCGAGAAGCCAAGACCGTCGATGGCACGACCTACACCATCCAGCGCGCCTACGACCTGCTCGGCCGGCTGACGACCCTGACCTACCCCGACAGCGACGCCGCCACCTACACCTACAACGTGCAAGGCGGCATCGAAACCATTGCCCTCGATTCACCTGTCACTGGTCACTTGTCACTGGTCACGAATGTCGATTACAACGCCGCCGGGCAACTCACGCAGCTCGCCTACGGCAACGGCACCGTCAGCGATTACACCTACGATCCACAAACCCTGCGTTTGTCCTCACTGGTCACTAGTCACTCGTCACTAGGCACTACCCTGCAAAATTTTGCGTACAGTTTTGACCCGGTCGGCAATGTCCGCGCCATCACCGATGCGGTCCACTCGGCGACCCAGACCTTCCAGTACGATGACCTGAACCGTCTCACCCAGGCCACCGGCGCCTACGGCCTGGCCAGCTACCAGTATGACCCCATCGGCAATATGCTGCAGAAGGAAGGCCTGACGATGACCTACGGCCTGCCCAACGGCACGAAGCCCCACGCGGTGACCGCCACCTCGCTCAACGGCTCGATGGTCTATGACGCGAACGGCAACCTCCTCCAGAAATCCGGCCACCCCAACCCGCAGGCCGCAGCCCTCACCACCCAATTCCTCACCTACGACGCGGAAAACCGCCTCACCGAGGTGAAGACCGCGCAGGACGACGCGGTGAGCGTCCACTTCGACCCTGGCTGGAACTTCTTCAGTTTGCCGGTCATCCCGAATGACGGCGCGGTCGTCGCGCTGCTGCCAAATTTTGCCCAAGATTTCGAGCAGATCGCGAAGTTTGAGCCGGCGACAAGCACCTATCGACACCACGTCGGCAATCCCAAATTTGATGACTTTGCCGAGCTCGCCTACGGGGAGGGCTACGAGGTCTACTGCAAGAATCCCAGCGGGGTCACCGTCACCCTGCGCGGCAAATTACCGACGGTGACGCTCGACCAGTCGCTGGCCACCGGCTGGCACCTGTTACCAGCCATCAGCAGTCAGCCATCAGCCATCAGCCAAAACTTTGCGGGCATTGACTACGACCAGGTCTTAGCGTACGATACGACGAGTGGCTCTTTGACAACGGCCACCGATGCCGTCCCGGGCCAGAGTTACTTCGTCCATGCCCGCACGGCCTCGACCTGGCGGCCTCCCCTGCCCCGGGATCCGACGACGCGCTTCGTCTATGACGGCGATGGCGGGCGGGTCAAGCAGATCACCTCAGCCGGCACGACGCTCTTCCTGGGCCAGTCCTACGAGATCGCCCCGGACGGCAAGCGCACGAAGTACCTCTTCGCCGGCAGCCAGCGGATCGCGGCCATCGAGACGCCGCCCGCGCAAGCGGCCGTGGCCTCGCCCCGGTCCAGCCGCTGGGCCCGCTGGTGGCGGCCCCTCACAGGCCTCGTGGCCCTGCTCTTCGAGGTCCCCTCCGCCGAAGCTGCGGTCGTCTCACCGACGATCCGGTTCTACCACGGCGACCACTTAGGATCGGCCAACCTCGTCACCGACGCGGCCGGCCAGCCGGTCGAGCTCCTCGAATACACGCCCTACGGCTCGACGAGCCGGTATCAGGATTTCCAGAATCCGGCCAACCGCACGCCCCAGACCGCCCACCGGTTTACCGGGCAGCGGAATGACGATGCGACGGGGCTGTATTTCTACAATGCGCGGTACTACGACCCCACCTTAGGGCGCTTTACCTCACCGGATCCCCTCGTCCAAGCCCCTGCCGATCCCCAGACGCTCAACCGCTACAGCTATGTGCGGAATAACCCGATCGTCTTCGTGGATCCGTCGGGGTACTCCTTCTGGAGCAAGCTCTTCGGGGCGATCGCCGCCATCTTCGTCGGGTTCTTCACCGGCTTCAACCCCTACCTCATGGCGGCGGTGTTCAGTTTCACCGACACGCTGATCTCGGCCAGCCAAGCGGGGGTTTCGTTCAGTACCGCGCTGGCGCTGGCCAGCGTCAATGCCGCCTTTGCCGCAGGTGGTGTGGCCGCGTTCGGTGCCGTTGGAATTCCTGGCCTGACCGCCGTCGGCACGCTCAATGGCCTCGCTGATGCGGCAATTCTCGGGCAACCTCTGGGCCAAGGAGCCGCCCTCGGAGCTGCCGGCGGGGCGATCGGAGGCACCCTGGGACTCATTCCGGGGGTCGGACCCATCGTCGGCTCGGCGGTAGCGAGCGGGGTCGTGAGCTCCTTAGCCAGCGGCGACTTCTGGGCTGGGGTGAAGGAGGGGGTCTACGGCGCCGGCGCGGGGCTGGCGATGCAGGCCGCGAGTAATGCGGCAGCGTCGGCAAAACTTCAGCAGAATATCGAGTCAGGAGAGACCGATCCCGCAGCGCTCATCACAGCGCTCAATGACCAGACAGTCCCCGATCAGGTCAAAGGAACGATTGCACGGGAAGTTAGTAAGACCAATCCTGTCCAACCTAGCCGAGCTGTTGGCCCTGCCAAAGCTACACCTCAGCCAGATCGATCGCTGTACGTTGACCTCAACGTTACAGGCGCAGCGACTGGAATCTTGGGGCCCGGTGGAACCGCTGGTGGCATTATTGGTAAGCGTGGTTTTCTGTACTATGGCGTTGGACTCGGCATAGGTAAGGGCGCCTCTCTCACGCTCTCACTAGGCGCGCCTTCAAGAGGTATAGGCCTTAGTGTAACGGGATCTGGTGGTTTCCGTGGTTTCGGCGTGAAGCTCTCGATCAATTACGGGCAGGGCGGTCTATCAACTAGGATCGGGGTTGGTGTTGGTATTGGTTTTGGTGTATCGCTCACTGGGAAACAGATCTTTCAAATTTATGGTGAGCAATGATTCAAGAATCTTGGCTTGGTCTCTCCGTGGCCATGATGATTAGTTTTTTAGTTGGCCTGAAACTGGTTGTTTCCCATAAGAAAATTGCGAAAGAAATGGTCCAATCCGAAAATGCAGTGTTGCAATTTCTCCATCTGAAAATAGGGCACCCAAAGTTCTACGATACCTTTGCAGAATTCTTCATACTCGTTCTCGGAACATTCTTCACGCTTTTTCCCTTGGCTATATTATTTAGCAAAGTTTTCTAAGAAAATAGAGAAAATAGGAAAATAGCAAGAAAATAGGGGACGGTTCTTAATTTCTCAAGGACGCGATGCCACGCCTCGCACGCCAGTTAGCTGATGACGGCTGTTACCATGCGGAAAAATCGGAAAAATCGGGACGGTTCTAATTTTCGGAAAAATCGGGACGGTTCTAATTTTCGAGGGTCCGCGATGCCGCGCCAAGCGCGTTGGCTGATGGATGGCGGCTGCTACCACATCCTGACTCGTGGTAACAACCGCATGACGGTGTTCCACGATGACGTGGATTTGCAGCGCTATGGGCAGCTGTTGGCGACCTACCTGCCGGAGAACCACCTGCGCCTCTACCACTATTGCTTGATGTCCAACCACGTCCATCTCGTCGTGGAAGCCGGGCGCGCGGCGCAGTTGACCAAGGCGATGCACGGGCTGAATCTGAGTTACGCGCTCGCCTACCGCAAGCGTCATGGCCATGTGGGGCATTTCTGGCAGGATCGGTTTAAAAGTCTGCTGATCTCGCGCGACAATTATTTGCTGCAGTGCGGGGCGTATGTGGAGCTGAATCCTGTGCGCGCCAAGATGGTTAAGGCCCCAGAAGCTTATGCGTGGTCCAGCTATCGGGTCTATGGCTTCGGCGCACCAAATCCTCTCGTCACCTTGAACCCTCTGTATGAGCAGCTCGGCACGACGTCCAGCGTACGTCAAGCCCGGTACCGCCACTTCGTGCTCGAACACCTCGGAGCGCCACTGCCCGCATGGACGGCTCGAGGGGCCATAGGTTCCCCCGCGTTCCTGAAGCAGTTGGCAGACCAGTATGACCGTCCCCTCCTGCCCCAGCCACGAGGTCGACCCCGCAAGGTGATGGCGAGTGCAGCCAGCGAAAAATAGAACCGTCCCCCATTTTGTTTGAGTTTGATGTTTATGAAAATTGTACTTGACAACTCAGCAATAGTGAGGTATCGTGGGTCGAGCGCCGCGGGTGGCGCGCAACGTCATCGTCCATCATCCCCGTCAGCCATCGTTCGCTCTGAACATTGCTTGAGGTGATACCGATGTCCCGACAACTCACTATCGCTTGGCTCACGACGCTCCTAATAGGCACGCCCCTGCCGGCGTGGGCGCTCATGGTGGAGCGGACGCTGCCCGAGCGGGTGCAGGAGGCGGATGTGATTGCCGCCGGCACCGTCGTCTCCCAGCGCAGCTATGAGCAGCCCTTCCACGGCATCCGGATGTTTTACACCGAGGTGACCATCCAGGTCGACCGTTTCGCGAAAGGCGGCGCTGGCGCTGCAGGCCCAGCCACGGTGGTCCTACGCGTGCCAGGCGGCACGGTGGGGACTGAGCGGATGACCGTCTCGGACATGCCGACCTTTCAACAGGGAGAGCGGGTCGTCGTCCTGGGCAAGCGGCTCAACGCTCAGCGCAGTCGGCTGGTGAATGGTCGGCTGGGGAAGTTCCGCCTCGTCAGAGACCCGCAGTCCAAACTCGAGATGGTGATGAGTGACATCGGCCAGCCGTTAAGCGTCACCGACCTCCAAGCATTGCATATGCCTGTCCAGACCCCGCAAGCTGTGCCAGCCGGCGCGTTCCTGCAACGGCTGGAGGAACTGGCCCATGAATAAACGCCGCCTGAGACTCAGATCCGTCATCCTCACAGCCATCTGTGGGCTGCTGACCGCGTCTCCCCCGCTTTTCGCTTACGAGTTGCTGGAAGAAAGCGTGCTCGGACACACCGATTTCGTCCGCTGGCCCATCACCCCGGCGAACCCTGAAGTCCATTACGTCCTCTTCACCGATCCCTCGAACGTCTCGCCCGACACTCACGATCCCTCGCCCGCGGAAGTGGCCGCCGTTCAACAGGGGTTCCAGACATGGAATGACGTGACAACCTCGTTCCTGCGTTTCGTGCCTGAAGGCCCCCAGGACATCGGTGGGCCGTTCCCGCCAGGCCAGACGGCCAATTTCATCTTCTGGATCGATGAAAATTGGGATGAAGGCGGCGACGACCCCAACATCATCGCCCTGACCGGCACCCTGACCAACGGGATCACCCCAGGGCTGATCATCTTTGCCGGCATGGCCATTAACGGCGACAATTTCGACTTCGCGACGGACGGGCGGCCCAATGCGATGGACGTACGGAACGTCGTGACCCACGAAGCGGGCCACTTCCTCAACCTGGGCGACCTCTGCAACGGCAGCGGCTTGCCGGTGGACATCTGCCAGCCGTACAGCTCCGAGGCAACCATGTTCTCCACGGCTCCCCCCGGCGAAACGACGAAGCGCGACCTGCACTTCGATGACAAAAACGGCATCGGCTTCCTCTATCCGCAGGAAGACCGCTTTGACCTCGCCAATAGCGGTAACGGGCAAGCGATCGCCGCAGGCAACAACACCCAAACGACCGCCTCGGCCCTGCCACGCGCGGATGACCGGTATGAGGAACTGATCGCCCTCGACGACGACTGGTACCGCATCAGCCTCAACGCCGGCGAGAGTCTGACGGCCCGCATTGACTTCACCGACCGCTACGGTCATCTGCAACTCGCCCTGCATGATCCGACCAGCACCCGAATTGACACCTCCTTCTCCCTGACGCAGGACACCCTGACGCAGGACAGCGAGGTCGTCTCCGTGGCGAATGCCCCGCAGGCCGGCGATTACGCCATCCGCGTCTTTGGCTCGAGCGGAGCGACCAACGGCTACGCCCTCACGGTGGATGTCACGACGGTGAACCTGCCGCCGGACGTTCCTCACGACCCTGCGCCGGCCGATGGGGCGATGGCTCAGCCCCTGGATGTGGATCTGTCGTGGCAAGCGAGCGACCCGGAAGCGGATCCGCTCACCTTCGACGTGCGCTTCGAGGCGGGAAACCCCGCCCCGCAACAACTGCTGGTCCAAGAACAGACCGGCACCAGCGCAGACCCGGGGCTCTTGGCGGCGCATACCACCTATTATTGGCAGGTGGTGGCGCACGACAGCCAGGGGGCCACGACGGAAGGTCCGGTGTGGCGCTTGACCACCCTCAACAACCCGCCGAACGCGCCGTCGAACCCGAGTCCCTTGGATGGAGCGCAACAGCAACTGCTCTTAGTGCCGCTGTCGTGGACCGGAGGCGATCCGGATGGCGATGCGGTGACCTATGCGGTGCGGTTTGAGTTAGGCGATCCCTCCCCGGACGACGTGTTGGCCTCGGGCCTCACGACCACGATGACCGGTTCCCCGGCCCTGCTGCCGCATCTCGTCTATTACTGGCAGGTCATCGCCACGGATAGCGAGGGCGCGGCCACAGCCGGGCCGGTGTGGAGCTTCCAGACCTTGAATATGCCGCCGTTTGAGCCCAGCAATCCTTCACCGGTCAACGGAGCGGCGAACCAGCCGCTCAGCCTGACCTTGGCGTGGGAAGCCAGCGACCCCGACGGTGACCCAGTCACCTCCGAGGTGAAGTTTGACACCACGAATCCCCCGACGACGATGATTGCGGATGACCTGGAGGATCCCGAGCTTAATCTGGCCGGCCCGCTGACCCCCAGCACCACCTATTTCTGGCAGGTCGTAGTAATGGATGACCGGGGCGCTACGACTGAAGGACCCGTGTGGAGCTTCCGCACCCTGGATGCCTCGGCACCGACCTTGTCTGAGCTGCATCCCGGCGATGGGGCCATCGAGGTCCCGCGCGATACCCTCATCATGTTCCGGCTGACCGACGCGGATGCCGGCGTCGATGCGTCCACCCTGAAGGTGGAAGTGAATGGCGAGGAGATTGTGAAGGACGGCGCGGTCCAGGCTGATGGGGCCGGGCACCTGTTTGATGTCCAGGTGGTGCCAGTCGCCAACCCGCACGAGTGGGTGGTCGTCTACGATCCCCGCGAGTCCTTGGGGCGAGAGGATAGCGTCGCCGTGAAGGTCGAGGCCAAGGACCTGTCACCCCAGGCCAATGAGCTGGACACGGCGTACAGTTTCACAACGCAAATGCTGCAACTGGCGCCGAATCTCCAGGTAGACGCGACGTTGCAGGGCTTCGATGGCCTGCTGTCAGATGTGGTGGTGGATTCCGCCTCGCAGACGGTCTACGTGACCTTCAGCGAACGGCCGCAACTGGACACCAATCCGCATGACGTCTTCCTGGCCATCTCGCGCGACGGCGGCAAGAGCTTTGCGCCGCCGGTCCCCGTGGCGCCGGCCGACCCGCAGGTCGAACGGCTACAGCCGCGTCTCGCCCTGGCCGACGGGCGGCTCTCTATCGCCTGGATCGAGTCTGACGCAGCGCCGTCACCGGCCACGGCCGGACGGGTCCTGGTGAGCCGTTCCGATGACGGCGGGCAGAGCTTTACCCCGCCCGTGATGGCGTCCGCGTCGTTGGCGGTCGAGCCACTCGGAGGCCTCTTCGGTCCGTCGCTGGACCTCGTCGCCCAGGGCTCCCAGGTCCACGCGGCTTGGGTGGGCCGCGATCCGAACCGTGGCATCCATGTCGCCTCTTCCTTTGACCGCGGCGCTTCGTTTACGTCGCCTGTCCGTCTGGATGATGAGGTGGCGGCGTTCTTTACGGGTCTCACGATGGCCACCGAAAGTAACGGCCGGCTGCACCTGGCGTGGTCGGGGCTCGGCGGCTTTGGCGGTTTCGGCTCGGAGGTCTTTTACACCGCCTTCACCCCGACCGGAGGTGGCGGAGGACCGCGGGAGCCTCCAGTCGTGACGACGTTTCTGACGGCCTCGCCTCTGACGGTCAACGTTGGAGCTGACGTGGTGCTCACCGCAGGCAGCGCGCCTGCTCTGTGGGTCAGTCCTAATGGGAGCCAACTACTCCTGGCCTATGCGGGGGTGATGCCGGGCTCCGGCCGCACGGACATGGATGTCCTGCTCATGCGCTCCGCCGATGGAGCCCTGACGTGGTCGGCGCCCGTGGTGGTGAGCGACGACGCGACGCAAGCGCAGCAAAGCTCACCGCATCTGGCCGTGCAGGAGGCCTCTGGCAAGCGCCTGGCGGTGGCGTGGTCCGATAGTCGCAACCGGAACGATAACGCCGACGATGACCTTTACGTCGCCGAGTCCTCTGACGGCGGGCAGACCTTTTCCACCAACATCCTGGTCAATGACGACAGCACCACGGAACCACAACTGTTCCTGCGTCTTGCCCTGGATAGCCAGGGCGAGCTGTATCTGGCGTGGAGCGACCAGCGACAGGATACCCCGACGCAAGAGGCTCCCCATTTCTTCTTCGCCCGGAGCCGGCCACTGCCCAAGCCAGCGGCGGAAGAAACCATCCCCCCGAGCGGGGGCACTGTAGAGGTCACTTCGGGACCGTTGAATGGTGTGGCGATCGACGTGCCCGCAGGCGCCTTCCCGGCGGACCTCACGATCACCGTCGGTGAAATTGAGACTCCGCTGCCGCCGTTACCGGTGACCGGCCTGGGGGTGGCATTAGACCTGGGCCCCGGCGGGACAACGTTTGACGCCCCCGTGACGCTGCGTGTGCCCTATACGGACGCCCAACTGGCCACGCTGAACATCACCGAATCCACCCTGAAGCTCTACACCTTCGACTCGATCTTGCAACAGTGGACGGAGGTCTCAGGGAGTTTTGCTGATACCGTCAACAAGCAGATCGTCGGCCAGATCACCCACTTCTCCATCTTCGGCCTGGGTGGCTTCGTCCAGGCGCTGATTGGCGGAGGAGGCATCGCTGCGGCGGTCGGCGGAGGCGATGGAGGAGGAGGCGGAGGTGGCGGCTGCTTCATCGCCACGGCCGCCTATGGCTCGCCGCTGGCCCACGAGGTGACCGTGCTGCGTCACGTCCGTGACGACATCCTCCTCCAGCATCGCCTCGGCCGTTGGTGTGTCGCCCGCTACTACCAGCTCAGTCCGCCGGTCGCTCGCGTCATCGCCCGGCACGAGCGGGTGCGGGCGGTGGTGCGGGCGCTCCTGTCGCCCGTGGTCCGCGTCAGTCGCTGGCTCCTGGAACAACGATCCTGATGCAACGCCAGTGGGTGGTGGCCACAGGCTCGTGTGTGGTGAGCGCGTTGGTGCTCACCGGACTGTGGCTGTGCCGGTCGACGTCATCGTCCGGTCCTGTCCCGCCTCTGACACCGCCGGGGGTCACGGCCACCGCGCCCATCTCCGCCTCGTCATCGGAGTCGGCGCCACCTTCGGAGCCGCAGAGGTCACGGCCCACCGCCGCAGTCGCTCGCCTGCCCTATCGGTTAGTAGGCACCAGCCTGGCTGCGGAACCGACGGCGCTGCTCGAATCGCTGGACACGCGACGCCACCACCAGTATCATGTGGGTGACCGCTTGGAGGCCTGGACGTTGGAAGCGATCCGTTTAAGTTCTGTCACACTCAGGGATGATGCGGGCCACCGCCTGGTGATGTTCACCATCGCAGATGAGGCGTCTCAGCCTGAAGCTGAGGCGTTGGCCCTGCCGTTCCCACCCACCCTCACCGCTGCCGAGCCTCTCCAGCTCCAACGCCGTCTTCGGCGTGACGGTGCCATGGATGGCGTCGTGCTGAAGCGAGTCGACCATCTCCTGCCCGCCCGTCTGCTGGATCTCCGTGATGGCGACATGGTCACGGCCCTCAACGGCCAGCGCCTCACGAGTCCTCAGAAGGCCATCCAAGCCCTGCGTAAGGCGCGCGCGGTCAAACGACTCACTCTTGACCTTGAACGCTCCGGCCGCACCCTCTCACGACACGTCGCCCCGTAAGTGAACGTGTCCCTTTGGCACCCGGTACCGTTTCCCGTTTCCTTCGGTACCGTTTCCCGTTTCCTCTTGATAGCCACTGGAATTACGTGGTATCAGGACCAGGGGTAGGACATGTACAAAGTGAGAAGGGAGCATTGAGATGAGCATAGCCAGGATGCGAGGCAGTAATGTGCGCCGGTATACTTCGGTGATTGCCGGTCTCTTCGCTGTGGTGGGTTCGCTGAGCCAAACCGGCTGCGCCGTGTTTATGGCTGCCAAACAGCCACGCAAAATGGATCTCTCTGTTTTGAAGCAGGGCACACCTCGAAGCACGCTGCTGGCTGAGCTGGGTCAACCAGTCGCCAGCGAAACGAGGGGTGGGAAAAAGGTGGATGTGTTCTCCTTCAGGCAGGGCTATAGTAAACCCACCAAGGCTGCACGAGCTGTTTTCCACGGAGCGGCAGACGTCTTCACGCTCGGTCTGTGGGAAATCGTCGGTACCCCCACAGAGGCGGTCTTTGACGGGACCAAGATGTCCCTTGAGGTGACTTACGACCAAGACGACAGGGTCGCGAACATCGTCGACCTTCAAAAGAGGCAACTGCAGGAAGCGCCAACGAAGTCAACGGCGCCGTGAAATAGGAATCCGTACCGAGGAATCCGTACCGGGTTCGAAAGGGACAGGTTGAATGAGTGATGGGACGACAACCGCGCCTGTAGGGGGAACGTCATGCGACGAATCGCTGCGGTAGGGTTAAGCGGGGTCCTGATGGTTGGCTGCGCCACGACGACGCCGTACGTCGGCCAGGGGCCGCATCGGCAGGTGACGCGGGGCGCGGCGATTCCGCCCATTGACTTTGTCGGCAATGTCCTCGCGCTGCCGTTCAAACTCATCTTGTGGGATTGGCGGTTTGCCAACCACTCCATTTCGGCCCAGACGGAAGCGGTGCTGGTGCAGTACCTCGATGCGCGCACGTTGCCGGCCTTTGAAGACACCGCCTACCGGCTGAATCAGTATGCGCCCGGCGCCGATGTGGGGGCCTTGATCCACAACCGCCATATCGCCTGGCCGTACCGCCTGCTGTTAGGGTTGCCGACCACGCTGATCTTCGATGTGCTTCTGCCCGGACGGCTCTTTCCGTGGGGCGATTACTACAATCCGTTCACTAATGCCGTGCATCTCTATTCGGATGAACCGCCCATCGCGCTGCACGAGGCGGGGCATGCCTATGATTATGCGAAGAAGCGGTACAAAGGCACCTACGCCGTCGTCCGGCTGATTCCCTTCGTGGATCTCTACCAAGAATGGCAGGCCACCGGCGAAGCGGTCCATTATCTCGTCGAGATTCACGATCGCGAGACGGAGTTGCATGCCTACAAGATCCTCTGGCCGGCGTATGGCACGTATGTGGGCAGCTACATCTTTGCCCCCATCGGCACCATCGGCGGCGCGCTGTTAGGCCATGTGGCCGGCCGCGCCAAGTCCGCCGGCCGGCGCCGCTACTACGAAGAGCTCGATGCCGGCCGGACCTCACCCGCCTCCGCCACTCCTGAGGCTGCGCCCCTGTCTGCCACGCTGCGCTCGGGGCAGGCAGGCGCCCAGCCATGAATTGATTATTTAGCAAAATATATATTGACAATATAACAACTCCCTGCTATTCTCTCCCCCACTGTCGCGAGTGACAGCAAGGGAGGGTGCATGAGCACGCAGACGATGGATGTGGCGGTGGATCGGGTGTTCAAGTATACGGGCGAGGGCAGCCTCAAGGCGTTTGTGGATCTGAAGGTGAACGAGGCGCTGATCTTGAAGGGGCTGCGGATCGTGAAGGGCTCGAAAGGGCTCTTTGTCTCCATGCCGCGCACGCAGGGCAAGGATGGCAAGTGGCGGGACACCATCACCCCGCTCACCGAAGAGTTTCGCCGGCATATCGACGAGGTCGTGATGGCGGCGTATCAGAAGGAAGATTGACACGGCAGGCACGACTGGTATACTGGTGGGCGTCATTCCCACCAGTTGCACTCATACGATGAAACCGACGCATATCTCAGCAGCGCATCACGACGCCCATGAGGAGACTTACCGCCGTCTCCTGGTGGTCGTTGAGGACCTGCGTGATGACATCAAGGTCATCGCCGAGAATCAAGTGGCGACCCTGCAGAAGCTCGACAACCATGAGCAGCGGCTGCAACGTCTTGAAGCCGACATGGATCTGCTGAAAGACGTGACGCGGATGATGAACACGAGACTGGCTGCTCTGGAAGAGCGCATGGATCGCATGGAGCAGCGGATGGACCGCGTGGAGCAGAAATTGGATATCGTTATCGGCGATCACGATCAACGATTGAAGCGGTTGGAGAGTCTCAACTAAGCCGGCTCTGTTGCTCCTACCGCCCTGGAACCGCTTGGCTCCAGGGCGTTTTTGTTTTGTGGTAGAATGGGGGCCATGCCTCGCCAAGGATCGCAACGAGACTGGTGGGTGCCGGCGCTGTTAGCCGTGGGCGCGGTCCTGCTGTTCGCCCGCCTGGGTGACGCCTACCTCTGGCAGGATGAGGCGGAGACGGCGGTGCTCGCGCGCAATCTGCTGCGGTTCGGCTACCCGAAGGCCTCTGACGGTCTCAACACCCTCGCGGTGCCGTTCGCTCACCACCGTTCCGGGGACGTGTGGGTCTTCCATCCCTGGCTGCAGTTTTATCTCACCGCGCTCTCCTTCCGACTGTTCGGACAGACCACCTTCGCGGCGCGGTTACCCTTCGCGCTCTGCGGTTGGGCTGGACTGTGGATGACCTCTCTGTTGGCCCAGCGACTGTTCGGGGATCGGCGCGTCAGCCGGTTCGCGCTGTTGCTACTGACCGGCTCCGTCCCCTATCTGCTCCACATGCGCCAGTGCCGGTATTACGCGCCGGCGGTCGTCGCCACGTTAGGAGTGCTGCTGGCGTACCAGGCGTGGCTGTCCGGCGACCGTCGGGGCCCGTGGTGGCTGGCCGCGAGCGGGTTGGCGCTCTTCCACAGTAATCCCGGAAGTTTTTTCCCGACGTTAGGGGCCGTGGCCCTGCATGCCTGGTGGTGTGGCCGGCGGGCTGTCTCGTGGCGTGCCGCGGCCGTCGTCGGCGCGGTGCTGGCGCTGGGGACGCTGCCGTGGTGGTGGTATGCACGGCTCTGGGAGCAGGGTGCGGCGCTCACGTGGACGCAGATCCGACGTTGCCTCGAATTCTATCTCCGCAGTCTCAACCGGTTCATCGTGCCGGCCTGGCTGGTGGTGTGGGCGGCCGTGGTGGCGCTGCGGGCCGCTGCCCCGCGACGCACAGCCATCCAGCGGCAGCAGTGGCAGTCACTGACGCTGGTGTTGCTGGTCATCGTGGCGACGCTGGCCTTCGTCTGCGTGGGGCGGCAGCATTATCTGCGCTATGTGCTGCCGATGGCGCCCTTGCTCTACCTGTTGGCGGCGGTGGGGCTGGCCTGGCTGGCGCAGCGGCGGCAGGTGGCGGCCTGGCTCGTCGTGGGGCTGCTGCTCGGCTCCGACATCCTGCACCGGCCCGACTTTCTCCTCCGCGGCCAGCCGCACAGCTACCTCGCCCATTACGTCGACGAGATCACCCATGACTATACCGGACCCAATCAGGCGTGCATCGATTATCTGCGCGTGCACGCCAAGGCCGACGACACGGTGAAGATCACCTACGCCTATATCCCGATCGTCTTTTACCTGCAGCTCCGGGTGGATGCGGCATCGCTCATGGACGAGTTCGCGTCGCACGAGAGCTTCCCGGAGTGGATCCTCCCCCAGCGGCCCTGGCTGCCGGAGGCGTTCTATCGCAGCCGGTATTTCCGGCGCATCGAATCCGCGTATGAGCGGATCGAGTTGCCGTACACCGATCTGCTATGGGATAACCGGCCTGACCTGGGCGAGCACCAGTTCCGCGATCCGACGGCTCCGCCCCATCTCGTGCTGTACCACCGGCGAGGCGCCTGAGATGGCGGCCTCGTCGCTGCGGTTGTCGGTCATCATCCCGGCGTATAACGAAGAACGGCGGCTGGGCGCCACGCTCGACGAGGTGGGGTCGTATCTGGGCCGGCAGCCCTACCCTGCCGAGGTCCTCGTGGTGGACGATGGCTCCACCGACGGCACAGTCTCCGTCGCGCAGCAACACGCGTCTGCCCTGCCGCGGTTCCGGCTCCTGCGCAATCCGCACAACTTAGGCAAAGGCGGCGCGGTGCGGCATGGGGTGATGGCCAGCCAGGGCGGGCAGGTGCTGCTCTATGACGCGGACGGCTCGACGCCGATCGAGGAACTGGAGCGGTGCTGGCCCTACGCGGCGGCCGGCACGTTCGTCGTCGGCACCCGGAAGGCGGCGGGGGCGCGGATTCTCAAGCGCCAAGCGCCCCTGCGCGAGTGGATGGGCAAGGGCTTTACCTATCTGTCGAATCGGTGGTTGGGACTGCGCATCTCTGATGTGACCTGCGGCTTCAAACTGTTAGAGCGCCAGGCGGCGCACGCCGTGTGCCGGCTTCAGCGGCTCAACCGCTGGGCCTATGATGCGGAGCTCTTCTTCCTGGCAAAACGGCTGGGCATCCGGGTGCGTGAGGTGCCGATTCAGTGGGCCGACTCGGCCCAGACGCGGGTGCGGCTGGGCTCGGATACGGTGTCGTCGTTCGTGGAGTTACTGCAGATCCGCTGGAATGCCTTACGGGGAGTCTACCGGGACACCTAAGCTGCAGTCGGGACCACGCCGGTTAGGCGAGAATCTTGGTCAGGGATTCGAGGTCGGCAGGGGTGTTGAGCGAGGTGCAGGTGACGGCAGAGTCGATGCGTCGCCACAAGCCGGCGAGCACATTACCGGGTGCGAACTCGAGAAACTGAGAGATGCCCTGGCTGAGGAGGAGCCGCATCGAGGCTTCCCAGAGGGTGGGGTGGGTCAACTGGTTCACGAGATGGATGGGAATCTCGGCGGCCTCCGCCACCGCCCGGGCCGTGACGTTGCTCACGACCGGCAGCTGAGGCGTGCGCCACTGGACTTTCGCTACGGCGGAGCGCATCTGCTGGCCGGCCGGCGTCATGAGGGAACAGTGAAAGGCGCCACCGACGTCCAGCCGTAAGGTCCGCTTGGCGCCGGCCGCCTTGGCGGCTGCTTCGGCACGGACGATCGCGTCGACCCTGCCAGACACCACGACCTGGCCCGGCGCATTGAGATTCGCGATTTCCACGCCGCTCGTCTCGCAGATCGGTTGCAGCTGCTCCCGCGTCAGGCCGAAGACGGCGAGCATCGCGCCGGCCACTTGCTGGGCGGCCTGAGCCATGGCCTCGCCGCGGGCCCGCACGAGGTAGAGCCCCTCATCGAAGGTCATGGCCTCGACCGCCGCTAATGCCGTCAACTCCCCCAAACTGAGGCCTGCTGCCGCCGTGGGGACCAGTGCGGCAGGCGCCACGGACCGCCACGCCCGAAAGGCCGCCATGGAGGTCACAAAGATGGCCGGCTGGCAGAGATCGGTGCGGGTGAGCAACTCCTGGGGGCCTTCGAAGCAGAGGGCGGTGACGTCGAAGCCGAGCCGGCGGTTGGCCTGCTGGTAGACGTCACGCGCTTCGGCGAAGCGGTCGTAGAAGGCCTTCCCCATCCCGACGGCCTGGGCGCCCTGGCCGGGGAAGAGATAGGCGAGCTTCACCATTCGATGACGGTGGCGCCCCACACGAGGCCGGCACCGAAGGCGACGAGGACGACGATGTCGCCGCGCTTGATGCGCCCGGCCTTCGCCGCTTCGTACAGGGCGACGATCGTCGAGGCGGCCGACATGTTGCCGTATTTCTCGACGTTGAGGTAAACCTTCTCGATGGGCAAATGCAACCGCTCCATCGCGGCCTGGATGATGCGGATGTTGGCCTGGTGCGGGATGAAGAGATCGACGTCTTCCGGTTTGAGGCCGGCGCGGTCGAGGACGACGATGGCCGCCTCCCCCATCACGCGCACGGCGAACTTGAAAACCTCGCTGCCGTTCATTTTGAGAAAATGCTGCTTCTGCTCGACGGAGTGTTTGGACGCGGGGATGCGTGAGCCGCCGGCCGGCACCTGCAGATGACAGGCGCCCGACCCGTCCGTGCCCAGATAGGACGCCAGGATGCCACCCCGACCCACCGGAGCGATGACCGCCGCGCCCGCCCCATCGCCGAACAGCACGCAGGTCGAGCGGTCGGTCCAGTCGATGATGGTGGACAGGACATCCGCCCCGATGACGAGCGCGTTCTGATACTGGCCGCTCGCCACCAGGCCCTGCGCGGCGCTGAGCGCGTAGACGAAGCCGGCGCAGGCGGCATTGACGTCGAAACAGCCGGCGCGCTTGGCCCCCACCTTGTCTTGAATGACGCACGAGGCCGAGGGGCACAACGTGTCCGGCGTCGTCGTGCCGGTGACGATCAACTCGATCTCATCCGGCCGCAAGCCGGCCGCCTTGATCGCCTCCAGCGCGGCGGGCGCGGCCAGGTCGCTGGTCGCCTGGCCCGGCTCGATCAAGCGACGCTCCCGGATGCCGGTGCGGCTGCGTATCCACGCATCCGAGGTTTTGACCATCCGCTCCAACTCGGCGTTGGTCACGACCCGCTGGGGTAGGCACGCGCCCAGCCCCACGATGCCGACCTGACGCAGACTGCCGGTGCAAGACGGCCGGCGCACCGTGGGTGTGGCCTTGATGATGGTACGATGCGAGCTGCGCTTGGCGGTCGGGGTCATGCGGGCTGGACCTTGGGCAACTGCTGAATGAACCGCACGATCTCGTCATTGAGGCCGTGCTGGACGAATTCGGCGGCGACCGCGACGGCGTTCTTGATCGCCTTCGACGATGAGGCGCCATGACAGATGATGCAAACCCCCTCGATGCCCAAGAGCGGCGCGCCCCCGTACTCGGCGTAGTCAATCTCCTTGCGTAGCGCCGCGAAGGCCGGCCGAGCCAGCCGGGCGCCCAGCTTCGTGAGCAGGTTGCGGGTCAGCTCGCGCTTCAACAGCGCGGCCACCGCCTTGGCCAGACTCTCCGAGGCCTTGAGGGCGACGTTGCCGACAAAGCCGTCGCAGACGATGACGTCGGCGGTGGAGGCGTAGATGTCCCGGCCCTCGACGTTGCCGATGAAGTTGAGCGACGATTGCTCCAGGAGCGCAAAGGCCTCCTTCATCAGATCGGTGCCTTTGCTGGCCTCCTCACCGATGTTGAGCAATCCGACGCGGGGCCGCTCCACATGGAGGATCTGCCGCACGTACGAGGCACCCATGATACCGTACTGGAGCAGGTGGAGGGGCTTGACTTCGATGTTGGCACCGACGTCGATGAGCAGTGACGGGGAGGTGAGTCCCGGCAGGACGATGCCGATGCCTGGCCGCTCGATGCCGGGCAGCAACCCGAGGGTAAAGACGCCTGCCGCGACCATCGCCCCGGTGTTGCCGGCCGACAGGACGGCATCCACCTGACGCTCCTTGGCCAGTTGTACGGCGACCGAGATCGACGAGTCGCGCTTCTTGCGGATGCTGACGGCGGGTGACTCATGCATGCCCACGATCTCCGAGGCATGATGAATGGTGAGGGAGGAGGGCAGATGGGGATAGTTCGCCAGCTCCCGTTCGATGGCCTCGCGCTGGCCGACGAGGACGAGGCGGTGCGGCAGCTCGCGCGCCGCGCGGACGGCGCCCGCCACGATCGCCGAGGGGGCGTTGTCGCCCCCCATCGCATCGATCGCGATGGTGAGGGGACGGGCGGCGTTCGCCACCTATTCGGCCGACCCCATCTTGATGACTTGGCGTCCGCGGTACGTCCCGCATTGCGGGCAGACGCGGTGCGGCAGGCGCAGCGCCCCGCACTGCTTGCAGGGGGCGAGCTGCGGGGGGATGAGCCCGTGATGAGTCCGGCTCTTATCGCGCCGGGTCTTGGAATGTCGTCGTTTGGGTAAGGCCATGGATGGCTCCTATGCGTTGCAGGAACAGGTGGTGTGGTTGCGGTTCACGCCGCACCGCGGACACAAGCCCAGGCAGTCGGAACGGCACAGCGCAATCATCGGGTACTCCAGCACGAGCTCCTGACGGACGTCGTCGGTGATGTCGACGACATACTTGCCGGTCACGTCGTAGTGCAGCAGCAGCTCCTTGTCCACCGTGGCGTCGAAGGACTCCAGGCAGCGGCCGCAGATCATCGTCAGGACGCAGCGCAACGAGCCCTGCACGAAGAGATCCTCGCCCTCCCGGGTGACCCGCGTGGCCAGCCGGACCGGGCTGGTCAGGTGGGCGTCCTGCCGGTCGACATTCAGCTGCTGCGGGTCGTAGCTGGTGTCGAGCGAGAGGCCTTCCTCAGGAACCTTCATGACCTGAATCTTCATGGCGTCGACCAGGGTGGCGCCGCCGGTCATGCCCTGGACCGGCTGGAGCGCAGTTTCCGTTTCAGGGCCGTTTCCACGAACCGCGGGACGAAGGCCGACACCGTGGCCCCCAGCGCCGCGGCTTCCTTGATCAGCCTGGAGGAGAGATAGGCGTATGATTCCGACGGCATCATGAAGATCGTCTCCACGCCGGGATCCAGCTTGCGATTGGTGAGCGCCAGTTGAAACTCGTATTCGAAATCGGAGACCATGCGCACGCCGCGGAGGATCGTCCGCGCGCCCTGCCGCCGGGCGAAGGCGACCGCGAGGCCGCCGAAGTCCACCACCCGCACATGGGCCATGCCGGCCAGCGCCCGCCGCACCATCGCCACCCGCTCCCGGACGGAAAAGAGCGGCCGCTTCTCGGCATTATGGGCCACCGCCACGATCAGCTCATCGACCATCGCCCGGGCGCGCCGAATGAGGTCGATGTGGCCGTTCGTGATCGGGTCAAAGGTCCCCGGGTAGATGGCGATGCGGCGCGCAGGCATGGGAAGTCCACCCCTAATACGAAGTGAGGCTACACGTTGTTCCGTGTAGCCTGCCATCGCGGGCCGGCCGGCCCTCACCGCGCCTGGTAGCACGACACCCTGGTGTGGCCGTACCGGTGGACGGACCGGCGCTGCAGGGCACCCGCCGCCTCCGGCATCTCCTCGTGCTCCTCGTGCTCGGCGACGAGCCATCCGGCAGGTCGTAGGATACCACACGCCTCGACGGCGAGCAAGCACTTTTTTGCCCATCCCCGTCGGTACGGCGGATCCAGGAAGATCAGGTCAAAGCGGCGCCCGGCGCGCTGCAGGCGGCGCACGGCCGCAAAGGCATCCTGGATGAGCAGCTCCGCCTGGGCCTCTCCAGGCCCGGTGGCGATGTTGCGCCGCAACGCCGCCAGGGCGGCGTGGTCCGCCTCCACGAAGGTCACCCGCCGCGCCCCGCGTGACCATGCCTCCAGCCCCACCGCACCGCTGCCGGCAAAGAGCTCCAGCGCCTCGGCTCCCTCCACTACCGCGCCTAAAATATTGAAGATGGCCTGCCGGACCTTGTCGCTCGTCGGCCGGCTGGCGGCAGGGCGCGCCAGCCGGCGTCCCTTCAGTTTCCCTGTCGCGATGCGCATGGCCCTACCCCACCGAAGCCAGGGCGGCCTGCGGCCCGGCCAACTTGAGCCCCAGCTCCGATCGCAGCAGCGTCCATCCTGGACGGCGCAACCCCGGGTCCTCGCGCAACAGCGCCTCGGCGGCCGCCTTCGCCTCAACCAGGATGGCTTCATCCGTCAGGAGATTCGTGATTTTGAGCTGCGGCTCGCCGTGCTGGCGTACGCCAAACAACTCCCCCGGACCGCGCAGACGCAAATCGATCTCGGCCAGCGCAAACCCATCCGACAGCTCCACGAGGGCGGTCAGCCGCTCCTGCGCCTCCTCCGTGGTGACGTCGGCCAGAAGGATGCAGCGCGACGCTGCGCGGCTGCGGGCGATCCGGCCGCGCAGCTGGTGCAGCTGGGCCAGGCCGAACCGCTCGGCGTGTTCGATGAGCATGACCGTCGCGTTCGGCACGTCGATGCCGACCTCGATGACGACGGTGGAGACGAGCACCTGCACCCGCCCCTCGACGAACTCCCGCATGACTTCGTCCTTCTCCTCCGGTCGCAGCCGGCCGTGCAGCAGCCCGACGGTGAGACCGGGAAAGATCTCCTCGCGCAGTTGCTCGTACATCTGGGTGGCGGCCCGTAGGGCGCGTGTCGCGGAGGTCTCGATGACCGGATAGACGACGTAGGCCTGATGGCCGTCCGCCACCGCCTGCCGCACCAGCTCGTAGGCCTGCTCCCGCTGGGCGTCAGGCAGCCAGACGGTGGCGGGCGTGCGACGGCCCGGGGGGAGCTCGCGTAGCGTCGAGATGTCGAGGTCGCCGTAGAGGGTCATGGCCAGCGTCCGCGGAATGGGGGTCGCCGTCATCACGAGGACGTCCGGACAGAATCCCTTGCGCCGCAAGGCCGCCCGCTGCATCACGCCGAATTTGTGCTGCTCATCGATGATGACGAGGCTGAGCTGCTTCCAGACGACGGCCTGGGTCAGCAGGGCCTGCGTGCCGACGACCAGCTGCACCGCGCCCGCCTTGATCCCGGTGAGCAGCGCGCGCCGCTCGGCCGGGCGCTGGCCGGCGACGAGCAGCGCCGTGGTGACGCCCAGCGGGGCCAGCCAGTAGCGCAGGGTGGCCGCATGCTGCTCGGCCAGAATCTCTGTGGGCACCATGATCGCTCCCTGGTGGCCGCTTTGAACCGCGGCCAGCAGCGCGTGCGCGGCGACGATGGTTTTGCCGCTGCCGACCTCGCCGTGGAGAAGGCGATTCATCGGTTGCGGCTGCTGGAGGTCGGCCATCATCTCCCGAATCGCCTGCTCCTGGCCCGCGGTGAGGGCAAAGGGCAGCCGCTCACGGAAGCGCGCGAGCAGCGGACCCTCCACCTGGTAGCGGACCGGTTTCGTCAGTTGCCGCGTGGCGCGCCGCTTGAGGGCGAGGCGCAGCTGCAGCAGGAGCAGTTCATCGAAGACGAGGCGGCGGCGCGCGTCCGGTGTGGCCGCGACGTCCTCAGGACGGTGCAGCAGGCGGATGGCATCGGCCAGCGGCGGCAGATGCCACTGCTGCCTGGCCTCCGTCGGGTAGGGGTCCTGCAGGGCCGCGGCGTGCTGATCGACGGCCCGGGTCAGAATGGTTCGCAGCGCCCGCTGGGGCAGCTCGTGCGTCGTCGGATAGACCGGCACGATCCGCCCCATGTGGATGGAGGCATCGGCGCTCGATTCGACGAGCTCGTACTCAGGCGAGACCACCTGCAGCTTGCGAAACCGCTCGACGCGTCCGTAGATGATGAGCTCCGCACCCGCCGCGAAGCGGTGGCGCAGATAGGGCTGGTTGAACCAGAGGGCGTGGATGACCCCGGTCTCGTCACCGAGGGCGACCTCTAACACCCACCGGCCCCGCTGGGAACGCCAGCTCTTGCTGGAGCGCACGCTCCCTCGCAGCGTGTAACTCTGGCCGGGTCGCACGTCGCGGATCGGCACAAAGCGGGATCGGTCCTCGTAGCGCCGCGGCAGGTAGTAGAGCGCATCGGTCACGGTGCGGATGCCCAGCCGCTCAAGCAGCCGCACCCGGCGGGGACCCACGCCTTTCAGGTACTGCGCGGAGCGCTGGGAAAGGGGTTGCATGCGTTGGAGGCTTGTGTTATAGTGCGTGCCACGTGGAGGTACCGTCATGGCGATTCGAGCGTGCGCGGTCTGCGGCAAGGGCGCCGTCAAGGGCCGCACCTATTCCCACAAAGGCATGCTGAAAAAGAAAGGCGGGGTCGGCCGACGCACGACCCGCGTCAACCCCCGCCGGTTTCTCCCCAATCTGCAACGCGTCCGACTGCTCGTCAACGGGATGGCCAGGCGGGCGCTGGTCTGTGTCGCCTGCCTGAAATCGGGCCGCGTCGTCAAGGCCCGCTAGACCGCACGTCCTTCAGCTCCAGCTGAATCGACCGCTCCCCATCCCAGTCGTTGTGGGTCGGCGTGTAGACGCAGTCCAGCTGCGGACCCCGGCGCACCACCTCGAGCCAATGCCCCATCCCAAAGCCAATCGCCTCGGCGGTCCGCCGACCGTCGGTGAGCCAGCACTTGAGGTGCTGCCGCCCGACGATCTGCGGCTCGGCCTTCAGCGCCAGACCGCGCGTCAGGCACAGCGGCTTGGCATTGCCCGGGCCAAAGGGCTCAAAGGACGCCACGTGGCCGACCAGCCGCTCATCGACGGCGCTCAGCGGCAGTTCCACATCGATCTCTAACACCGGCTGCAGATCGGCCGCTTGCAACCGCGCGGCCGCGGCGCGGTTCAGCCGTTCCCGCAAGGGCTCCAGCTGCCGGCGCTGCAGCGTCAAGCCGCACGCCTGCGCGTGGCCGCCGAAACTCTCCAGTAATGCCTCGCACTCCCGTAGCGCCTCGACCAGATGAAAGCCGCGAATCGAGCGGCCCGAGCCCCTCCCCACCTCGCCCTCGAAGGAGATGACCAGCGCAGGCCGGTAGAATCGTTCGACGAGGCGCGCCGCGACGATGCCCAAGACCCCGGGATGCCATCCTTCCCCTGCCACCACGACCGCCTGGGCCTCCCTGAAGTGGAGGGTCCGTTCCGCGACCGCCATCGCCTCGCTCAGCACGCGACTTTCGATGCGCTGACGCTCGCGGTTCGCTTGCTCGAGCCGGACCGCCAGCGCTTGCGCTTCATCGGCGGATTCCGTCAACAGCAGCCGCAGCACGTCATCCGGGGAACCCAACCGTCCAACGGCATTGATGCGCGGACACAGGATGAAGCCCAGGTGAAAGGTGGAGAGTGGTTTGCCCTCAAGGCCGGAGATCGTCAGCAAGGCGCGCAGGCCCTGCTTGCGGCTCGCAGAGAGCTCCTCCAGCCCCTGCTTGACGAGCTGACGGTTCTCGCCGCTCAAGGGCATCACATCCGCCACCGTCCCGAGGGCCACCAGATCGAGATGGTGGCGCAGCGACACCGGATCCTCCACCAGCGCCTCCGCCAGCCTGAAGGCCACACCGACGCTGGCCAGGCCCGTGGGATAGGCCGAGTCGCGCCGGACCGGATTAACGATGGCCCGCGCCGGCGGCAGCCGATCCAGCGGCGTGTGGTGATCCACGATGACCGTGTCGATGCCGTCGGCCGCGAGGGCGGCCACCGCCTCGATGGCCGTCGTCCCGCAGTCCACCGTCACCACGAGGGTGGCCCGCTGGGCGCGGGCGAAGGCCAGGGCCGAGGCGCCCAGGCCGTAGCCATCCTGCAGCCGGTTCGGCAGATAGGCGGTTACCCGGCAGCCCAGCTCCCGCAGCACCGCCGTCAGCAGCGCGGTCCCGGTGATGCCGTCCACGTCATAATCGCCGACGATCACCACCTGCTCGCCGCGCCGGCGCGCCTGATGCAGGCGCGCGACGGCCGCCTCAAGATCCGGCAGGCGAAGCCCTTGTGCTCCATCGGCGCTCCCGCGCAGAAAGGCGCGGGCGGCGTCCACGGTGGTGAGACGGCGATTGATCAGGATTTGCGCGGCGGGGAGGCTGAGGTCCAGCGCCTCGGCGAGGGTGCGCTGGAGCGCTGGATCGGCCTCGGCCAGATGCCAGCGCTTCGCGGTCATCGGGCCGCAGTACGCTTGCCGAGGCTGCGCCACGTCACGACGAGGGCGCCGGCAATGTAGACGGTGGAATAGACGCCGGAGAGGCACCCTACGAGCAACGCAAAGGAAAAATCGCGCAGCACCTCGCCGCCTAACAGATAGAAGGCGATCAAGGTGAGGATGACCGTGAGCGAGGTCAGCAGCGTGCGGCCCAGCATCTGGTTGGTGCTCAGGTTGATCAGCTCGGCGATGGAGCTCTTGCGCAGCAGCCGGCTATTCTCGCGCACCCGGTCGTAGATGACGATCGTGTCGTTGATCGAGTAGCCGGCGATCGTCAGCAACGCCGCCACGACGGTGAGGTCGATCGTGCGGTGAGTCAGGGCTAGGATCCCCACCGCCACGAAAACGTCATGCATCAGCGCGATGACGCCTGCCAGCCCGAAATCCCACTGCCGGAACCGGAAAGCCACGTAGACCAGAATCCCTAACAGCGCCCAGCCCAGCGACAGCCCGGCCTGACGCCGCAGATGCTGGCCCACCGCCGGCCCGACATGCTCGATGCGGCGCACCTCGTATTGACCCGCAAAATCCTTCGCGACCTGGTCCAACAGCGGCTGAGCGGAGGCGGCCTGGGTTCGCACCAGCAGTTCGCGCGGATCGCCATACTCCTGAATGGAGGCATCGCCCATCCCGACGGCCTGCAGCGAGACCCGCAGCCGGTCGATGGGCACCGGCTGCTGGAAGCGGAACTCGACGAGCTGGCCGCCGGTGAAGTCGAGGCCGTACGCCTGATGCTGATGCAGCAGGAAATAGGCACAGCTTCCCACCACCAGCAGGAGCGAGGCCGCATAGAACAGGCGGCGCTTGCCGATGAAGTCGATCCGGGTGGTTCCGCGGAACAGGTGCAGCATCGGCAGAGCCTTCAGCCAGCCTGACCCCATCAGCAGATCGAAGATGGTCCGCGTGACGACGATGGCGGTGAACAGGCTGGCCACCAAACCGATCGTCAGGGTCAGGGCGAAGCCCTTGATCGGCCCGGTCCCGAACTGGAACAGCAGACCCGCCGCGATCAGGGTGGTCACATTCGAATCGACAATGGCGGAGAAGGCCTTCTGGTAGCCGCCCGCGACCGCCATCTTCAGCGGCTTGCCCGCCGCCAGCTCCTCCCGGATCCGCTCGTAGATCAGCACGTTGGCGTCGACCGCCATGGCGAGGGAGAGAATGAAGCCGGCGATGCCTGGCAGGGTCATGGTGCCGTGAAACATCCCGAATGCGCCCAGAATCATGAGCAGGTTGAGCAGCAGCGCGATGACGGCCACGCAGCCCGCGAACAGGTAGTAGCCCGCCATGAAAAGAATGACCAGCAGAAAGCCGGCCCCCACCGCGGTCAGGCCCGCCTTGATCGAGTCCTGTCCCAGGGTCGGGCCGACGGTGCGCTCCTCCTCGATGACGACCGGCGCCGGCAAGGCGCCGACGCGCAGCACGAGGGCGAGGTCCTGGGCTTGCTCCTGGCTGAACTGCCCCGTGATCTGGCCGGCGTCGGAGATCCGGCTCTGGATCACCGGGGCGGACTGAACCTTGTGGTCGAGAACGATGGCGAGCCGCCGGCCGATGTTGGCCCCGGTGAGCCGCCCGAACTTCTTCGCGCCCTCCTTGTTCATCGTGAAGGCGACGTCGGGCAGTCCGAAGCTGCCAAAATCGACCCGGGCGTCGCTCAAGATCTCCCCGGTCAGGGCTTCCGCATTTTCGAGGAGGAGCGGCGCTCCCTGCTCGTCCTCCAGTAGCTCGTGCCCCTCCGGCACGCGGCCGTCCCTCGCCTCCTGCAGCAGCGTCGGATCATCCGCCACCAGCTTGAATTCCAGCTGGGCGGTCCGGCCGATGAGAGCGAGCGCCCGCTCGCGGTCCGTCACCCCGGGCAGCTGCACGATGATCTGGTCCACGCCCTGCCGCTGAATGACGGGCTCGCGCACGCCGAATTCGTCGATGCGGTTGCGGATCACCTCCAGCGCCCTGGCCGGCGCGTCGGCGCGGGCCTCGGCCGGCAGCTTCGAGGTCTCCACCCGCAAGACCAGATGCATCCCGCCCTGCAGGTCCAAGCCGCGGCTGATGCGCTTCTCCAGCGGGAAGGCGTACCACGCCGACAGACCGGTCACTAACAGGATGAGCGGCAGACGCCAGCGCAAGTTCTTAGGCATGGCTCGCTGCACCCTCCCCGCGCTGCTTCTTGACCCGGCTGATCGCCGACTTGTCCACATCCATCTTCACGTTGTCGTCGATCCGCACGGTGACCGTTTCCTCCTTCACATTGAGGACGGTGCCGTGGACGCCGCCGCTGGTGACGACCTCATCATTTTTCTTGAGGGCCTGCAGCATGGCGGCATGCTGCTTCTGCGCCTTCTGCTGCGGTCGCAACATCAGCACGTAGAAAATCCCGAAGATCATGACGAGCGGAAAGAGGCTGACCAGCGGATTGGGCGCGCGCGGCGCATCCGGCACCACCTCGGCCCATAGCAACCACAGCCGCATCGGGACACTCCTTGTTGAGTTACGGTTTCTTCGTCGTCGTGGGGAGCCAGCCGGTCACCGATGCGAGCGGTATCACCGCGGCGCCGGGATAGTAATAGGACAGTATCTGTGTGGCGGTCGCTCCGCGCCGCGCCAGGCCGAAGGCCCCCCACTGGCACATCCCGACGCCGTGGCCCCAGCCACGGCCGGAGAAATGCATGGTACCATCCCGCAGAACGGCGGTAAAGGTGAGACTGCGCAACAGATTCGCCCCCACCAGCTCACGAAACGCCTTGCCGGAAAGTGTTGCCGTCGACACGCTCCCGCGCACCCGCAGCGTTTTGATCCGGCCCGACGGCGTATAGTCGACCGGCTCAACCGCCGCCACCTCGCCCACCTGATACCCGCCATGCCCCAGCAGCCGTCCGAGCCGGTCGGCCTCGATGGCCGCGTGCCAGCGGTAGTGCGGCGAGGCCGTGCAGTAGGGGCACGCCGCACCGGACAGCGGCGGCAAATCGGTCTGCCACAATTCCTTGGCAGACTCGGTCCGCCCGCCGCAGGTGGCGTGATAATAGGTCGGAAACAGCTCGCCGCGATAGGTCAAGACGAGGCCGCGCGTCTGATCCACGGCCCGGTTGGTCTTGCGCTGCTCCGAGCTGCGGCCGCCGTAGACCTGGGAGTAGATGTCGGCGGTCACGTCGAAATCCTTGCCGGCGTTGTGCAGATTTTGATAGATGGCGTAGGTGCGCGCGGCAATCGCCTGGGCCTTCAACACCTCGACCGGCCAGCGATGCGAGACTTCGTGATAGAGTACGCCATAGAGATAGGCGTCGAGGTTGATGTGGTTGATGATGAGCAGAGTCAGATTCTGCTGGCGGATGATCTCCACCGCTCCGCGGAACCGGCGCCCGTTGATCAGGATCGAGGCATCCTGCTCCGGCTCGATGCGCACGCCGAAGACGGGCAGGGACAGCTTCCCCAGTTGCAGGCCGCTCACCAGGGGGATGATGGTGGTCCGCTTGAGAGAGCGGCCTTCATGCAGCGTCTCGGCCGTGTTGAGCGTCACGATCTTGAACCGGCCGCGGATGGCCAGCTGCGCCTCATCAATCGCTTGGGCGATCGCCACGCGGATGAGGGGTGCCGACGGCACGGTGGTTGGCTGGGCCGCGCCAGGCAACGGCAGCAGACACACGGCCGCCGCCACCGCACCCACCAGCCACCGCCGCCCCGGATGCGAACGCCTCATCGCCGAAACAGCCACAGCCCCAAGGAGAGCAGGAGGCTCAGCAACAGCGACGTCGCCAGGGGAACATAGAAGGTCGTCCGCTCGCGCTGAATCAGGATGTCGCCCGGCAGGCGGCCCAGCCAGGGCAGCTTCGGCAGGACCAGCAGCATCGCACCCGCGATGACGAGGAGCGCGCCCCACAGGATGAGCCAGCGGCCGACGTGGTGGAACTCAGTCATCCGAGGGGGACTGGAAGAGCTCCCGGGGCGCGGTGGATGACCCCTCCGCCAGGTGGCGGAAGGCGAGCCGCGTGGCCTTGCGGCCCCGGGCGGTCCGCTTCATGAAGCCGATCGACAACAGGTACGGCTCCACCACATCCACGATCGTGTCCGGTTCCTCATTCAGCGCCGCCGCCAGCGATTCGATCCCCACCGGCCCGCCGTTGTAAAACTCGATGATGGCCTGCAGGACCTTGCGGTCGATTCCGTCGAGGCCGACCGCATCGATCCCCTGGGCGGTCAGCGCCTCGCCGGCGATGGATGCGGTCAAGCGTCCGCGGGCCTTGACCTGCGCGTAGTCGCGCACCCGCCGCAACAACCGGTTGGCGACGCGCGGCGTGCCGCGGGCGCGCTGAGCGATCGCGCGCGCCGCCCCGGCCTCCAGCGTGATGCCCAGGATCTTCGCCGAGCGCTCGACGATCTGCTCCAGATCCTCCGGTTGATAGAACTCCAGATGGTAGAGCATGCCGAATCGGCTCCGCAACGGCGCCGACAGCAGCCCGGAGCGCGTCGTGGCGCCAATCAGCGTGAAGGGTTTCAGTTGGAACTTGATCGTCTTCGCGTAGGGGCCCTTGTCGATCACAAAATCGATCTGGAAATTCTCCATGGCGGAGTAGAGAAATTCCTCGACGACTTTGGACAGGCGGTGAATCTCGTCGATGAAGAGCAGGTCCCCCGCCTCCAGATTCGTCAGGATGCCGATGAGATCCCCGGCGCGCTCGATCGCCGGGCCGGAGGTCGCGGTGATCT